>JBHJOF010000202.1:0-11513 GCA_050330055.1 Kiloniellales bacterium
CCGCGTCTTTGCTGCTCGCCTGGTCGCCTCGAGCCATTGGGCCGAGGGCCAGCCGCTCGACCGCATCCTGGTCAAGGACCTGGTGCTGGATTTCCGCATTGGCGTGCACGCCCACGAGCAGCTTGCGCCACAGAAGGTCCGGCTCAACCTGGAGGTCCAGGTGCGCCCCCGCAGCGGCCCGCTGAGCGACGATATCGGCGACGTGCTGTCCTACGAGGACATCCTGAACGGCATCAAGGAGCTGGCCGACGGCCAGCACATCCACCTGGTCGAGACCCTGGCCGAGCGGATCGCCGGGATCTGCCTGGCCGACCCGCGCGCCGTGCGCGCCCGGGTGCGGGTCGAGAAGCTGGAGATCGAGCCGGCCGCTGCCGGCGTCGGCATCGAGATCGAGCGCCGCCGCTGAGGGCGGCGGGCGACGGTCTTTTCCCCGTCCAACGCCTTCAAAGGTGGCCCAAGAACAAACTCCCCCTCACCCTCCCAGACGCCTTACGGCGCCTGGGGCCCCTCCCCCTCGCCCCTCCGGGGGAGAGGGAGGGGCCCATCGCGCCAGCGATGGGAGGGTGAGGGGTAAAGCCTCGCCCAAGCAGGATGGACGTGTCTCGCCACGCACTGACTCGCCGCGGCCCCAGGGGCGTCAACTGGGTCGTCAAACTGGGCGGCAGCCTGGCCGGATCGAACGCGCTCAAGGACTGGCTGGACGCTCTGCAGACCGGCGCCGGCCACGTCGTGCTGGTGCCGGGCGGCGGGCCCTTCGCCGACCAGGTGCGCGCGGCGCAGCATGAGATGGGCTTCGACGACCGGGTGGCGCACCATCTGGCACTGCTTGCCATGGAGCAGTTCGGCCGCTCGCTCGCCGGCCTCGTCCCCGCCCTGGTTCCAGCCGCCAGCAGGCAGGCGATCCGCCAGGCCCTGCGCGCGGGCAAGCTGCCGGTCTGGATGCCGACGCGCATGGCGCTCGGTCGGCCCGAGATCCCGGAGAGCTGGGACGTGACCTCAGACAGCCTGGCGCTCTGGCTCGCCGGCCAGATCGGCGCCCGGGACCTGGTGCTGGTGAAGTCGGCCCCCTTGCCTGCTGAAACCACGCCCGGGGACCCGCTGGACGCCGCCGATCTGGCCAGGCGCGGCCTGGTCGATGCCGCCTTCCCGGCCTTCCTCGCCAGGGCGCGCTGCCGCGTCTGGTACGCCGGACCGGACGACCGCGCCCGGCTCGCCGCCGCTCTGATGGGTCAGGGGCAGCCCGGCGCGCCGATCAGGCAAAAAAGGGGTCAGACCCCTTTCTCCTGACTGCTCACTAACCGCTGGGAATCATTAGGTTCCAAAAAAGGGGTCTGACCCCTTTTCTGCATCACGCCTGCGGCGGGCGGTAGCGCTGGCGCGGGATCTCGGCGATCGCGGTGATCTCGATCATCAGCTCGCGATGATAGAGCCGCGACACCTCGACGGTGGTGGTGACCGGATAGGGCGGCGCGAAGCTGGCCTTGCGGATATCGCCACAGGCCATGAAGGCCTCTATGTCGGTTGTGAACTGGGTGAGCGAGATGATGTCGCCCATCTCGCCGCCGACAAGAGCCAGCGCCGCCTTGATGTTCTCCAGCACCTGCGCCACCTGCGCCCGCATGTCGCCGGGCCCCACCACCTGGCCGGCGCGGTCGAGCGCCACCTGTCCCTTCAGATGCACGACCTGGCCCTCGCCCTGTGCCACGCCCATCGAGAAGGCACCGAACGGTTGCCATACCTCCGGCGGATTGAACTGCGTCGCCATGCCTTCCCCCTCATTCCTTCGTTTCCTGGCGGGCCCCAACTATGCCAAAGCCGGGCGGCCGGGCGGCATGCCGAATCCGGGCAGGTGTCCCACGCCTGGCGCAGAGCAAAAAAGGGGACTGTCCCCTTTTCGGGACTGTCCCCTTTTTTCGCGACGCTGCGTGCTAGACTTGCCGCAAGTGCAGCAAAACAGAAGAGCCCGACCCCCTCCATGGCGCGCAAAGTCCGCACCCCTCGCCTCGCCTGGGCGCTGACCGGCTCCGGCCATTTCTTCACCGAGAGCCTGGCGCTGATGCGCGACATTCCCGACCTCGACCTCTTCGTCTCGCGCGCCGGAGCCGAGGTGATCCGCATGTACAAGCAGGACTTCGAGAAGCTGCCCAAGGCGGTGCGCGTCTTCAAGGACACCACCGCCAGCGCCGCGCCGGTCGGCCTGTTCTATCACGGCGTCTACCACACCCTGGTGCTGGCGCCGGCCACCTCCAACACCGTCGCCAAGTGCGCCTACGGCATCTCCGACAACCTGGCGACCAACGTCTTCGCCCAGGCCGGCAAGTGCCGCGTGCCCTCGATCGTCTTCGCCTGCGACACCGCGCCCGAGCTCGAGACCATGGCGCCCAGCGGCATGGTCAAGGTCTACCCGCGCCAGATCGACCTGGAGAACGTCGAGAAGCTGCGCAGCTTCGAGGCGACCCAGGTGGTCGATTCGCTCGCCGCGCTGGAGCAGGCGATCCAGGCGCGGCTGGCGGCGCTGTCCGCCGATGCCGGCGCTCGCTCCTAGGAAACCAATGACTCTTCTTAGGCCCCCCTCCCGGCGCTGCGCGCCGACCTCCCCCTCGAAGGGGGAGGTAACAAAAGCGCCGAAGCCGCTGACTCTCTTCCCCTCCCCCCTCGAGGGGGAGGGCCAGGGAGGGGGGCAAAAGCAAGAGTCACTTCGTAAGCCGCTCCTGAGCCTTCGCCGGGCGCAGCGTCATGCCTGAGCGCATCCTCTTCCTGACCGGGCGGCTGGCGCGGGGGCGGCTGGAGGCGCTGCTGGCCAAGATGGCGCCGGCCGATTTCACCTACGCCGTGCAGGACATGGGCGTGAAGGTGGCGGCGCTGATGACCGGCGAGATCATCCGCCGCCGCCTGCCCAAGCCGCTCCAGCCCGACCGCGTCGTGCTGCCGGGCCTGTGCCGCGCCGACCTGGAGACGCTCGCGGCCGCCTGTGGCGTGCCGTTCCAGCGCGGGCCCAATGAGCTCAAGGACCTGCCCGCCTTCTTCGGCCGCAAGGGCGGCCCGCCCGATCTCTCGCGCCACGACGTGCGCATCTTCGCCGAGATCGTCGAGGCGCCGACCATAACGGTCGAGGCGATCCTGGAACGCGCCCGCGCCCACCGCGCGGCCGGCGCCGACGTGATCGACCTCGGCTGCCTGCCCGACACGCCTTTCCCGCACCTGGAGGACGCTGTGCATGCGCTCAAGGCCGAGGGCTTCGCGGTCAGCGTCGATTCCGCCGATCCCGAGGAGCTGCGCCGCGGCGGCAAGGCCGGCGCCGACTACGTGCTGAGTCTCGGCGAAACGACATTGGACCTGGCCGACGAGATGGCCGCCGTGCCGGTGCTGATCCCGGCGGCGCACGGCGATCTCGCTTCCCTGGAGCGCGCCATGGACGCGCTCGACAGGCGCGGCCGGCGCTACCTGGTCGACCCGGTGATCGACCCGATCCACTTCGGATTCACCGAGTCATTGCTGCGCTACGCCGAGCTGCGCCGGCGCCGGCCCGAGGCCGAGATGCTGATGGGCACCGGCAACCTGACCGAGCTGACCGAGGCGGACTCGGCCGGCGTCACGGCGCTGCTCATGGGCATCGTCTCGGAGCTCGCCATCACCAACGTGCTGGTCGTGCAGGTGAGCCCGCACACGCGTCGCACCCTGCAGGAGCACGACGCGGCGCGCCGCATCATGTTCGCCGCGCGCGCCGACGCGAGCCTGCCCAAGGACTACGGCAGCCACCTGATCGGCCTGCACGAGCGCCAGCCCTTCCCCAACACGCCCGAGGAGATCGCCGAGCTGGCGCGCGAGATTACCGATGCCAACTACCGCATCGAGGTCGCCGAGGACGGCATCCACCTCTACAACAAGCACGGCCACCACGTGGCGCAGGACGCCTTCGCCCTCTTCCCCAAGCTGCGCGCCGGGAAAGAAGGCGGGGTCGACGCCAGCCACGCCTTCTACCTCGGCGTCGAGCTCGCCCGCGCCGAGATCGCCTGGCAGCTCGGCAAGCGCTACGCCCAGGACAGCGGGCTCACGTGGGGCGTCGCGACGGACGCGGCGGAGGAGGATTTGACGCGCTTCAAGGAGGCGGGGGAGACGAAGAAGGGGAAGCGGCAGTGAGTATCTTTAGAGGAGTAGTTTACTCCTATAGCCACATACCTTTATAGTTGCACTGCGCGTTCAGGTTCAGGAGGTTCCGCTTGGAAATGCGATTGCACATCAAAGCGCCTCCGCGCTTAAAAAGTTTAAGCAGAATGTTCCTGGCGTCACTTCCCTTCCAAATGCTAAGCGCGCACCAGGAGCATTCCTACGCCACGAGTTTAGAGTTTCTCCTAACCAGCGGCGGGTAGAACTCTACTTTGCCGCCTTCCAAAGTGCCGCACGAGAGATCGCACAGGCTTGGTAAATGACTACAGTGCTGTAAGCAGTGGGTCGATACTGTGCGCGACCAGCGAGGACATCTTCCCAGATTAGCCGTCACGCGCCACCTCCACCCGTCCGACTACCGCGTAATGCCGTGGAAGAACGGCAAGGGCACCACGACCGAGCTGGCGGTCGGCTATGCGCCCGGCGATGCCAGCCGCGAGGGCGCGCGCTTCGCCTGGCGGCTCAGCCTGGCCGAGTTGCCGGAGACCGGGCCCTTCTCCGACTTTGCCGGCTACGAGCGCACCATCCTGATGGTCGAGGGACCCGTTGGTGGAGGGGGCATGACGCTGGACTTCGGGCCGCATGGGCGGACCGTGGTGGATCGCCCCTTCGAGCCGGTCGGCTTCAGCGGCGACTGGGCGACGCACTGCCGGCTGCACGGCGGGCCGATCCGCGATCTCAACCTGATGGTGGCGCGCGAGCTCGCGCGCGCCGAGGTCGAGGTGCTGCGGTTGGGCGGTGATGCGGTCGAACGGACCGCGACGCGAGAGGGAAGCGGCGACCTGCTGCTGTGCTACGGACTGGCCGGCGACGCCGAGCTCACCCTCGACGGCGGCACGCCCCAGCGTCTCGCGCGTCACGAAACCCTGCTGGTGCAAGGCGACGGCGCGAACTGTCCTGCGCTCTCGGCAAGCATCGGCGACAGCGGCGGAGAGGCGGTCCTGTTTCTTGCCTGGATAAGCCTTCGCCAGTCCTAGATGCAGCCGGTCCGGGCGCCGTCCCTCACCCTCACCCAACGCACTTCAGCCTTGCGGCGGAGACGACGGCGGCCGCGCTGACCGCCCGGGCACTGCCGCCGCACCGCCACCTCGCGGCAGGCCAGGGCGAAACCCCAAGAGTCCGCAATTCCATGGTACTCTGCCCTACTTTCTGGTTAGTTTTAGTACGGGTACAAACAGGCGTCCGCGCGGGGGGACCGACTCGGCGATGCGTGCGGGTCGCAGGATGGCGAGGTCGACCTCTTGAATGCGCAGCAGCAGATATTCCGCCGTCCCGCGGCGATTCTGGCGGCGGACGCGGTCGGCTATACCCGGCTCATGGGGCTGGACGAGGACGGCACCTTTGTGCAGCAGCGGGCCCATTTGCGCGAGCTCGTCTATCCCCAGCTCCATGAACACAGCGGGCGCCTGGTAAAGTCGACCGGCGACGGCTTTCTGGCCGAATTTGCGAATGCCGACGATGCCCTGTCCTGCGCCATAGACCTGCAGTTCGCCTTCCGGACCTACAACTCCGCCTTGCCCAGGGCGCAGCGGCTCAACTACCGCATGGGGCTCAACGTCGGCGAGGTCATCATCGAGGATGACGACATCTACGGCGACGCGGTGAACATCACCTGCCGGCTCGAGGGCCTGGCGCAGCCCGGCGGCATCGTGGTGTCCGCCCTTGCCTATCAGAGCCTTAAGAACAGGGGCGAGCTCGGCTTCAAGGAGCTCGGGGAACGCCAGGTCAAGAATGTCGCAGCCCCGGTGCGGGCCTACAGCGTCGAGCTGCCGGACAACGGGCACCGTCCGGCCATCCGGGTCAGCGCGATCCGAGCCGCCTCCGCCGCCGATCGGGGGCCAACGCGGGGTCTGAAGGCCATTGTGACAGAAATCACAGACCACATCCCCTTGGAGAAGCCATCTATCATCGTACTACCATTCGCCAATCTGAACCGGGATCCGGAGGACCACTACATATGCGACGCCTTCACCCAAAGCATCAGCATCGACCTCTCTAAGTTCCGCAGCTTGCTGGTGATTTCGTCACATACGGCGTTCTCCTACAGAGACACGCCGATCAGGGCGAGTTCGCTCAACCGCGAGCTCGGCGTCCGCTACATTGTTCAGGGGTCTGTCCGTCGCTCCCCGAGCTCGCTACGCATCCAGATGGAACTGACCGACGCCGAACAGGATCGCGTGATCTGGGCCGACCGCTTCGACCGCGAGATCGCCAACTTCGGGGCGATTCCGGACGAGATCACGCGGCAGATCGTCGCTGCCCTGGCCCTGGAAACCGATGCTGCCGAGCGCCGCCGTGTCGCCGGCCGCCGGGCCATCAAGCTGAACGCCTATGAAGCCTACCTTCGCGGCGTCCAGGCTTTCAGCCAAACCTCCAGGAGTCGCTGGAAGCAATCCCGCGCTCTGTTCGAGAGCGCAACAAGGCTCGATCCGAACTTTGCGCGCGCCTGGGGCTACCTCGCCTACAGCATGGCGCGCGGCGTCCTGTCGGGCTGGCTGGACAAGACTCACCTCGATGACGCCTTGCACCATGCCATAACGGCCGTTCAGCTCGATCCCGAAGACTACGCCAATCACTGGGACCTGGCGTTCGTCTGCCTCAATACTGGGCGATTCTCGCGCGCGCAGCGTCACTACGAACGCGCACTTTCGCTCAACCCGAACGACGCGGACCTGCTCGCGGAAATGGCGGCGATGCTCGTCTATCTGGGCGAGCCCAAGGATGCGATCCAGCAGATCCGACGCGCCATGATCCTCAATCCGCACTACCCCGACTGGTACTGCTGGAATCTGGCCTGGGCGCATTTCAACGATCGCGACTACGAGAATGCCATCGCAGAGTTCCTTCAGCTGGACAGCCCGGCCAAGCTGGCCAACCTGAAGATCGCCGCCACCTACGCAAGGCTGAACGAGCCGGCGCTTGCGCGGAGCGCGCTCGACGCCTTCCTGAAGGAGGAGCCGGGCGCCACGATAGGTCAGCTGCAACAACGCCTGCAGTTCAGGAAGCCCGAAGACGAGGCGCACTGGCTCGAAAGCCTAAGACTGGCCGGTCTGCCCGAATGACCCGCCGGCCCGGCCGCGAACTCGGCTGAACAGGGCAAAGCAAGTTGATTTGGAGAACGTCCGCGGGACGCAGTTCAAGGTGAAGGGGATACGACATGAGAGGTACACAGAGCGCCGAAGCCTTCAGGGCTTATCTCGAGGGAGAAAGGAGCTTCTCGGTCATAGACCAGGAGCGGATGGCGACCAGCCGGGCCAGGTTCGAAGAGGCCGTCAAGCTTGACCCGAAGTTCTCGCGAGCCTGGGGCTATCTGTCCTACAGCTACGTTCGAAGCGTGCTCGTCGGTTGGCTGGACAGGTCCGAGCTGACGCGGGCAGAGGAGTACGCGCGCAGGGCCGTGCAGCTGGACACCGAGGCCTTCGATGGCGTCGAGGCGGCCGACTACGCGCCTTACTGGGATCTGGCCTTCGTGTACCTCAGTCAGGGCAAGCTTGCGCAAGCGCTCGCGCAGTACGAGATCGCGGTCGATCTCTACAACAACTTCACCGATCGCCTGGACCGCAAGCCGGGACTGCTCGCCGAGGCCGCGGTTGCGAACATTCTGGACGGCAATCGGTCGAAAGCCATCAACATGCTGCAAAAAGCCCAGCTTGTGCCGGGATGGTATCGATGGAACCTGGGCTTTGCCTACTACATGGAGAGCGACTATGAGCGCGCGCTGGAGCAGCTGATGCATCCGGACCTCGATCCGGAAAGCCCGCAGTTCATACCGGAGATTCTGCTGTTCCGCGCCTGCGCTCAGGCGCGAAGCGGCGACACCGAAGGAGCCAACGAGAGCATAGCGCTGCTGCGTCAACGACAGCCGGCCTTCGACCTGGCCTACGCGACCTCACGCTGGACCTTCAAGGAAGCCGCCGACAACGATCATTGGCGCGAGGGATTGAGAATGGCCGGCCTCGAGTAGGGCTTGCGGCTTGCCCAGCTTGCCCAATAGGCGGCCCCGGCCGCCAGTGCTCTCCGATACGACCGCCGAAGTTACCCACATCGAGGTCCGGCCTGCGCTCGTCCCTGGCGAGATCGCCCGGCAGCCGGGCTGCCTTCAGCTCGAACCGCTCGCGATCAGCAATAGGGAGTAGATGCCGCCGTTCTGGCGCTCGGCGGCGAGATCGACGGCCGTGTCGCCGCGGTTGTTGGCTATCAGGACGTTCGCCCGGTGCTTCAGCAGCAGCTGCACGACCTCCTGCTCGTCGCGCCAAACGGCGTACATCAGCGCGGTCCAGCCCTTCAGGGCCTGCAGGTCAGGCTCTCCGCCGGCTTCCAGGAGCAGCCGGACGATCTCGGCATGGCCGTTCGCGGCAGCCGCCATCAGCGCGGTCTTGTCGTCGCGATTCCGCTGGTTGGGATCCGCGCCCGCTTCAAGAAGGAGCCTGACGCTGTCGACGTCGCCGCCCCAGGCGGCGTACATCAAGGCCGTCGCCTGGTCCTCCGCGGGTATGTCGGGGTCCGCGCCATAGGCCAGCAGAGCGGCGACCGCGTCGCGCCGCCCCGTCGTGACCGCCGCGGTCAGGGGCGTGTGACCACTTGCAAGGCGCACGTCGAGTGCGCCCGTCTGGATCGCGCGCCCGATCTCTCGCGGGAGTGACTCCATTGTGATGGTGACAGGCGTGGCGACGGATTGCCGGATTTCGCCCAGCTCCTTCACGGGCTTCAGCTTGGGTATGTCGGAAAGCGGCTGCTCGCTCTCATTCGTGCTTGCCGCGAGCTTCGTCTCTGCGCCCGCAGGGAGCTTCGGCTGCTCAGGCTTGCGCGGCGGGATCACGGCCGATTGCTGTCCGGACGGCGCTGCTTCGCCGGGCGAGGCCAGTGCCAGCTCCTGCCGATCCGCTGCGATCGACGGTGCCCCCTGGTCGATTTGCCCGGGCCGCCCGTCCCCGCCGGCGCGAACCTGCGCTCGGTCCCGCAACCCGGCCAGCTGCGCGATCTGTCGCATTTCGTCCAGCAGCCGCCGCCCGGGCACGCCATCGCTCGGCAGGGCGGCGAAGTGTTGGTACGACCGAATCGCCTGCTCGCTCTCGCCATCGATCGTGCCGTCGACCGGGCCCGGGTAAAAGCCGAGGGCCGCAAGAGCCTGTTCGAGCTCCCGCAGCTCGGACTCGGTCAGAGGCGGCTCCGCCGGTTGCTCCGGCTTGGGAGATTCGGCAGTGGCCGCGACAGCCGGCATCGCGCTCCTCGGCTCTCGGACATCGGCTCGATCAGGCTCAGGGCCAGGAGGCGGTGCTTGGCTTGCCGTGGCAAGCCGGGCCCTCCCGACCCTTGCCACTGGACTTGGCTTCTCGACCGGGATTTGCACATCGTCCGCTCGCGCCACCAAGCGATCCGAGGTCACGTCGGGAAAGCTTACGGGCGCGGTGTCTGGTTCGGCGGCGGCAGAGTCTCGCGGCGCTTGCGCCGGAGCATGCTGCCGAGCGGCCCGGCTCGGGTCTTCTGCCGGCAAGTTGGACGCCGAACGAGACTCATCCGGCATGGCGTCCGCCGGCGCGACACTATGCCCCGAGGGCGTTTCCACCATCGCTCGTCGGCGTTCAGACTGACGCGCTGCCGCGGACATCGTCGCGAAGGGGCTCTCTTGTACCGCCGCCTGCTCTTGCTCTGGGCGTTCGCGTTGCACAAGAGCGGCGGCCTTTTCGGCATCGCCGATGGATAGCGTGGTCACTTGATCACTCGGGCGCCGTGACTGCGTCTCATCGGCAGCTTCGGTCGATCCGGATCCCGCACGCATCGCAATCCACTCGGCGATTTCCCCCACGCGCGATGGCTGCACCAGCGCTGGCGGCTCCGGAGCGGCGGGCAAGGCAGCGTCGGCCGCCAGGCCGTTAGAGGATGAACCGGCACGAGGCACGCCGGCAAAGGGCAACTCAAGCGCCCGGGATGGCACGGCAGCGATGGGCGCGCTTTCGTGCGGCGCCCTGTTGCTCTCGTCCGTCGCCGAGCGCTTGACATGTGGCGTTTCGATCGACAGCACGACGGCAGCGGCCGTCGTATCGTCGGCCTCCGGGGCTTCATTCGACGCGCTCTCGACGGCCGGCGTCTCGATCGGCTCGGCGTCCGCGCTGCTGCCGACCTTCTTCGACACGCTGGCGTGCCTTGCGACGGCGGCGCCCTCAATCTCGAGAGCGTGCAGACGCCAGCAGGCCTTTTCCGTGTAGGGCTTGCAGAGGCTTTCGACGGTCGCGCGGTAAGGCTCGACGTGCGAGCGTTCGAGGCCGCTGTCCGTATCGCGGCTGAGCAGCTTTACCCGACCGGCAACATGAAAAGTGTCTGCGGACGATGATGAAGAGATCTTTGGAGAGATGAAGGGATTGGCGTCGAGGATATCGTGCGACGAGCGCTCGATCTGATGCTCAATGAAGCCCAACGCTCCCACCAAACGCGCCGCCGCTTCCTCTTCCGGCTGCTGCAATCGCGAATAACCAACCCCGCCGCCGACCAGCAGCGTGAGCAATCCGACAAACCAGACAGTACCCTTCACGACCATCCCTCTTCAATCAGCCGGCGATCGTGGAACTCCCGCTTATTCGCAGCGTTAGGCTTGAATTCGTCTATAATAGCATGGAAGCCTGCCGGAGGCACTCGCCGTAGCTCGGTCAACGCGCAGGCGGGAGGCGGGTTCCGCAACAAGGGAGGCCAGGGAGGCCATGGTACGAGGGCTGAACTGCCCGATTAAGGGCGCGATCAGAGGCTGGCAAATTCGCAGGCCGCGACGCGAAATCCTGGCCGCATCCACTGCGCTCTTCATCGGGACGCTTCTTACTGCTGGTTGTGCGGTCAGTGAAAAGCAGGTCGTCGACTGTTGGCTGCTGGAGTCATCGGAGCTGGCGGCGGCGGTCGAGGACGGCCAGTGCGTCGACCCGCTGCGCCACTACGTTGACGCGCCGCCCCCGTCCGTCTTGGAGAATCTTGGCCGCATCTCTCCGGCAGCAGGGGGCGGTGTTGCCAGTCCAGGCGGGGCTTCTGATTCCTCCAATGGCGGGCCGGCGGATGCTGCGTCTGCTGGCGACGCCTCGTCGGGAGGTGGATCAGCAAGTGCTGGCGCCGCCGGTGGCGCTTCGTCAGGTGGCGGGTCGTCCGGCAGCGGCTCCGGCGGCGGCGCTTCCGGTAGCGGCGGTTCTGACGGCGGCGATGGCGGCGACGGTGGTGACGGCGGAGATGGCGGCGACGGCGGCGATGGCGGCGACGGTGGTGACGGCGGAGATGGCGGCGACGGCGGCGGCGATGGTGGAGATGGTGGCGACGGCGGCGGCGGTGACGGCGGCGGCGACGGCGGCGGCGGTGATGGCGGCGGCGGT
>JBHJOF010000203.1:0-12143 GCA_050330055.1 Kiloniellales bacterium
CCTCCCTAACCCTCCCCCGCAAGGGGGGAGGTCGGTGCGCAGCACCGGGAGGGGGGCGTCCGCGAAGCGGACAACTTAAGGGGGCCACCCCGAAGACAGGCCCGCGCCGGGCTGGCACGGCCGCGGCCGGCAGTGTACGACAGGATCATGTGCAGCGGCGGGGATCGGGGCGGGTGACGGCGGAGGGCGAGCAGCTCGAACGGCTGCTGACCGGCGACAAGGCGGCCTGGGACCGCTTCGTCGCGCGCTATGCGCCGGTCATCTACGCCGCGATCCAGCGCCGCCTGGTGCCGGCCGGCCGCACCGGCGAGGCCGAGGACGTGGCCCAGGAGGTCTTCCTGCGGCTCTGCAAGGCCGACTTCAAGCTGCTGCGCGGCTACGACTCCGGCCGGGCCAAGCTGACCACCTGGCTCACCGTGATCGCCAGCTCGACGGTGATCGACCACCTGCGCCGCCAGCGCGGCAAGCATTCGTCGATCGACGAGGTGCCCGAGCAACTCCTGGCGGTCGATCCGCCCAAGCTGCCGGAACGCATCAAGATCCCGCCCGACCTGCTGTCGCCGCGCCAGGCCCTGGTGCTGGAAATGCTCTATCAGCGCGAGCTGGAGGTGGCGGAGGCGGCGGAAATCCTGGGGGTCGACCCGCAGACCGTGCGCAGCACCCACCACAAGGCGTTAACCAAGCTGCGGGCCCATTTTGCCGAGGATGAGGGCTAGAAAAATGCGGCTAAGGGGGGATGGCGCCGGCGATTCTGACGTATTATTGCTTCGAGGACGGGATTGATCATGACCATGGACAAGCACAGCAGCAGGCAGGACCGGGCGCTCTGGCAGCGGGCACGCCCCGCACTCGCGTCAGCGTCGTCCGGGGCGCCGGACGAGACCGAAGCGGCCAGTCTGCTGGCCGCCTATCTCGACGGCCGGCTTGACGAGGCGGGGCGCGATCGGGTCGAGGCCTGGCTGGCCGGCGACGCCGAGGCGCTGGACAGCCTGATCGCGGCGCGCGCGGCGCTCGATGCCGAGCTGGCGGTGCCGCCCGGCCTGATCGCCCGCGCCCAGGGCCTGGTCCGCGAGCCGAGGAAGGTCACAGGGCCGGTGGTGGCACGCGGTGGCGTCCTGGCCCGCCTGCGCGGCCTGCTGATTCCGGATGCTCCGCTGTGGCAGCCGGTCGGGCTGGCGGCGGCGCTGCTGCTGGCCTGCGTGGTCGGCTTCCAGCTGGGCGAGGCCGGCTACAGCGACTTGCTGGCCGACCGCGAGATGACGACGGCCGACAGCGGCTTCGATCTGGCCGCCGCCGGCGACGATTTCTTCTAGGAGACCCGGGATGCGGCTGCGGCTTCCCTGGGCCCTGCTGGCCATTTCGGTGGCGCTCAACCTCTTCTTCGTCGGCGGCGTCGTCTATTCCAAGCTGCAGCACGACTCCGGCGGCGACCATGTCTCCGACGCGCATATCGCCGCGGTCAGCGAGGAGCTCGGCCTGAGCGAGGCCGAACGCGACGGCCTGCTTGCGCTGCGCACGACGCTGCGCGAGCGCTGGCAGGGCATGCGCGGCAGCCGCGAGCAGATGCACGGCGCCATGGTCGATGCCCTGCTCGACCCGGCCTTCGATCACGCGACGGCGCTGGAGCTGGCAAAGCGGCGCAGCGAGCCGCGCGATCAGGCGGTCGCCGATTCCATGGTGGCGCTGCATGGCTATCTGGCCGGCCTCAGCGAGGAGCAGCGCCAGAAGTTCATCACCATGGCGCAGGAGCCGCGTTTCTTCCGCGAGCTCTTCGGCCGGGCCCGCCCGCGCCCCAAGGACTGACGCCCGTCAAACGGCGTTGACGCCCCGGCGTTGACGGTTGCGCCCCTGCCGCCTAGGGTCGCCGCCGTTCAGCAGTCGTAAGGCGGTCTACAGCGACATGAGCAGCGAACGGGAGCTGGCCCAGGCGGCCAGGGCATGGCCCTTCGAGGAGGCGCGCAAGCTGCTCGCCCGCTACGGCGAGCGTGCGCCCGAGAAGGGCCCGGCAAAAGGCTATGTGCTGTTCGAGACCGGCTACGGCCCGTCGGGCCTGCCGCACATCGGCACCTTCGGCGAGGTGGTGCGCACCACCATGGTGCGCCAGGCCTTCCAGCGCCTGTCCGACCTGCCGACCCGCCTCTTCTGCTTCTCCGACGACATGGACGGCCTGCGCAAGGTGCCGGACAACATTCCCAACAGGGACATGATGGCGCAGCACCTGGGTAAGCCGCTGACCCGGATTCCCGATCCCTTCGGCGAGTACGAATCCTTCGGCCAGCACAACAACGCGCGGCTGCGCGCCTTCCTCGAGTCCTTCGGCTTCGACTACGAGTTCCAGTCGGCGACGGATTGGTACACCTCGGGCCGCTTCGACGCGGCGCTGCGCCGCGTGCTCGAGTGCTACGACGAGATCATGGCCGTCATGCTGCCGACCCTGGGGCCGGAGCGGCGCGCCACCTACAGCCCATTCCTGCCGATCTGCCCCAAGACCGGGCGCGTGCTGCAGGTGCCCTTGACCGCGACCGATCCGGCGGCCGGCACCATCCGCTTCCGCGACGAGGAGGGCGAGGAGGTCGAGCTGCCGGTGACCGGCGGGCACTGCAAGCTGCAGTGGCGGCCGGACTGGGCGATGCGCTGGTACGCGCTCGGCGTCGACTACGAGATGTCCGGCAAGGACCTGATCGATTCGGTCAAGGTAAGCGGGCGCATCACCAAGATCCTGGGCGGCCGCCCGCCCGAAGGCTTCAACTACGAGCTCTTCCTCGACGAGAATGCCCAGAAGATCTCCAAGTCGAAGGGCAACGGCCTCACCGTCGAGGAGTGGCTGCGCTACGCGCCGAACGAGAGCCTGTCGCTCTTCATGTACAACAAGCCGCGCGTCGCCAAGCGGCTCTACTTCGACGTGATCCCGCGCGCGGTCGACGACTACATCAGCTTCCTGGAGCGCTTCGGCAAGGAGAACGATCCGGCGCAGAAGCTGGAGAACCCGGTCTGGCACATCCACAACGGCGCGCCGCCGTCGCAGGTGCCGCCGATCTCCTTCGCCATGCTGTTGAACCTGGCCAGCGTCTGCAACAGCGAGGACCCGGCGCTCTTGTGGGCCTTCATCTCGCGCTATGCCCCCGGCGCCAGCCCGGAAAGCGAGCCGCTGCTCGACGCGCTGGTCGGCCACGCCGTCGCCTACTACCGGGACTTCGTCAAGCCGGCCAAGGCCTACCGCGCGCCCAGCGACATGGAGCGCGCGGCGCTGGCCGACCTGCTGGCCGAGCTCGAGGCGCTGCCCGACGAGGCCGACGGCGAGGCGATCCAGACCCAGGTCTACGAGGTCGGCAAGCGCCATCCCTTCAAGGAGCTGCGCGCCTGGTTCCAGGCGCTCTACGAGATACTGCTGGGCCAGAGCCAGGGCCCGCGCATGGGCTCCTTCTTCGCGCTCTACGGCCTGGACGCCTCGCGCGCCCTGATCCGCCGCGCGCTCGCCGGCGAAGACCTGAGCGCGGCGTAGTCACTCTCCTTGTCATTGCCGGGCTTGACCCACGGCCGTCCGGCTAGAGCTCCTTCACACCAACCGTCATGGTCCAATCGGAATCAACAAACGATATTTGACACGGATGAACACGGATGAACACAAACCAGAGTGAACTTCTCTTGTCGATGCAGAAGAGTTCTCTGAACCCGAACTCCGCGTCGTTGATGCAAGAACCCGATAACGTTCATCCGTGTTCATCTGTGTCTTACAGCAGTTTGTTTTGACTTGAGCTCTCGCAGCCCTTGTCACGAATGCGACCAGTCGAAATAGAGCTCGCGGGCCTTGGCGTAGATCGGGCCGGGCTGCAGGTCGCGGGTCTCGATGCGGGTGATCGGCAGCACCTTGCCGTAGTTGCCGCTGGTGAAGATCTCGTCGGCGTCGAGCAGTTCCTGCACCGTGATGGTGCGCTCGTAGACCGGGATGCCGGCGTCGCGCAGCAGCCTGGCGACGCGCTGCTTGGTGATGCCGTTGAGGAAGGTGCCGTTCGGCACCGGCGTGTGCGCGGCGCCGTCCTTGGCCATCCAGATATTGGCGGTGGCCAGCTCGGCCACGTTGCCGAGGCCGTCCAGCACCACGGCGTTCTCGAAGCCCTTCTCCTCCGCCTCGCCCAGCGCACGTCCCGAGTTGGGATAGAGGCACGAGGCCTTGGCGTTGGTCGGTGCCATGGAGATCAGCGGCCGGCGGAACGAGGAGATGCAGACCGAGAAGCCCTTGGGCTGCGGCATCGGCGCCTCGAAGACCGAGCAGAGGAAACGCGTGCTCTCCGGGTCGGCGCGCACGAAGCCCTCCTCGGCCCACAGCATGGGGCGGATGTAGAGCGCACTTCCGTTGGGGAACTTGGCGATGCCCTCCTTGGCGATCTCCAGCACCTCGCCGGCCGGCTTCAGCGGCTTGAGGCCGAAGGTCAGGGCCGACTCGTTCAGGCGCTCGCAGTGCCGGTCCAGGTCGGGCGCCACGCCGTCGAAGGCGCGCGCGCCGTCGAACACCACCGAGGCCATCCAGGCGGCGTGGGTCATGGGGCCCATGATCGGCGGGTTGCCCTCGACCCAGCTGCCGTCGATGAAGTGGATGGCCCGCATGGCCTTCTTGTCGTGCATTGCGCCGTTCCTCGGATCACTGAATGACCGTTAGCATAGAAGCCTGGCGCGGCCCGGCAAGGCAATCCCGCCGCTATGCCCGGCTATTGGCTCGCCCAAACGATGCGCGACATCCAGGCGACCTCCTTGGTGCTCAAGGTGCGGTCCGGGTGGGCCGGGTTGATCGACTGCAGCTCGATCTTGAGCGCGCTGCGCCGGGCGAGCTGCTTGGCCATGACCTCGCCGTCCTGGGTCTTGACCACGACGCGGTCGCCGCGGCGGATCGCCGCCTCGGGCGAGACCACGATGACGTCGCCGTCGCGATAGACCGGGGCCATGGAATCGCCGCTGATCTCCAGGGCATAGGCGTGCGGGTCGCTGGTCTCGGGAAAGACCACCTCGTCCCAGCCGCCGCCGGCCGGATAGCCGGCATCGTCGAAATAGCCGGCGGCGCCCGCTTCGGCATAGCCGATCACCGGGATGCGCCGGGCCAGCGGCTCGCCGCTCTCGGCCCCGAGCAGGGCGACGAAGTCGGCCAGCGAGGCGCCGGTGGCTTCCAGCACCTTGGCCAGCGATTCAGTGCTCGGCCAGCGCTTCTTGCCGTCCTTGGTGGCGCGCTTGCTCTTGTTGAAAGTGGTGGGGTCGAGCCCGGCGCGCCGGGCCAGCGCCGACGGCGAGAGACCATGCTGCGCCGCCAGCCGATCGATCGCGCGCCAGATGTCCGCATGTCTCAACATTGCCGGGCGTGGGTGCGAGCCGCCGCTGTCGCTAGGAAAATAAGCTTACGGGAGGCGGCGGGCGGAATCAACGTGGCGCTGAGGCAGGCGTCGCCGCGTCACCTTCCCAGCCATTCGATGAACATGCCGCAGGCTTGCGAGGCCGGGACGGTTTGGCGCTTACCCGTACCCGCAGCGCAAGACAAGGCGATGCCGGCAAGACGGGGGCCGTTGTCAGGCGTCATCGAAAGGGAGGGATCGATCTCCGAGATTGCCTCCGCCCGCAGGACCCTCACCTCCTGGTCGGGACCGCAGGCCACCTGCACGCCGTCCGCAACCGCTGTCACGGCGCCGCCGAACAGCCGGCCGACGAAGGCGCCGTCCCGCTCGGGATCGCTGGAGGCGAGGTAGACGGCCTTGATGCCGGTCGCGCCATTGGCGTGCTCTTGAAAGGCCGGCTTCCAGAAATGCTGCGGCGCCCGGTTCTGGCAGACGAAGAAGGCGATGCCCGGCATGTCGGGCGAAGTGGCGAAAGCCAGCGTGAAGGACACCGTGACCTCGCGGCCGTCGGGCAGGCGTGCCTGGCGATCGAAATCGAAGGGCGCGTAGGTCGGCACGCCGGCCGCCTCGAAGGCCGCGATGTCGGCGCGCGCGTCGTCGCCGGCGAAGACCAGCATGGACAGGCCGTCGCGTTTGGCGACGGCGGCTTTGTTGTGGGCGCCGAAGTTGAAGAACGGCGGCGTCCGCGAGAAATCGTGCGGCGCGAGCTTGTCGGGCCGGTCGACCTCGAGCAGCTCGATGAAGTTCTTGCCGGCGAACTGCGCCAGGCGGTTCGAGGTGCCCATGCGGTCCTCGTGGTAGGCGCGCGGCGTCAGGGTAAAGCCCAGGGCCCCGTAGACGCGCGCGGCCGCGTCGAGGTCGCGAACGGCCAGCACAATGTGATCGATGGCTCTTCCGGTGCTCACGGTTTCTCCGTCCCCTTTCTGCGGCTGGGAAATGATTCTGAAGTTTCCAAGTCTTACCCTGTTCAAGCCCGGCCGACTTGGCTAGGCTCGCGGCCATGCCGGAGGGGCCCATCTATCATATCTGCCGTCGCGAGGAGTGGGAGGCGGCGGCCGCGCGCGGCCGCTACGAGGGCTCGTCGCAGGACGCGGCCGACGGCTTCATCCATTTCTCCGGCGGCGCCCAGGTCGAGGAGAGCGCGGCGCGCCACCGCGCCGGGCAGAGCGGCCTGGTGCTGCTGACCGTCGATCCCGATGCGCTCGGCGCGGCGCTCAAGTGGGAGCCGTCGCGCGCCGGCCAGCTGTTTCCGCACCTCTATGGCGCGCTGCCGGTCGCGGCGGTTCTGCGGGTCGATGATCTGCCGCTCGGCAGCGACGGGCGGCACGTCTTTCCTCCCCTGAGCTGACAAGCACGGGCCGCACGATGGACTGGTATCGCGCCGCCGGCCCGCTGCTGCGGCGCATCGATCCGGAGCGCGCGCACGGCCTGTCGCTCTGGGCCTTGAAGCAGGGTCTCGTCCCGGCCGCACGGGAGCCCGACGACCCGATCCTGGCGCAGCGCCTCTGGGAGCGCGATTTCGCCAATCCGCTGGGCCTGGCCGCCGGCTTCGACAAGGACGCCGAGGTCATCGCGCCGTTGCTCCGCCTCGACTTCGGATTCGTCGAGGTCGGCAGCATCACGCCGCGGCCGCAGCCGGGCAACCAGCAGCCGCGTCTCTTCCGCCTGCCCGAGGACGAGGCCGTGATCAACCGCCTTGGCTTCAACAGCAAGGGCGCCGGCGCCGCGGCCGAGGCGCTGGCGCGTTTCCGCGACAAGGGCAAGTCCGGCATCGTCCCGGGAATCGTGGGCGTCAATCTGGGCAAGAACCGCGACAGCGCCGACGCTGCGGCCGACTACGTGGAGGGAATCGAGCGCTTGGCGCGCTATGCGGACTACCTGGTGGTCAATGTCTCCTCGCCGAACACGCCCGGCCTCCGTGCCTTGCAGGGGAAGACGGAACTCACCGATCTGCTGCAGCGGGTCATGGCGGCGCTCGCGAGCACCATGCCGCAGGACGCGCCGCCGCTGCTGCTCAAGGTGGCGCCCGATCTCACCGAGGCCGACATCGCCGACATCGCCGCCGTCGCCCTGGAGCTGAGATTGGGCGGCCTGATCGCGACCAACACCACCATCGCGCGGCCGGCGGGCCTGCGCAGCCGGCATCGCGACGAGGTGGGAGGGCTCAGCGGCCGGCCGCTGTTCGAGCCTTCGACGCGCGTGCTGGCCAGTCTCTATCGCCAGACCGAGGGTCGCCTGCCGCTGATCGGTCTCGGCGGCGTGGCGAGCGGCGCCGAGGCCTATGCCAAGATCCGCGCCGGCGCCTCGCTTGTGCAGCTCTACACGGCGCTGATCTATCGCGGGCCGGCCCTGATCGGCGCCATCAAGCGCGATCTCGCCAACCGGCTGCGCCGCGACGGCTTCGCCAGCATCGGCGAGGCGGTCGGCGTCGACCATCGCTGAGCCGGTGCCCAGGCCCCAAGGCTCCGGCAAGGACTCATTAACCGTCTTTCAAGACCTGACGCACAGACTGTCCGGCACCTTTCCACCCGCTTTGCGAGACCATGCCGGCGTTGCTCCACGTCTTCCTGCTCTGCTGCTACGGGGCCACCGCGGCAGCGGTCGCCAGCCTCTTGCCGCACTGGCTTCCGGGCACCGGCCCGAGCGAGGCGATCGTGATCGGCGGCCTGCTGTTCCTGGGCGTCGCCCTGCTGCACGAATGCCTGGCGCGCGGCAACCGCCAGCTGCAGGCGGCCGAGGAGCTGCGGGCGCTGCGCCGCTCCCATGCCGAGCTGGAGGACGACCTGACCTGGACCCGGCGCGAGGTCCAGGCGGTGCGCGAGGCGCTCGAGGCGCTGGCCCAGTCGGGCCGCGCCGCTGCAGGTGGCGCGCTGGCCGACGAGGTGGTCTCCGAGGTGCGCCTGCTGAAGACCTTGGTCGGGCGCCTGGCGGTCCATGCGGCACGCGATGGCCGCATGACTGAAGACGGCGGCACGCAGCCGGCGGCCGCCCGGATGGCGGCGGGCGGCGGCGAACTTTCGATGCCGCTGCCGGTCGGCCGCGCGCTGCGCGCCAATCCGGAGCAGGAGCGCCGCGACCTCATGAGCCAGGTGCGCCAGGCGCTGCGCGACGACCGCATCGAGCTGGTGCTGCAGCCGGTGGTCAGCCTGCCGCAGCGCAAGCGGCACTTCTACGAGTGCTTCTCGCGCCTGACCGCGGCCGACGGCAGCAAGCTGGTGCCCGAGCAGTACATCGCGCTGGCCGAACAGGCCGGGCTGATCAGTGCCATCGACAACATGCTGCTGTTCCGCTGCATCCAGCTGGTGCGCAAGATCCAGCGCAAGAACCAGACCGCCGGCTTCATCTGCAATCTCTCGCCGCACACCCTGGGCGACGATGAGTTCTTCGCCGACTTCGTCGACTTCCTGGAGAGCAACGCCGAGCTGGCGCCGCACCTGGTGTTCGAGCTCGCCCAGGCCGACCTGCGCCACATCGGGCCGCTCGCCGGCCGCCACCTGGACCGCCTGGCCATGCTCGGCTGCAGCTTTTCGCTCGACCAGGTGCGGAGCCTCGATCTCGACCTGGCCGAGCTGGCGCGCCGCCACATCCGCTTCGTCAAGATCGACGCCCGTCGCCTGCTCGCCGAAGGCGGCGAAGAGGGCCGCGCCCGCCTGCGCGCGCTCAAGGCGCGGCTCGACGCCAGCCGCATCGACCTGATCGGCGAGAAGATCGAGTCCGAGGAGACCCTGGTCGAGCTGCTCGACGTCGGTCTCGACTACGGCCAGGGCTACCTCTTCGGCGAGCCCCGCCTGGCCCGCGGCGAGGGGGCCCGCAGCGAGGGCTAATACCAGCAGTGCTTATTCTTGACCCGCCATCCCGTGCGCACCGCAGCACGCAGTGATGCGGTTCAGACACGGGATCCGGCGCTGTCGAGGCTCTCCATCTGGCAGATCCCGGATCAGCGAAGCAGCACTGCGTGCTGCATCGCATCCGGGATGACGAGTGAGAATTAGCGGCCGTCGGTGTAATACGCCGTCTCGACTCCAGAGACTCATGGCCCATCCTTCGAGGCGCGTTCTTCGAACGCTCCTCAGAGTTTGTGAATCTATTCGGATTTCAGCGGTTTGGGGTCTCGTAAGTGATTGATTTGACTCATGTCGGGAATCGCCAAAATCGAAAGATTCACAAGCTCTCAGGATGAGGACTGGCGTTCTATATCAACATCGTATCACCTCATGCTGAGGAGCCGCGTGCCCGCAGGAGCGGGCCTTGGCCCGCAAGCGGCGTCTCGAAGCATGGGCAACGGTCATGAGTATTGGGGTCTGGTATAAGCCTTACAAAATGTCAGTGTACCGATAACCGCTCAACCGCCCTGCTTTGCAAAGCCCGGCCG
Organism: Kiloniellales bacterium; assembly: GCA_050330055.1. Taxonomy (GTDB): domain Bacteria; phylum Pseudomonadota; class Alphaproteobacteria; order Kiloniellales; family JAKSDN01; genus JBHJOF01. Next base: position 9,751 of record JBHJOF010000203.1, read on the forward strand.
CTCGTGGCAGAAGGGCGCCCGGTCGCATCTTTCCAGGGCCGGAGGGCATGGCGGAGATCTCGATCTATCCCGGGTTGCGCGGCCTGGCGGATCGCTATGACGGCTTCATCCTCGATCTTTGGGGCGTGCTGCACGACGGCATCGAGGCCTTCCCGCAGGCGCTCGACTGCCTGGCCGAGCTGCGCCGGCGTGGCAAGCGGCTGGTCATCCTCTCGAACGCGCCGCGCCGCGTCGCCGCGGTGGTGGCGCGCAACCGGGAGCTCGGCATCGATCCGGCGCTGACCGACGGCGCCATGTCGTCGGGCGAGGCGACCTGGCAGCACCTCAAGGAGCGCCCCGATGCCTGGTACCGGGCGCTCGGCCGGCGCTGCTTCCACATCGGGCCGGAGCGCGACTGGGGCCTGCGCGACGGCCTGGACTACGACTTCGTGCCCGAGGTCGAGCAGGCCGATTTCGTGCTCTGCACCGGCGCGGACCGGCCCGAGGACCGGGTCGAGGACTTCGAGCCGCTGCTGCAGGCCGCCCTGACGCGCGGCCTGGCCATGGTCTGCGCCAACCCCGACCTGGAGGTGATCCGCGGCGGCCGGCGCGAGATCTGCGCCGGGGCGATCGCCGCCCGCTACGAGGCGCTGGGCGGCTGCGTGCGCTCCCACGGCAAGCCCGCACGCGAGATCTTCGAGACCTGCCTGGACCTGCTCGGGGTCGGCCGGGAACGGATCGCCGCTGTCGGCGACTCCCTGCGCACCGACGTGGCCGGCGCCCGGGCGGCCGGCATCGACGCGCTCTTCGTGGCCGGCGGCATCCACGGCGAGGCGCTCGGCATCGCCCCGGGCGCGCTGCCGGAACCGGCCCGCCTAGCGGCGCTTTGCCGCGCTGCCGGCGAGCGCCCGGCAGCCGCCCTGCCGCTGCTGCAATGGTAGTCAGGCCGACGATGGGCAGCCATGGCTTACCCCTCACCCTCCCATCGCTGACGCGATGGGCCCCTCCCTCTCCCCCAAGGGGCGAGGGAAACAAACAGGCCACGCTCGGATTCCCCTCGCCCCTCCGGGGGAGAGGGAGGGGCCCCCATGGTAAACCTGGGCGACCGAAGGGCGTTTGGGAGGGTGAGGGGGAGTTTGTCCATTCTCCCGCGAAAGCCGGCCGAGGGGATGACGCCTGGACGGCGGCTTTGCTAAGGCCCAGGTTACATGGACTTACGCCGTTTTACGGGCGTATACTGCGATTCTAGGGTAGAAGCACCTATCTGGATTTGCGAGATCATGGCGGACTTCGAGAAAAGGACCCTCGCCGACTGGCAGGCACTGGCGGCCGGCGAGTTGAAGGACGCCAAGTGCGGGGACGGGGATCTCGAGGGGCTGACCTGGCAGACGCCCGAGGGCATCGCCGTCAAGCCGCTCTACACGGCCGAGGACCTCGAGGGACTGGAGCAGCTCGACAGCCTGCCCGGCTTCCCGCCCTTCCTGCGCGGCCCGCGCGCCACCATGTACGCCAACCGGCCCTGGACCATCCGCCAATACGCCGGCTTCTCGACCGCCGAGGAGTCCAACGCCTTCTACAAGCGCGGCCTGAGGAACGGCCAGCGTGGCCTCTCGGTCGCCTTCGACCTCGCCACCCACCGCGGCTATGACTCGGACCATCCGCGTGTGATTGGCGACGTCGGCAAGGCCGGCGTGGCGATCGATTCCGTCGAGGACATGAAGATCCTGTTCGACGGCATCCCGCTCGACCAGATGAGCGTTTCCATGACCATGAACGGGGCGGTTCTGCCGGTGATGGCCGGCTACATCGTCGACGCCGAGGAGCAGGGCGTCGCCCAGGCCAAGCTGTCGGGCACGATCCAGAACGACATCCTCAAGGAGTTCATGGTCCGCAACACCTACATCTACCCGCCGGGCCCCTCGATGCGGATCGTCGCCGACATCATCGAGTACACGGCACAGCACATGCCGCGCTTCAACTCGATCTCGATCTCCGGCTACCACATGCAAGAGGCCGGCGCCACGGCGGTGCAGGAGCTCGCCTTCACGCTGGCCGACGGGCTGGAGTACGTGCGCGCCGCACTGGCGCGTGGGCTCGCGATCGACGCCTTCGCGCCGCGCCTCAGCTTCTTCTTCGCCATCGGCATGAACTTCTTCATGGAGGTGGCCAAGCTGCGCGCCGCGCGCACGCTGTGGTACAAGGTGATGGACGACCTGGGCGCGAAGGACGAACGCTCCAAGATGCTTCGCACCCATTGCCAGACGTCCGGCGTCAGCTTGCAGGAGCAGGACCCTTACAACAACGTCATCCGCACCACGGTGGAAGCGATGGCGGCGGTGCTGGGCGGCACCCAGTCGCTCCACACCAATGCGCTCGATGAAGCGATTGCGCTCCCCACCGATTTCAGCGCCCGC
>JBHJOF010000204.1:0-30400 GCA_050330055.1 Kiloniellales bacterium
CGGCGCGGCTTCAAGCACGTCAGCGGACTGGATCGCTCTCGCTATCTGATCCGGCTGGCCAAGCGCCGAGCCGACCAGCGGGAGTCCGAGGCGCTCTCCATTCTCGTGCCTCACCTGTGGAACGAATCCCTGGCGCTGTTTACCGCTGTGGCGCTGCATCGCCGCTATGCGGCGGGCCAAAAGACCGTTGTTCCGTCACCGCGCCACCGCCTCCTCAAAGGCTTGGCGAACGGGGAGATGCCGCCGTCCCGGCTCCTGGCGACGCTCGCCAAGGGGCCGGCCCGGCCGAGTCGCCTCCGCGCGCCGCTGCGCCTTGCACGCGGGGTGCTCGTCCGCGATAGCATAAGCCGGCTGCGACTCTCACGCCTCGACCTCAAGCGAGACATCGTCACCAATAGCGTCACCTCGCTCATCCAGGCCAATGCGCGCGCCTGCGGCGAGCCGGTCACCTATCGAGGCTCGCATGAGTGGTTCGCCGGCCTCGACCAGGCAGACATCAGTGCCGCTCGATCCAAAGCACCGCCGTCGGATGTCGATGACGACCTGCTTCGCGTCACGGCAGACGCCTTTGCAGCGGGCGGAGAGGAGCTGCCCCAATCTGCCGCAGGCTATATCCGGCGCTACACCGCCGACGCACTGGCCGCTATCGGATGTCACGTGCGACGGCTTGAAGCGGTTCCGGAGAGGCTGCCGGCGCGGCTCTGGACTGGCGCTGGCAGCGACCCCTGGACACGAATGCTGCGACATGTGACCCGCCGCTTCAACGGCGAGGTGACAGGGCACGATCATGGCCCGGGAGCGGGCTATACTACCTCCATACAGAAGACCCTCATCGACTTCGAAGCCTGCAATCACTTTATCACCATGACGCCTGGCCAGGCCGAAGGCTACGCGCGTTGGGTCTTTCGCCGTGACCTGCTGATTCAGCCTGAGCCGCCGTCCTTCGAGGCGCGTCGCACGCGCTGGAGCTTGCGCCGATACGGGCCTGTAGATCGGCCCGTGCGCACGGTAATGCTTGTCGCGGGTGAGTATACGGCGGAGATGATGCGGGGATTGCCGCTGCTTCCCGATCCTGTCGTCGTAGATTGGCACGCGCGCCTCTTTGCCAGGCTGCGAGGATGGGACTACGAGGTTCTGTTCAAGCCGCATCCTGACAGCGACGGGGCGCCGCCGCCGGGATTCGCGGCGCTGCTCGGGCAGGCGCCTCTATGCGAGCCGTTCGAAGCGGCGGTCGATCGGGCGGACGTGATTCTGTTCGACTGGCCCCGAACGACAACCTTCGCGTCGGCAATGCTGTGCGGCAAGCCGATGGTGCTGGTTGACTTCGGCTTGGGCTTCTTCGTCGAGGAAGCACAGCAGCTTCTCCGCCGCCGATGCGCCGTTGTTGCGGGACGGTTCAGCGATGACAACCGATGCCATACCGACTGGACAGAGCTGCGGGCCGCCATAGAGCAGGCGCCCGCGCTGATGGATGGCGAGTTTGAGTCCTGCTACTTCGGTGGTGATCTATGACGCTTGGATCCGGTAGCGGGGAATCCTGATCGGCGAGACATGACGGCATCGCCCCAGATCATTGCAGGCGGCCTGGGCTGGGCCCAGCGCGGGCGCGGACGCAGCTATGACCTGGCCGCGAACCGCTTTCCGCGTCATACCGACTTGGTGACGCGCATCGAGGCGCATCATGTGATACGCGGTCTCGTCCCCGGCCTGTGGCTCGATATCGGCGCGGGGACGGGGCGCCTCGCCAGGCCGCTGGCTGCGCGTCGGGGTGCAAGCATCGTCGCGTTCGACCCGTCTTTCGACATGCTCTTCCACGGCATGGGCGAGCGCCCACCTGAGCAACGGGATTGGCCGCGTCTGGTAGCCGGGCTTTCAAGCGATAGCCTGCCATTCCGCGACGGCGTATTCGATGGGGCCTATTGCTTTGGCGTCCTCAACCGCTTCGGCAACTGGCGGCGAATCGTCGCACCGGTTCACGCGGTGCTGAAGCCCGGAGCGCGATTCGTGTTCAACAACCGCTGCCTCGATGCAATCAGGCTGTCCGGCGACCATCGTCCGCCGGACTACGGCTATATCGAGCAGGCCTCCTTCCAGGAAACCCTGGCATCCCTGGGCCTGACGGTCGTGACGGCAATGCCGGCGCACCTCCTGTCTCCCGGCTTCCTCCTGGGCTGGTGGCGGAAAGAGCGGCAGCTCGGCGGGGAGCACCATGCAGTAGCCAACTTTGCGCTGAGGCAGTGGCTGGAAGGCACGCTTGCGCGGCTTGGCGATCTGGAGGACTGGATCAGGCTCGAGATGGCGCTCGCAGAGTGCCTGCCGCTTGAGTCGGCCATGCAGACCGTTTTCGTGACCCTTCCGTCGAACGGCGGTTCGCAGGACGTAGAGCGCTGGACGGCGCCCGAAAGGGGGCGGGACTGCGCGGCGCGCCTAGAGTCAATCTTGCGGGGCTCGGATGCCGCACCGCTCATGGCCAATGAGTCCTGTCTTCGTTTGCTCTGCCTTCTGGCGCCCGTACTCGACCACGCCGCAGGCGAGAAAGACTTCCTCGTTCGCGTGCTGCCTGACCGTCGCCATGCCATCGGGAGCCATGTCAACGAGATCATGGCATGCATGACGCCGTCGTTCGCCCTCAGGATGCGCTACGAGGCGCTGGTTCAGGGCCGGACCTTCGGCCAAAGGGCAAGGAGCGCGGTCGTCCGGTTCCAGGATCTCTGGGCCGGCGAGAAGTGAGTCTGCCGGCGGCAGGGGAAGGAAGCACGCTATCCTTGAAAGAAGCGGAGACGTGATGGCTGGTCAGCTGGTTATCGACGGCAGGGTCGTGAACGACGAGTCCGATTGCTATGTGATCGCGGAGATAGGTCATAACCATCAGGGCGAACTGGAGAAATGCCAGCAGCTCTTCGTTGCCGCCAAGGAGGCCGGTGCCAGCGCGGTCAAGCTGCAGAAGCGGCACAACCGGTCGCTCTTCACTCGCGCCATGTACGAGCAGCCCTACAACAGCGAGAACGCCTTTGCGCCCACCTATGGCGAGCACCGCGAGTATTTGGAGTTCGACCGGGAGCAGTATCTTGCCCTGAAGGCCTTTGCGAAGGAGCTGGGCATCACCTTCTTCGCCACGGCCTTCGACGTTCCGAGCGCCGACTTCCTGCAGGCGCTGGACATGCCCGCCTTCAAGATTGCCTCCGGCGACCTGCGCAACATTCCGCTGATGCGCCACGTGGCGGCCTTCGGCAAGCCCATGATCGTCAGCACCGGCGGCGGCTCCCTGGACGACGTGCAGCGCGCCTACGACGCGATCATGCCGATCAACTCCCAGCTCTGCGTTCTGCAGTGCACGGCCAGCTATCCCTGCGAGGTCGAAAAGCTCAACCTCCGTGTCATAGAGACCTTCCGACGGGTGTTCCCCGATGTCGTGGTCGGCCTCTCGTCGCACGACAACGGCATCGCCATGCCGCTGGTCGCCTACATGCTGGGGGCGCGGGTGGTCGAGAAGCACTTCACGCTCAACCGCGCCTGGAAGGGCACCGATCACGCCTTCTCGCTGGCGCCCGACGGCCTGCGCCGGATGGTGCGCGACCTGCATCGGGCGCGCACGGCGCTGGGCGACGGAAACAAGCGGACGCTGCCCGAGGAGGAGGTGCCGCTCACGAAGATGGGTAAGAAGCTGGTGGCGGCCCGCAATCTGCCGTCGGGACACGCGCTCACCGCATCCGACATCCTCATCAAGTCGCCCGGCGATGGCCTGCCGCCTTACTATCTGGATGAGGTGATCGGCCGCCGCCTTGCCAAAGCTCTGGCCGAGGACGAGGACATCCAGCTCGAAAGCCTGCAGTGAAGGCCGCGCCCCGCTTTCGCCCTGACGCTGGCCTCGCCGAGGCGATCCGCCGGACCCGGCTGATCGTCTTCGACTTCGATGGAGTCTTCACCGACAACATGGTCTACGTCTTCGAGGATGGCCGGGAAGCCGTGCGCTGCTGGCGCTCGGACGGGCTGGGCTTGGCCCGTCTGCGACAGGCGGGCCTGGACATGACCGTGGTGTCGACCGAGACCAACCCGGTGGTGGCCGCCCGCTGCCGCAAGCTCAAGCTCGACTGTCTCCAAGGCTGCGAGGATAAGGGCGCCGCGCTGACCGGATTGCTCGCCCGGCGCGGCCTCGAGGCGGAACAGGCGACCTACGTCGGCAACGACATCAACGACGAGGCCTGCCTGCGCCTGGTCGGCCTGCCCATCGTGGTGGCCGATGCCCATCCCGATGTGCTTGGCCTGGCGCGCTACGTCACCAGGGCGCCGGGCGGCCGCGGTGCCGTGCGCGAGGTCTGCGACCTTTTCCACCAGGTGCTGGCCGAAGTGCCATGAGCAGCGATCCGTTGTTCGACCTTGCGGGCCGGGTGGTCGTCGTCACCGGCGGCCTGGGCCAGCTCGGCCGGTCCTACACGCGGGCCCTGCTGGCTCGCGGCGCCAAAGTCGCCATCATCGAGAACCGGGGCAGCGAAGCCGATCTCTCAGGCGCCTTCCCCGAGGCCGACCGCGACCGGCTTATGCTGGCCGGGGCGGATGTGACCGGTCGCGGCACCATAGAGCAAGCCTTGGGCACTATCGTCGAGCGCTGGGAGGTGCCCGCCGGCCTGATCAACAACGCGGCGCTCGACTCGCCGCCCGACGCGCCGGCCGAGGAGAACGGCCCCTTCGAGGATTATCCCGAGGCCTCCTGGGACCGAGTCATGGCGGTCAACGCCAAGGGCACCTTCCTCTGCTGCCAGGTCATCGGCGGCGCCATGGCCAAGGCCGGGCGAGGCTCGATCGTCAATATCGGCTCGATCTATGGGCTCGTTTCGCCGGACCAGAGGATCTATGACTTCCGCCGCGCGCAGGGTGAGACCTTCTTCAAGCCGGTGGCCTATTCCGCCTCCAAGTCGGCGCTCTACGCCTTCACGCGCTATCTCGCCACCTACTGGGCGCCGCGCGGCCTGCGCGTCAACATGCTGACGCTGGCGGGCGTCTTCAACGATCAGCCGGCAGCGTTTCTCGAGCCCTATTGCAGCAAGGTGCCGCTCGGCCGCATGGCGCGGCCCGACGAGTACGACGGCGCCGTGGTCTTTCTCCTGTCCGAGGCATCATCTTACATGACGGGCGCCAATCTCGTGCTCGACGGCGGCTGGACCGCCTGGTGATGCCATGACGAAGCCTGTCCCCGACGCCATACCGAACTGGATCGCCGGCGAGGAGGCGGCCGCGGCCGGCGGTGCGGCCCTCGACAAGCTCAGCCCGCACGACGGCGTGCTGTTGTCGCGCCTGGCCCGCTCAGGCACAGCGGAGGTGGCGGCTGCGGTCGGCGCCGCGCGTGATGCTTTCCCGGTCTGGTCCGCCCTGCCGGCGGTCAAGCGGGGCGGCATTCTGCACGACGTCGCCGTTGCCCTCAGCGCGCGGGCGGACGAGATGGCGCGCACCGTTGCCCTCGAGACCGGCAAGTCTCCCAGGGAGGCCCTGGGCGAGACCATGGGCGCCGTGCAGCAGGGCATCTTCATGGCGGGGGAGGGCATGCGGCTCTACGGCCGCACCACGACCAGCGCCGTGGCCGGGCGGCAATCCATGACCGTGCGCTGTCCGCTCGGCATTGCGGGGCTGATCATCGCCGCCAACACGCCGATCGCCAATGTGGCCTGGAAGGTCTTCCCGGCCCTGATCTGCGGCAACACGGCGGTGCTCAAGGCGCCCGAAGACACGCCTGCGACCGCCTGGCTGTTCGCGCGCATCGCGCACGACGCGGGGCTGCCGCCCGGCGTGCTGAACGTGATCCAGGGGCTCGGGCCGGAAGCCGGCGCGCCGCTGGTCGAGCACCCGGAGGTGGCGGTCATCAGCTTCACCGGCTCGACCGCGGTCGGCCGCCAGATCGCGCGCGTCGCCGCCGACCGCTTGGCCAAGGTCTCGCTCGAGCTGGGCGGCAAGAACGCCCTGGTGGTCTGCGACGATGCCGACCTGGACAACGCCGTCAACTGGGCCCAGCTCTCGGCCTTCTCCAATGCGGGCCAGCGCTGTGCCGCCGGCAGCCGCATCGTCGTCTTCGATGCCGTATACGAGCGCTTCCGCGACCAGCTGGTCGCCAAGGCCAAGTCGCTCAAGCTCGGACCCACCGACGCCGACGACCTGGGCCCGGTGATCAACGAACGGCAGCTCGAGGCCATGCTGGCGGCTCTCGAGCGCGCCCGGGGGGAGGGTGCGACCGTCCTCTGCGGCGGCGAGCGGCTGGCGGACCCGGCCCATGCCAAGGGCTGCTACCTGGCGCCCACGGTCATCGAGGGCGTAGACCCGCGCTCGGAGCTCTCGACCTGCGAGCTCTTCGGGCCGGTCACCAACCTCTACCGGGTGCGCGACCTCGCCGAGGCGGTCGCCTTGACCAATGCGTCGCCCTACGGGCTGACGGCGGCGATCCACACGCGCAGCTTCGATCGGGCCATGACCTTCGTTTCCAAGGTGGAGACCGGCGTCGTCTCGGTGAACGGCGGCACCTACGGTTCCGAGCCGCACATGCCCTTCGGCGGCCTGAAGCAGTCCGGCAACGGCTCGCGCGAACCCGGCACTGAGGCCCTCGATGTCTACTCGAGCCTGAAGAACGTCTATCTCAACGTGAATGCTGTCAGTGCGTGACGACCCGACAGTCCTGGTGACGGGAGGCGCCGGCTTCATCGGCTCTGCCCTGATCAGGCACCTGCTGGCCTCGACGCAGGCCCGGGTCGTCAACCTCGATCTCATGACCTACGCCGCCCATCCGGCGACCCTCGCCTCCTTCGACGGGCACGCGCGCTATGCCTTCGAGCAGGCCGACATTTGCGACGCGGCGGCCATGCGCCGGACTTTTGTGCACTACAAGCCCGACGGCGTCATTCATCTGGCGGCCGAGTCGCATGTCGACCGATCGATCGACGGGCCGGGCAGCTTCGTGCGGACCAACGTGGTGGGGACCTGCGTCCTGCTGGAGACCGCGCTGGCCCACTGGCGTTCGCTGGCCGCAGCGGAAAGGGAAGCCTTCCGCTTTCACCACGTTTCCACCGACGAGGTGTTCGGCACGCTGGGCAGCGATGGCCATTTTACCGAGGAAACACCCTATGCTCCCAGCTCGCCCTATTCTGCGAGCAAGGCCTCGGCGGACCACTTCGTGCGCGCCTGGCACCGGACCTATGGCTTGCCGGTGGTGATCAGCAACTGCTCGAACAACTACGGCCCCTACCAGTTCCCCGAGAAGCTCATCCCCCTGATGGTGATCAAGGCGCTGCAGGGAGAAATGCTGCCGGTCTATGGGCGCGGCGAGAACGTGCGGGACTGGCTCCACGTCGATGACCACGCCACGGCGCTTTGGACAGTCTTCCAACGTGGCGCGATCGGCGAAAGCTACAACGTGGGCGGCGGCTGCGAGCTCCGCAACATCGAGGTGGTACAGGAGATTTGCGCCGTTCTCGACGAGCTGCGCCCGGATGCGCCCCATCGGCCGCACAAGAATCTGGTCTCCTTCGTCGTCGACCGGCCGGGCCATGATCTGCGCTATGCGATCGACGGATCGAAGATCGCCCGCGAGCTGGGCTGGGCGCCGCAGGTCGAGTTCCGCGAGGGCCTGCGGGACACGGTGACCTGGTACCTGGACAACAGGGACTGGTGGCAGGCAATCCTCGACCGGACCTACCGCCTGCAACGCCTCGGCATCGCGGCGGACGGCTAGACCCTTGGCAGCCGGTCCGGCGGAATATCGCGCAGGCGCGGGAAGGTCGCGTCCTTCGGCGCAATGATCGGGTCGCTCAGCGGCCACTCGATGCCCAGCTCCGGATCGCACCACAAGAGGCCGCCCTCATCGTTCGCGTGATAGATTTCGGTGCACTTGTACCAAAGTTCGGCCACGTCGCTCAGCACGCAGAAGCCATGGGCGACGCCCGGCGGCAGAAAGGCCTGCCGCGGCGGCGAGGCCGTCAGGATCGTGCCGAACCAGCGGCCGAAGCTCGCCGAGTTGGGGCGCAGGTCGACGCCGACGTCGAAGATGGTGCCGTGCGTGACGGTGACGAGATGCCCTTGCGGATGTTGAACCTGATAGTGCAACCCGCGCAAGACGTTGCGGTGTGATGTCGAGCAATTGTCCTGGCGGAAGGCCGAAGGGATGCCGGCGTCCCTATAGCGCTCGTCGTGATAGGTTTCCAGGAAGCTTCCGCGCTCGTCTTCGAACACCCGCGGCTCGATCAGGACCAGCCCCTCTATGGTGGAGCGTTCGATCCTCATTCACTGCCCTCGCGGAAGTCGGTCAGCAAGCGGTAAAGATAATCGCGATAGGCACAGTGCGGCATGGATTCAACGAGATGTGCGTAATCATCGAGACCGATGAAGCCCATCCGATAGGCCAGCTCTTCCGGGAAGGCGATTCCGGTGCGCTGGCGCGTCTGTACGATCTCGACGAACATGCTCGCTTGCATCAGGCTCTGGCTCGTGCCGGCGTCGAACCAGACGAAGCCGCGGCCCAGATGAACCGGGGTCAGGCGATCCCGCTCCAGGTAAAGCCGGTTGAGGTCGGTGATCTCGAGCTCGCCGCGGGCCGAGGGCGTGAGCCTGCGGGCGAAGTCGACTGCCTCGCCGTCGTAGAAGTAGAGACCGGTGACCGCCCGGTCGGACTTCGGCGAGTTGGGCTTCTCGAGAATCCGCAAGGGGCGGCCGTCGGGACCAAGCTCCAGGACGCCATAGGCGCGCGGGTCGGCGACTTTGAAGGTGAAGATGGCGGCCCCGCGCCGCGTTGCCGCGGTCGCTTCCCCCAACAGCGTCGACAAGGGATGCCCATAGAAGACGTTGTCGCCGAGGATGAGCGCGAAGGGCTCTCCTGCGAGAAAATCAGCTCCGATCAAGAGCGCCTCGGCGATGCCGTTCGGCCGGCTCTGCTCGGCGTAGGAGACGGCTACGCCCCAGCGCGATCCGTCGCCGAGAAAGGCCCGGATCGCCGGCAGGTGGCCGGGCCCGCTGATCACCAGGATGTCCCGAATGCCGGCCAGCATAAGAGTGGTCAGGGGGTAGTAGATCAGCGGCTTGTCGTAGACCGGAAAGAGGGGCTTGTTGATCGCCTCGGTGATGGGGTAGAGACGGGTTCCGCTGCCGCCGGCCAGGATGATCCCCTTTCGTACAAGTCCCATGGAAGACGGTTGCTCCCCTGTCGTGGACACTTCGGGTTTGGATTCGCAGTTGCGAGGAACGCGCGCCCCTTATGGCATGCTGCCCTCACGTTGAACAGGCCTCTGCCATGAGTGGGCCGGGCTCTGCCGCAGCGGGCGAGGCGCCGCCCCTGGTCGGCATCGGCCTGCCCGTCTACAACGGCGCCGCGACGCTGCGGCGCGCGCTCGACAGCCTGGTGGCCCAGGATTGGCCGCGGCTCTCGATCGTCATCGCTGACGACTGCTCGTCGGACGCGTCGGCGGAGATCTGCCGTGACTACGCGGCCAGGCATTGCTTCATCCGCTTCATCCAGAACCCGTCAAATCTGGGCTCTGTCGACAATCTGCGCCTTGTGGTCGCCGAGACGCCGGGCGACTACTTCCTCTACGCCAGCCAGGACGACGTCTGGGCGCCGAGCTTCGTCAGCCGGCTGGTACGGGAACTGGAAGCTGACCGCGGCGCCGTCGCCGCCATGTGCGCGACGCGAAGCCTACGTCCCGATGGCGAAGAGATCGGCGTCACGCGCCTCATGGAGCCCGACTGGCCTCAGCGGCGGAGCCCGCTGGGCAACGCCCTATCGATCGTGACCAAGCGAGGGCGGGCGGCGCGTCCGGTGAAGAACAACATGTTCATTCATGGCATCGTTCGCGCTCATGTATTCCGCGAGCTGCTGCGTTCATTTCCCGAAATCTTCGTAGCCGAGCGGCAGCTCGTCTGCCAGATGGCGCTCGCCGGGCGGCTTGTCTACGTGGATGAGGTGCTCTTCACGAAGCAAGTTGCGTGGGAGCGCCTGGCCGAGCGGCGTCCCGACGATCCACTGGTGAGGAAAAAGGCTGAGGCCCGCTTTCCTAACTTGCTCTACATCCAGGGGCTAACGGGGCCCTTGTTGCGCTCACGCATCGTGCCCTGGTACCGCAAGGCGTTCATTCCCGCGATTGTCGGCGCGTTCTTCTGGGCCGGAGTACTTCCAAGGTGGCGAGGTCGTTTTCTTCGGATGACCAGGGACAATCTACCCGGCTCGGTTTTCGCGCTGCTGCAGCGGCTGCGCGGACGCGGCGCCTGATGGGCTGGATACTGTAGAGGCAATTCCGATGGCGACGTGCCGTGTGTGCGGGCAGGCGATCGAGCCATTCATGACCTTCGGGCGCATGCCGATCGCGAATGCGTTCCTGCTGCCCGAGGATTTCGAGCGCGAGTATTTCTTCGAGCTCGCTCCCGCCTTTTGTGAGAGTTGCGGCGCCTTCCAGATTGTGGAGCAGCCGGACTCCCGCCGCATGTTCCACGAGAACTATGCCTTTTTCACGCGCACCTCACGCTACATGGTCGCGCACTTCCGCCGCTTCGCCGACTGGACCCGGGAGGCCTACCTGGACGGTTCCGACCCCTTCGTGGTCGAGATCGGCAGCAATGACGGCGCCATGCTGGAGTGCTTCGCGCAGACCGGCATCCGCCATCTCGGTATCGAGCCGTCTGCCAACGTGGCGGAGGAGGCGCGGCGGCACGGGGTCGATACGCTGGTCAGCTTCTTCGGCCACGAGACCGCCGAGGCCGTGCTGGCCGAGCACGGGCCGGCCGACGCCATCCTGGCGGCCAACGTCATGTGTCACATTCCCGACCTTCACGACGTCGCCGAAGGCGTTGCCCGGTTGCTCAAGCCGCGCGGCATCCTGGCCTTCGAGGATCCCTATCTTGGCGACATGATCGAGAAGACCTCCTACGACCAGATCTACGACGAGCACGTCTTCATCTTCTCGGCGCGCGCGGTCCGGTCCCTGTTCGAGCCGCATGGCCTGGAGCTGATCGACGTCCTGCCGCAGCCGACGCACGGCGGCTCCATGCGCTACGTCTTCGCGCACAAGGGCGCGCGTCCGGTGGCTCCTGCCGTCGGCGCCCAGTTGGACAAAGAGCGCGCCCTGGGGCTGGATCGGCCGGAGACCTACGTCGCATTCCGCGCCGCCTGCGAGCGCTCCAGGGGACGCCTGTTGGCCTTGCTTGCGGGCGAAAGGGCCTCGGGACGCAGGGTTGCCGGCTATGGCGCCACTTCCAAAAGCACGACGGTCCTGAACTACTGCGGCATCGGCCCCGACCTGATCGAGTTCATCAGCGACACGACACCCATCAAGCAGGGCAAGTACACGCCCGGCTCCCACATTCCGGTGCGACCTTACGATGCCTTCCTCGCGCGCTATCCCGACAGCGCGGTCCTCTTCGCCTGGAACCACCGCGACGAGATCATGGCGAAGGAGGACGGCTTCCGCGCCGCCGGCGGCCGCTGGATCACCTATGTGCCGCAGGTGGAACAGGGCTAGCAGGTTTTCATGATTCCGCTTGCCAGTCCTCGCGCGCAGTACAGGGCGCATGCGCAGTCGATCGACGCCGCGCTCGCCCGCGTTCTCGACAGCGACGCCTATGTCCTGGGGGCGGAGACTCAGCGCTTCGAGGAGGCGTTCGCGTCGATCAGCGGTTGCGCCCACGCCGTCGGGGTAAACAGCGGCACCGACGCGCTGGCCCTGGCGCTGCGCGCGCTGGGCATCGGGGCGGGCGACGAGGTGGTTACGGTCGCGCATACGGCGCTGGCAACGGTCGCGGCGGTAGTCATGACCGGGGCGACCCCGGTGCTCGTGGACGTCGACGAGCGGACGCGGACCATGGACCCGGACGGTCTCGGTCTCGCGATCGGCGAGCGCACGCAGGCAATCGTGCCGGTACACCTCTACGGCCAGCCGGCCGACATGAAAGCGATCATGAGCATCGCCCGGCGGAATGGGCTCAAGGTGGTCGAGGACTGCGCACAGGCGGTCGGCGCCTCGATCGATGGGCAAGGGGTTGGCAGCTTCGGCGACGCGGCGGCCTTCAGCTTCTATCCGACCAAGAACCTGGGCGCGATCGGCGACGGCGGCGCCGTGACCACCTCCGACCCGGAGCTCGCCGAGCGCGTGCGCCGGCTCAGGCAGTACGGCTGGGACAGCCAGCGCGTCAGCCGCGAGGCCGGCGTCAACTCGCGGCTGGACGAGCTGCAGGCGGCGATCCTGCTGGCCAAGCTGCCGTACCTGACGCGCGACAACGAGCGGCGCATCGCCATCGCCGCGGCCTATGACGCCGCTTTCGCGGACCTGCCGCTCGATCGGCCCTGGCGCCGCCCCGGCGACCGGCACGTCTTCCACCTCTACGTGATTGCATGCGACCGCCGGGACGAGCTGGTCGGCCACCTGAAGTCCAATGACGTGGGCGCCGGCGTCCACTACCCCGTGCCGGCCCATCGGCAGGAGGGATTCGTGGAACGGGTCATGGTCCATGGCGGCGCGCTTCCGGTGACCGATCGCCTCGCCGGGCGGGTCGTGAGCCTGCCGGTATTCCCGGAGCTCACGGACGACGAGGTGGACCGCATCATCGAAGCCGTGCGGAGCTTCTTCGCGCCATGACGGCCCGTATCGTCTGGGAGGGGGTCTATGGCAGCTTTGCGGAGGCGCGGGGCGATGCCGGCGTGTTCGAAGGCGAGATCTGGCTGGACAAGGTGCGGACGCGGCTGCGGTCCGATCTGGCAGACCTCCAGGCAGGCAACGGGATACCGCCTCTGGCACGCACGCGCGACTATCCACTTCCGCTGCTCGTGGCGCTCCTGCATCGGGAGCGGCGGCCAGTCCGGGTCATCGATTTCGGCGGCGGCCTGGCGCCGACTTTGTTCGCCTCATTGGCCGTGCTGCCCGGGCCGGCGGAGGTGGAGTACCACGTCGTGGAAACCTCCGCCCTCTGCCGGGCCGGACGGGAGGACTTGGCGGAGTGGGCTTGCGTGCAATTTCACGAGGAGCTGCCGCGCCTTGAGGGTGCGGTCGACGTGGTCCAGCTGGCAAGCGCGCTCCACTATATCGAGGATTGGCGCGGCCTGCTTGCACGCCTCCTGGACTATGCGCCGCACTATCTGTTGCTGGCCGACCTTCCAGCGGGGAGTATCCCGACCTTTGTCACACTTCAGCGCTTTCATGGCCGCGGCATTCCGGTCTGGATGTGGGACCTTGGCGACGTGACCGCTGCGGTCGCCGAGCGGGGCTACGACCTCATCTATCGCAGCCGCTATATCGGCCGGATCGACGGGGTCGAGGGCGCCTTGCCGACGGGGAACCTGCCGAGCGGGCACCAGTTGGACAGTCCCTGCCACCTGTTGTTCGCCCGTCGGGGCGGCGATGCCTGAGCTTCGGAGAGATTGATGTTCGACAGAGAGCAGTTCGAGAAGGACAAGCGCGCCAACGCGGCAAGCCAGGCGGCCGACGAGGCGCTGTGCCGCCTGGCGCTGGACTTCCTGGTGCAGTCGGACCGGCATCACTACGGCTATCAGTGGACCTGGCTTGGCCTGCCGATCGTGCAGATGCCCCAGGACATACTCGTGACCCAGGAGATCATCTGGGAGACCAAGCCCGACCTGATGATCGAGACCGGCATCGCTTGGGGCGGCTCGATCGTGCTCTATGCTTCGATCCTGCAGCTGATCGGCAAGGGGCGCGTCATCGGCATCGATCGCGTGCTGCCGGACAAGAACCGGCAGGAGATCATGAAGTACCCTTTCTCTGACCGGATTTCCCTGATCGAGGGGTCGTCGGTCGATCCGGACGTGGTGCGGCAGGTCAAGGAGCAGGTTCGGCCTGGGGACAGCGTCATGCTGCTGCTCGATTCCAACCATACCCACGACCATGTGCTTGAGGAGCTGAGGCTCTATGCGCCCTTGGTGACGCCGGGGCAATTCCTGGTCGTCTCCGACACCATCGTCGAGGACATCCCGCCGCAGAGCCACCGGCCCCGACCCTGGGGGCCGGGTGACAATCCGAAGACGGCGCTGCGGGCTTATCTGGACGAAACCGACTGCTTCGCGGAGGACGACTACATCAACGCCAAGCTGCTGCTGAGCTACAGCCCGAACGGCTATTGCCGACGCATCAGGTAGGGGCATGCCAATGGCCATGAGCGAGAAAATCCTGGACTTCTGGAACGAGCGTGCCGGCCTGGGGGCCATTGCCGGAACCAATGACTTCAACCTGACCGAGATCGAGCACCGCTTCCTCGAGACCGCGGTGCCATCCGGCAGCCGAATCCTGGACGTCGGCTGCGGCAACGGCAGCTCGCTGGTGCGGCTTGCCAAAGCGAAGGGCTGTCATGGTGTCGGCATGGACTTCGCCGAGCAGATGGTCGAGGTGGCTGCCGCTCGTGTCAGGGACGAGGGGCTTTCGGATCGCCTGGAGGTGCACCGGAGGTCGGTCCCCCCGGTGCCGAACGAGTGGGGTCCCTTCGATGTCGTCTATTCACAACGCTGTCTGATCAACCTGACATCGACCGATCAGCAGAAGACTGCCGTGCTGTCGGTCGCGGACTGTCTGAGGCCGGGTGGGATGTACGTAATGGTCGAGTGCTCGCTCGATGGGTCGGACCGAACGAACAGCGTGCGCGAAAGCCTGGGACTGCAGCCGATCGATCCGCCCTGGCACAATCTTTTCTTCAGGGAGAAAGAGGTCGCGTCGTGGGCGAATGAAGGTTTCGTGCTGGAAGACCTCCAGCATATATCGAGTACCTACAACTTCCTGAGCCGCGTGGTCTACGCAAAGCTGGCCGCCGACCGCGGCGAGGAGCTGCGCTACGATTCGGACATCAACCTGCTTTCCCTCAAACTCCCGCCGGCGGTTGGTGCCTTTGGGCCCGTCAAGGCCTGGATTTGGCGCAAGCGGGTCTGATTGTTGATAGCAAGGCGAAGAGGCGCGCGATGACCATCCACATGGCCGGCCCCTGGATCACCGAGCACGAGGAGAAGATCGTGCTCGATGCGCTGCGCAACGGCTGGTACGGCGATAGAGCCTATTGGTACGTCGAGACCTTCGAGCGCGAGTTCGCTGCCTGGCATGGACGCACCCATGCCCTCATGACGCCCAACTGCACGACGGCGATCCACCTGCTGCTGGCCGGTCTCGACATCGGCGAGGGCTACGAGGTCATCGTGCCCGAGTGCACCTGGATCGCCACGGCAGCACCCATCACCTACCAGCGCGCGACCACCGTCTTCGCCGATATCGATCCAATCCACTGGTGCCTGACGCCGCAGAGCATCGAGGCGCGCATCAGCCCGCGTACCAAGGCGGTGATCGTGGTCGACCTGTTCGGCAACATGCCCGACTGGGACGGCATCTGTGCCGTCAGCGAGCGGCACGGCATCACCGTGATCGAGGACTCGGCCGAGGCGCTCGGCTCGACCTACAAGGGCATGCGGGCCGGCAAGTTCGGCGTCGGCTCGGTGTTCAGCTTCCACCGCACCAAGACGCTGACCACCGGCGAGGGCGGCATGCTGCTGCTGGACGACAAGGCACTGTTCGAGCGCTGCAAGTTCCTGCGTGACCATGGACGCGCCCCAGGGACCTACTTCAACACCGAGGTCACCTTCAAGTACATGCCCTTCAACCTGCAGGCGGCGCTCGGCTATGCCCAGTTCCAGCGGATCGACGAGCTGGTCGAGCGTAAGCGTTGGATTTTCCGGCAGTTCGCCGAACGCTTGGCCGACATTCCGGACCTGCTGCTGAACCCGGAGCCCGCCGAGGTTCGCAATGGCTACTGGACGACGGCCCTGGTGTTCGGCCATTCCCACGGGCTCACCAAGGAGAAGGCCATGGGCAGGCTGGAGGCGATGGGCCTGCCGGTGCGGCCCTTTTTCTATCCGCTGAGCGCACTGCCGGCCTATCCGGAGCACAACGAGAGCGGACGGCAAGCCAACCCGGTCAGCTACGACGTCTCGGCGCGCGGCATCAACGTGCCCTGTGCCCTGTCCCTGACCGAGGAGCAGATCGATACCTACTGCGGTGGCCTGCGGAGACTGCTGGGCCGGGCATGAAGGCATTGACGACAGACAATCCCGTGCCGGCGCTGCACGGGCTGGGTGACGCACACCTCATCCCGCTCCCCTCGTTTCCCGCCGAGACCGGCACCCTCTGGGCCATGGAAGGCTGCGGGGCGATCCCCTTTGCGATCGCGCGCGTCTTCGGCATCCGCGCGCCGGCCGGGGCCAGGCGGGGCGCGCATGCACATCGGCGGTGCACGCAGGCCATGGTCTGTCTGAGCGGGCGATGCGAGATCATGCTCGATGACGGTGCATCGCAGGAGCCTTATCTGCTGTCGTTCGCGCAGGCCAGTGCGCTGCTGGTGCCGCCCTCGATCTGGGCGGAGCAGCGCTATCTCGACGACGATAGCGTCCTGCTCGTCCTCTGCGACCGGCCGTTCGAGCCTGAGGACTATATCCGCGACTACGACGCCTTCCTGGCCTGGCGGCAGGCCAGCTGTCCGGTGGAGCGCTGACGGGCAGGGATGAAGATCGTCGTCACCGGTGCCCTGGGTCACATCGGCTCGCGCCTGATCCGTGTCCTGCCTGAGGTCCTGCCGGACCTCGAGCTCGTCTTGATCGACGACCTGTCGGCGCAGCGCTACGCCTCGCTGTTCGACTTGCCGGCGTCGGCCCGCTACCGCTTCGTCGAGGGTGACGTGACCGCGATGGACCTCAAGCCGCTGCTCGCCGACGCCTGGGCCGTGGTCCATCTTGCCGCCATCACCGATGCCACCGGCAGCTTCGACAACCGCGAGGCGGTGGAGCGCAACAACTTCGGTGCCACGCAGCGGGTCGCTGAGGCCTGCGCCGAAGCCGGGGCGCGGCTAGTTCACCTTTCCTCGACCAGCGTCTACGGCAGCCAGGCCGCCAAGGTCGACGAGACCTGCGCCGAGAACGAGCTTAGGCCGCAGAGCCCCTATGCCGAAACCAAGCTGCGCGAGGAGCGTCTGGTGCTCGACATGGCGCAGCGGGGCCTGTGGGCCGTCAGCTGCCGCTTCGGCACCATCTTCGGCACCTCGACCGGCATGCGGTTTCACACCGCGGTCAACAAGTTCTGCTGGCAGGCGGTGATGGGCCTGCCGCTCACGGTCTGGCGCACCGCCTACGAGCAGCGGCGACCCTATCTCGACCTGCAGGATGCCGTGCGCGCCGTTGCCCATTTCCTGAGGCAAGACCTGTTCGACGGGCGCATCTACAACGTGGTCACGCAGAACGCGACGGTGCGCGAGGTGGTGGACCATATCCGCGCCCACGTGCCGGACCTCAAGGTCGAGTTCGTCGATACGAGGATCATGAACCAGCTCTCCTTTGACGTAGAGAATGCGCGCATGACGGCAGCCGGTTTCCGCTTCGAGGGCGACCTGGGGCGGGGGATCGCCGAGACGGTCGCCCTGCTACGCCAGGCGAACGCGAGATGACAGAGACCGTGAGTGCCTCGCCCCGTGCCCTCGGCGTGATTCCCGCCCGCGGCGGCTCCAAGCGCCTGCCGCGCAAGAACGTGCTGCCGGTAGCCGGGCATCCCCTGATCGCTCACACCATCATGGCGGCCCAGAAGGCAAGGCTGCTGACCGACTGGCTGGTGACCTCGGAGGACGACGAGATCATTGCCGTCGCCCGGCAGTACGGCGCGCCGGTGCCCTTCAAGCGCCCCGCCGAGCTCGCCGGCGACGAAGTCCGCAACATCGACACCGTGCGCCATGCCCTCGCTTTCATGGAGGGCTCCACGGGCGCGCCCTACGACATGGTCGTTCTCCTGCAGCCGACCTGTCCGATCCGCGATCCGGCCCACATCGACGAGGCGGTACGCCGGCTCTGGACCTCCGGCATGGACACGCTGGCCAGCGTCAAGGGTCCCCACAGGAAGCGGGATCCGATCCTCAAGGCGCTGCGGGACGGGGTGCTGGAGCCCTATTGCCGCGGCGAGGCGGACGGCGCCGAGGTCGAGCCCTTCTATCTCTACAACGCCTCGATCTATGCGGCGAAGCGGGACTACTTCCTGCGCGAGGGCAGGCTGATCTCGCGCCGCCAGGTCCCCCTGGTGATGGACCGCTTCCACTCGGCCGATGTCGACGAGATGGCCGATGTCGTGCTCGTCGAGGCCTACTTCGCCCACCTCGCGCAGCAAACAAGCCCAAAGGGAGGCAGCGCATGATCGAGACCCGAGCGATCGAGGGCGTCGTGCCCGTGGTCCAGACTCCCCTGCAGGCGGATGGCTCCGTCGACGACAAGGGGCAGCGGCGCCTGATCGAGTTCCTAATTGGCAAGGAGGTGGCCGGCTTCTGGTGCCTGGGCACCGGCAGCGAGGACATGGACCTGACCTTCGACAAGCGGCTGACCGCCGCCCGCGCGGTCTGCGAAGCGAATGCCGGGCGCAAGCCGCTGGTGCTGGGCGCCGGCTTCTTCGCGCTCGAGGACATGCTGACCTTCATCGACGCGACAAGCGACCTGGAGTTCGACGCCTATCACGTCATGCCCTACCACCCGCTGCTCAGCCTGGAGCGCATGGACTGGATGTACCGGCACATCGCCGATCACGCTTCGAAGCCGCTCTGGATGTATACCAGCGCCAATTGGTGCCGGCCCTTCCCGCCGGACTTCGTGGCCGGCCTGAAGGAGCATCCGAACATCGCCGGCATCAAGTTCTCCAGCTCCAACACCGTCGACCAACTCAAGGTGCTCGCTATGGCCGCGCCGGGTTTCCAGGTCATCACCGCAGTGGCCAACCAGTGGTACGCCGCGCTGGCCATGGGCAGCCGGGCCGGCACCACCAGCCTGGCCGGCCCGCTGCCGGAGCCGCTGCAGGAAATTCACCGCCTCTTTGTCGCCGGCGATCTGGCTGCCGCGCTGGAGAAACAGCGGGGCCTCATGAGGTTTCTCGGCATGATGCCGAAGGGCTCGAAGCGCGACAACTTCCTGACCGGCGCCGAGGAGAAGTACATGCTCTCGCTGCGCGGTATCTGCGAGCCGCACATGACCGGCTACTACCGCGCCCTCGACGCGGACGAGCAGGCGCAGGTCAGGGCCGCTCTCGAAAGCTGTTGCTACATGCAGTACATCAAGGGCTGAGTGGCAGACGGCATGAGCTCTCTCGCCTTCGTCCCCCGCGCCGAGTTCGATCGCGCGCGCAGTCTCGACGGCTTGGCGGCCGATCGCGCCGATCTCTTCGCCACGCTGGCGCGCATCAACACGCTCTCGATGATCGCCTGTGCCGGCTCGGGCCACATCGGCTCCAGCTTCTCGAGCCTGGACATCGTCTCCTGGCTGCACCTCAACGAAATGCAGCTCGGCGAGGTGGGAGACGGCGCCGGCGACCTCTTCTACTCGTCGAAAGGCCATGACGCACCCGGCCTCTACAGCGTGCTGATCGGCCTGGGCCGCCTGCCCGAGGAGCTGCTGACGCGGCTGCGGCGCCTCGGCGGCCTGCCGGGCCACCCTGACCGAACCCTGACGCCGGGGATCGAGGCCAATACCGGCTCGCTCGGCATGGGCATCTCGAAGGCCAAGGGGATTGCCTTGGGCGACCGGCTGGCCGGCCGGGCGCGGCGCCTCTACGTCATGGCCGGCGACGGCGAATTGCAGGAGGGTCAGATCTGGGAGTCCCTGGGCTCGGCGGTCCGCCAGGGCCTCTCGGCCATCACCGTGATCGTCGATCACAACAAGGTGCAGTCCGACACTTATGTTGCCGAGACCGCCGACCTGGGCGACCTCGCGGCGAAGTTCGCCGCCTTCGGCTGGCACGTCCAGGGCTGCGACGGCCACGACCTGGCGGCGCTGGAGTGCGCCCTGGCGGCGGCGCGAGCTGACGAGCGGCCGAGCGTGATCATCGCCGACACCGTCAAGGGCCGCGGCGTCTCCTTCATGGAGCACACGGCGATGGACGGCCCCTGGTACCGCTACCACTCGGGCGCGCCGTCGCCGGACGACTACGCGCGCGCCCTCGACGAGCTGGCGGGGCGGGCCCGGGAGCAGTTCTCGGCGCTCGGGTCGGAGGGGCCGGCCCTTGTCGAGCGGCAGAAGCCGGCGCCGCCCGTCGCGCCGAACGCCGAGCCGCAGCGCCTGGTCAAGGCCTACGGCGAGGCGCTGCTGGATGCGGCCGCGCGGGACACACGCATCGTCGCGCTCGACGCCGATCTGGTGCTCGACACCGGCCTGATACCTTTTCGCGAGCGCTTCCCCGAGCGCTTCGTCGAGTGCGGCATCGCCGAGCAGGACATGGTGTCCCAGGCGGGCGGCCTGGCGCTCGCCGGCATGCTGCCGGTCGTCCACTCCTTCGCCTGCTTTCTTACGCCGCGCGCCAACGAGCAGGTCTACAACAACGCCACCGAGGGGACAAAGGCCGTCTACGTCGGCTCCCTGGCGGGGCTGGTGCCCGGCATGCCGGGACATTCGCACCAGTCGGTGCGCGACATCGCGCTGATGGGCTGCGTGCCGGGGCTGGTGGCACTCGAGCCGAGCTGCGCGGCCGAGGTCCCCCTGATCCTCGACTACGCTCTGCGCGCCCACCCAGGCAGCAGCTACATCCGCCTGGTGTCGATCCCCTGCGCGCTGCCCTTCGTGTTGCCGGAGGGATACCGCTTGGAAGAGGGCAGGGGCGTCGCTCTGACCGACGGCGAGGACGCGGTGCTCATCACCTACGGCCCCGTGCTGCTGGCGGAGGCCTTTCAGGCCGCCATGCTGCTACAGCCGCGCGGCATCGGGCTCAAGGTCGTCAACCTGCCCTGGCTCAACCGGGTGGATGATGCCTGGCTGCGAGACACGGTCGGCGGGGTGCGTTACGTCTTCACTGTAGATAATCACTTCCTGGCTGGCGGGCAGGGCGAACGGGTCGCCGCGCGCCTGGCGGCCATGGCCGGATCGCCGCCGGTGACCTGCCTCGGCCTGACCGAGGTTCCGGCCTGCGGCCAGAACGCCGAGGTGCTGCGGCACCACGGTCTGGACGCGGAGTCCTTGGCGACGACGGTTGCGCGGGCGCTGCCGTGAGCGGAGCGGGCCCGACCGTGGCGCGCCGCGTTCTCTTCCTGACGCACAACCAGCGCCATGACTATCTGAAAGACCTGGTGGCGCACGCCCAGCGCAGCGAGCGCTGGCGGCTCGGCATCCTGTCGCAATACGACATGCCGTCGTACTACGCAGATCTCGACTTCGCGCCCGAAGACTTATTCGTGCTGCCCGACTTGGGGCGTCCGGCCGACTGGGAACGCGATCCCGACCAGTCGGAGCGGGTCTGGCCGATGATCGCCACCTGCGAGCGGCAGACCGGCGTGCCGATCCATCGCATCGTGCTGGCCGGCGAGCGCACCATGGGACGCGGCTACGCGCGGCGGTTCTATCACTGGCCCGCCACGGCGATCCTGAAGCGGGCGCTGCGGGACAACAGCGAGCCGGCGCGCATGGCCGCCCGGCTGTTCGCCTTTATCGACGGTGTACTCGACCGCTTCCGGCCTGACCTGATCGTGGCCGGCCAGGCGGCCTCGCCCGACGGCTACGTTCTGGCAGTGCTGGCAGAGACCAGGGGCATTCCGCTGCTGATCAACCGGCCCTCGAAGATCCTCTCGGGGCGCTGCTTCTGGACGACCGATCGGGGCATGCTCAACACCGCTGCCGAAGCGCTCTACGCCGAAAGGGCAAAGGCAGGGGCGGCTCCGGGCCAGACGGCCCGCGCGCATCTCGAGAGGTTCCGCGAAACGCCGAAGACCGTCGCCTACATCCGGCGCAACTGGGACCTCGCCGCCTCGCGGACCTGGCTGCGCCGGCACCGGAACTTGGCGATCATGGCCGCCGGCAAGGCGAAATGGTGGCTGACCGGGCGAAAAAGCCCGGAGCCGAACCCGCCCTTTGCCAGGGCCTGGGAGTTCTATCGCACCGCCTTCCTGGCGGCGCGGCAGCGACGGCTCTTTGCAACGCTCGACGAGGCCGAGCTGGCCCCGATGCGCTATGTGCTGATGGCCCTGCACAAGGAGCCCGAACTGGCGATCAACGTCCAGAACCCGCAATGGCACAGCCAGCAGGACCTGGTCGCCCAGGTCAGCGCCAACCTGCCGGCCGGTTACCGTCTCCTGGTGCGCGACCACCGCTTCAACGAAGGGCGCCGGCCGATGGCCTATTTGCGTGATCTGGCGGGGCTCCCGGGTGTCGTGCTGATCTCGCCCGTCGATCCGCAGTTCAAGTACATCCGCAACGCTGAACTGATCGTTTCCGACAATGGAACGACCGGCTGGGAAGGGCTGATCTTCGGCAAGCGGGTGGTGTCGGTCGGGCGCAACTACTATCAGTGCGTCGGCCTGGCGGAGCAGGTGAGTGATCCGTCCCGCCTGGGCGACGTCTTTATCCGTCGCCTTGCCGAGTCGGAAGTCTCCGAACCGGAGGAGTGGGATCGGCGTCTCGCCCTCTACATCGAGGCCGAAGCGGAAACGACGGTGCCGGAAGATGCGGCGGCCCACAGCGAAAGCATCCGGATGCTCGCCGAGCTGCTCCGGCCGCTGGCGGACAAGGCGGCAAGGATCGCCTGATCCATGTGCGGCATCTTCGGGATAGCTTTGAGCCGGCCGCTGTCTACCGCCGACGTGGCGGTCGGGCGGGCCGGTCGCGATGCCCTGGCCCATCGCGGCCCCGACGGCGCCGGCGAGTGGAGCCTGCCGGAGCGCGGTCTCTTCTTCGGCCATCGGCGCCTCGCCATCATCGACCTCTCCGACCGGGCGGCCCAGCCCATGGCGCGCGGTCCCTTGGTGCTCTGCTACAACGGCGAAATCTACAACTACCGCGAGCTGAGCGACGAGCTGGCGGCGACCGGCGCGATCTTTCGAACCGAGAGCGACAGCGAGGTGCTGCTGGCGGCCTGGGAGCGCTGGGGGCCCGCCGCGCTCGACCGGCTCGACGGCATGTTCGCCTTTGCTCTGTTCGATGGCGAGCAGCTGCACGTTGCCACCGATCCCTTCGGCGAGAAGCCGCTTTATTGGGCCGAAGCGCCGGAGGGCGTCTACTTCGCCTCCGAGCCGGGGCCGCTGATCGAGGCGCTGGGGCTGCGCTTCCAGCCCAGCCGTGAGGAGCTGGAGACCTTCCTGGCGCTCGGCTTCCTGCCGGCACCGGCGACCGGCTTTCCCCGCCTGCACCAGCTTCCTGCGGCCAGCCACGCGGAGCTGACACCGGAGGGTCTGCGCAACCTGCGCCGCTATTGGACGCCGCCGCCCGCGGTGCCGCAACGCGGGCCGCTGCAGCCGCTCGGCGAGGGCGACCTGGACGCGGTCCACGATGGCCTGCTGGCGTCACTGCGGCGGCGCCTGCGCGCCGATGTGCCGCTCGGCCTGTTTCTCTCGGCCGGCGTCGATTCGTCGCTGATTGCCGCGCTTGTGGTGAAGGATCTCGGGGTTGATCTGACTGCCCAGACAGTCTCCTTCCCCGATGGAGCGGACGAAGCGGACACCGCTTCCCGGATCGCCCAACACCTGGGGCTGCGGCATCGGGTGATCGACAGCCGCGAGGCGAGGGACTGGCGCCGCGCCCCGGAATCGATGGTCGAGCTGTTCGGCGTGCCCAACGACAATACCTCCGCCATGTCGGTGCGGCAGATGTCGAGCCTGGCACGCGGCGAGATCAAGGTGGCGCTGTCGGGCTTGGGCGGCGACGAGCTGTTCTACGGCTACAACCGCTACCGCTTCCTGTGGGAGCACCGGACTGCCTACCGGCTGCCTGGCTCGCTGCTCGATGGCCTGGCGCCGTTTCGTGGCGTCGTTCGGCGCCTGCCCCAGGTGGGTGCTGCGCTCGATACACTCGCCGGGCCGCGGGCCTGGCGATTCCTCTCGATCAAGAATGGCTCGCGTGGTGACATCGTGCGCCGCTTGCCGCGCGCTGTCGAAGGGCTGGCCGATCGTTTTCCCGAGGACGGGCGCGACCTGGTGTTCCAGGCGCGCGACTTCGACGTCATGGAATCCCTTCCGGCGGGCTACATCCCCGCCGTCGATCGCGGCAGCATGCGGGTCGGCCTCGAGGTCCGCACGCCCTTCCTCTGCCGCGCCCTGGCCGAGCTGCTTGCCGGCTTCGATGCCCGCGCGCTGGTGGGTTTCGGCCAGAAGAGCGTCCTGCGCCGTCTGCTCGCCCGCTATCTGCCGAACGAGTTCGTCGAGCGCCCGAAACAGGGCTTCGCGTTCCCCGCGGGCCGCTACCTCGGCACGCGCCCGGCACAGGTGCCGCGCAGCCCTGGTGTCGACCATGCCTTGGCCGCCGCCGTTTGGGCACGGCGGTCCGAACCGGGCTACCAGGCGCTGGCGATGCGCCTCTGCCTCCTGGAGGCCATGGAGCTTGCGGTGCCTGCCTAGCGGCGGGTGCCGGCGCCATGCTGCGAGTCTGCTATCCCTTCGTGGGCGATACCATCGGGGGGAGCCACGTCTCAGCGACGCAGTTGATCGCCGGCCTTCCGCGCAGCGAGGTCGAGCCGATCGTGGCATTGCATCGTAGCGGGCCGTTGGAGGGGTTTCTAGCGGAGCGCGGTATAGGCTTCGAGTGGTGCCCAGGCGTGCGCTTGGTCGAGCCCGGCCCGATCGTCGCTCAGATCGTCACCATGCTGCGCGCGGCGGCACCGCTCGCTGCGTTCCTGCGGCACCAGCGCATAGACGTCGTGCATAGCAACGACGCCCGCATGCACCTCACCTGGGGCCTGGCGGCCCGATTGGCCGGCACGCGCTTCGTCTGGCATCAGCGGAGCGCCGAGGACTCGCGGCGACTGGGAGTCTACTCCCGCTTGGCCGACACGATCATC
The DNA here is from genome assembly GCA_050330055.1 of Kiloniellales bacterium. Taxonomy (GTDB): domain Bacteria; phylum Pseudomonadota; class Alphaproteobacteria; order Kiloniellales; family JAKSDN01; genus JBHJOF01. Next base: position 24,777 of record JBHJOF010000204.1, read on the forward strand.
ACCATCTCCAACCACTGCCGCTCGACTTTTCCGCCCGCCATGGCGCGACGCGCTCGGGCAATCGAGAATCCTTTCGACACCGATGCCGAGCCACCGGACCGGCCTGACGCGCGGGCCACGCTGCTTGCGGAACTGGGTGCTCCTGGCGATGCGACGGTCGTCGGCTTCGTCGGGAACCTGACCGACCAGAAACGGCCGCTGGTCTTTGTTGAGACAGCGGCGCGACTGCGGGACTGCCTTGGCGAAGAGGCCTGCTTCCCCATGTTCGGTGACCCGCGCGCGGGCCTGCGCCAGACTGTCGAGCAACGGATCGAGGCTCTGGGACTGGCCGAGCGGTGTCTGCTGATGGGCGCACGTTTTCCGATCGAGCCCTGGATCGCAGGCTGCGACTGTCTGGTGGCGCCGGCCGTCAACGAGGGCTCCGGCCGCGCGCCGATCGAGGCCATGCTGGTAGGGACGCCGGTTGTTGCTGCGGACCACGGCGGACACCGCGAGATCATCGATCACGGGCGTACCGGCCTGCTGGTCGCGCCCGATGATGCTGATGCCTTCGCCGACGCCGTCATGACACTCTTGTCCGAGCCTCTCCGGGCGGCCCACATTGCGGGCCCAGCGCGGACCGCCGCAATGGAGCGCTTCTCCACCGCACGCCACGTCGCGGCGGTGCTTTTGGTCTATCGGGGTCTGGTGACTTGACAGCAGGATCGAGCGCAAGCCACGACATCGTGCTGATCATCAGCGACCTCGGCAGCGGGGGCGCGCAGCGGGTACTGGTCGTCTTGGCGGAGGCCTGGCACAAGCGAGGCCGCCGCGTCGCCGTCGTCACCTGGGCCGATTCCGATGCCGGTGACTTCTTCGCCTTGCCGGCCGCTATCACGCGGGTCTCGATCGGGTCCTCAGCTCATTCCAGGAGCCCGCTGGGCGGCCTGGCCGCCAACATCGCCCGGGTCTTGCGGCTGCGCTGGGCATTGCGTCGGTTGGACGCGCCGGTCGCCGTCGCCTTCGTCGCGCATTCCGCGGTGCTGACGGTGCTGGCCGCCTTCGGCCTTGGCATCCGTGTCGTGGCATCGGAGCGCAACGATCCAGACCGCCAGTCGTTCGGGCCGCTCTGGGACGCCCTGCGCCGCTTCGCCTATCGACGCGCGGACCGCGTCACCGCCAACAGCCGTGGCGCGCTGGAGTCGCTGGCCAGGTTCGTCTCGCGGGATCGGCTGGCTTATGTTCCTAACCCTTTGCCGTCGCCACCGGCCAGTAGTCCCGTAGTGGTGCAAGGGCCGACCATTCTTTCCGTCGGCCGACTCAATCGGCAGAAGGCCCATGACGTCCTGCTGCGCGCCTTCGCACGCTTCGCTCCGGACCATCCGGGCTGGCGTCTTGCCATAGTGGGCGAGGGCCCCGAAGAGAGGAGGTTGCGCAGCTTGGCGAATGATCTCGGCATCTCGGTGGCCGTCGATTGGCTCGGCCAGCGCCAGGAGCCCTGGCCCTGGCTGCGCGCGGCGCGAATCTTCGCCCTGCCGTCGCGTCACGAGGGCACGCCCAATGCCCTGCTCGAGGCCATGACCTGCGGCCTGCCCTGTGTGGTCAGCGACGCCTCCAGCCTCCTGGAGCTGGTCGAGCACGGCGTTAGCGGCCTGGTCGTCCCGGTGGAAGACGTGGCAGGACTAGCGGCCGCACTTGCCCGGCTGGCGGATGATCCGCGCCTCGCCAGGCGGCTGGGTGACGCGGCCCGGGGCAAGCTGGCAGGACACGCCCCCGACTCGGCGCTGGCGGCCTGGGAGGCGGCCATCGGCGGGTGGCCAGACGGCGAGAGTCGTCTGCGGGACGCGAAACGTGCCGTTGGATAGGGCCGAGTGGTCGCGGCTCGAGGCTGTCATCGAGACCCGCTCCCGCCGCCGGGGCCTGTCGGCCGACCTCGCCCGGCTGCGCTATGCCAACCGCTACGTCTATCCGGAGGCCGACACTGGCCGGCCGCGCCGGGTGCTCTACGTCGGCGTCGGGCACGGCCTTGACGCCCTGTTGGCCCTGATCGACGGTCTAGTCGAGCGCGTGGTCGGCGTCGATCCCTACCTGGCGACGCACGGCAATGACGACGAAGACTATCGGGCCCTGACCGATCTGCTCGAAGAGTTTGGGCTGAACGCGCGCTTCACGGTGCACCGGGGCTTGATCCAGGACTACCGCTGCGACGGCGAGGAGGCGCCCGACCGAATCGTAATCAACGACGTGCTGCATCACATCTTCGAGACGGCGGAGCCGCTGCGCGAGTGCGCGATGTTTCCCGACGCGGTCGCGCTGTTCGGGCGGCTGCGTGCATTGTCCGCGCCTGACGCGCGCCTGGTGCTGGGCGACGTCAGCCGCCACGGCCTGCGCCCGCTGGCGGGACGGCTCGGCCTGTTCCACCGCGCCGTCGATTACACGACCAAGCAGGACTGGTGCGAATGGGACGCGGCCGTGCTGGAGGGCGGCTGGCGACGCCTCGGTCTCGTCGACTACGTTCCTTACGCTCTCGCGCCCTGGCGCACGGCGCTGCGCGGCTGGCCGGCGCGCTATTCGCTGTGCGAAAAGTACTTTCTCACCTATGGCGCCTGATTGGCGGAGCACCGGGTTCGCGTGCCGATCCGTGTTGTCTACCTCATCCGTTCGCTCGAGGCGGCTGGCGCGGAGCGGCAACTGGTCGAGCTGGTGCGCGGCCTCGACCGGCACGCCTACACGCCCACCGTGCTCACCTACTATCCGGACGGCGCCCTGGAAACGGAGCTGAAGGCCGCCGACGCGTCGCTCGTCTGCCTCGACAAGGGCGGTCGCTGGGACAACCTGAGCTTCCTGCGGCGCCTGCGCGCCACGCTGCGACAGCTCGACCCGCAGATCCTCCACAGTTACATGACGACGGCCAATCTCTTCGCCCTGGCGGCGCGCGGCGCGGCGCCGCGCGCCAGGCTGGTTTGGAGCTTGCGCGCCTCGGCTATGGATCACCGTCGCTACGGCCCGCGGCTCGGCTTTCCCTTGGCCCTGACCGAGCGGATCGAGCTCGCCCTTTGCCGCCGTCCGGCAATCATCCTGCCCAATTCCCAGGCCGGCCAGGCTCATCTGCTCGGCCGCGGCGTGCCGGCGGACAAGGTGACAGTGATCGAGAACGGCATCGACTGCGCGCGCTTCCGGCCGCGGCCCGAGGCGCGGGCGCGCATTCGCGCCGAGTGGGGCCTGGCGCCGGACGTTCCACTGGTGGGCCTGGCGGCACGGCTCGATCCTATGAAGGGTCATGCGGTCTTCCTCGAGGCGGCGGCGCTGGCGCTGCGCCAGCGGCCGGCGTTGCGCTTCGTCTTCATCGGGGAGGAGAGGCAGCCGCTGGCGAATGAGCTGAAGCGCCAGGCGGAAACCCTGGACCTCGGCGAGCGGCTCATCTGGGCCGGCGCGCGCCGCGACATGCCTGAGGCGTTGAACGCGCTCGACGTCCAGGTCTCCGCCTCGCTGTTCGGCGAGGGCTTCTCCAATGCGGTCGGCGAAGCCATGGCCACGGGCGTGCCCTGCGTCGTCACCGATGTGGGCGATTCCGCGCGCATCGTCGGCGAGGAGGGTGTGGTCGTGCCGCCGGGGGATGCGCGTGCGCTGGCCGAGGGCTGGGATCGCATCCTGGCGTTGCCGCCGAGGGCGCGCCAGGCACTGGGCGAGCGCTGCCGGGCGCGCATTCTCGAACACTTCTCGCTCGAGCGCATGGTCGCGCGCACAAGCGCCCTGTACCGCAATCTCATTGGCGCGAGCTAAGCAGCATGTGCGGCATCGCCGGATTCCTGTCGCCGCCCGGGCGCTTCGGCGCCGACGCGCTGGACGATCTGGCGCGCCTGGCCTGCACCAGTCTGGCCCATCGCGGCCCTGACGACGAGGGCACCTGGATCGACGCCGAGGCCGGCGTCGCGCTCGCCTTCCGGCGCCTGGCGATCATCGATCTCTCGGCCGACGGCCATCAGCCGATGCTGTCGGCCGACGGACGCTTCGTCATCGTCTACAACGGCGAGATCTATAACTACCGGGAGCTGCGCCGCGAGCTGGAAGCGGCAGGCGCGCGCTTCCGCAGCCAGTCCGACACCGAGGTGCTGCTCTGGGGCATCGCGCTCTGGGGCTTCGAGGCGACGCTGTGCTGCGCCAACGGCATGTTCGCCATCGCGCTCTGGGACCGGCGCGAGCGTAGGCTTCATCTGGCGCGCGATCGCCTGGGCCAGAAGCCTCTGTACTACGGCTGGCTCGGCGACAGCTTCGCCTTTGCCTCGGAGCTGAAGGCGCTCGGCCATCATCCCGGCTTTGCCGGCGAGCTCGACCGGGCGGCGCTGCAATCCTTCCTGCGTTTCGGCTATGTGCCGGCGCCGCGCAGCATCTACCGCGGTCTCGGCAAGCTGGCGCCGGGCACGCAGCTCTCGCTGGCCTTTGGCGCCGATCGTGCCCTGCCGCCCACGCTGCCGGCGGGGCGCCCTTACTGGTCGGTGGTCGATGCGGCGCCCGCCGGGCTGGCCGATCCGCTGCGTGCCTCGCCCGAGGAGGCGCTGGACGAGCTCGAGCGGCTGCTGCGCGACGCGGTGCGCGGCTGCATGGTGGCGGACGTTCCGCTCGGTGCGTTCCTGTCGGGCGGTATCGATTCCAGCACGGTGGTGGCGCTCATGCAGGCGCAGAGCAACCGGCCGGTGCGCAGCTTCTCGATCGGCTTCCACGAGGCGGGCTACGACGAGGCGCGGCACGCGGCTGGGGTGGCGCGCCATCTCGGCACCGACCACACCGAGCTCTACGTGACTGCGGCCGAGGCCCAGGCGGTGATCCCGAAGCTGCCGCGCATCTATGACGAGCCCTTTGCCGACGTCTCGCAGATCCCGACCTACCTGGTCTCGCAGCTTGCCCGCGAGAGCGTGACCGTGAGCCTGTCGGGCGACGGCGGCGACGAGCTGTTCGCCGGCTATAACCGCTACGTCTGGGGCCGGCGCCTGGAGCGCGCGATTGCGCTCGCGCCCGGCGGCCTGCGGCGCGTCGCCGCCTGCGGCCTGCAAGCCGTTCCGGTTGAGGTGTGGGACGCGGTCTTCCGGATCGTGGCACCGCTGCTGCCGTCGCAGCATCGCCACGCGCTGCCCGGTGACAAGCTGCACAAGCTGGCCACCGTTCTCGCCGCCGAGGATCGCAGCGACCTCTACCGCCGACTGACCTCGCTCTGGCAGCGCCCCGAGCGCGTGGTGATCGGCGCGGACGCTGCGCCGCCGGCGAGGTCGGAAGAGGGGCTCGGCGGGTTTGTCGACGAGATGATCCTGGCCGATAGCCGTGCATACCTCCCCGAGGACCTGATGACCAAACTCGATCGTGCCTCGATGGGGGTTGGCCTCGAAGGGCGGGTGCCGTTCCTCGACCACCGGGTCGTCGAGTTCGCCTGGCGCCTGCCGCTCGATCTCAAGATCCGCGACGGTAAGGGCAAGTGGCTGTTGCGCCGGCTGCTGGCGCGCTATGTCCCGGAGGCGCTGTTCGAACGGCCCAAGATGGGCTTCGGCGTTCCCATCGGCGACTGGATGCGGGGCCCGCTGCGGCCTTGGTCGGCGCGGCCGGTGGCGCAGGCTTCGGCGATGTGGCCCAGGGTGTCGGCGCCCGCGTCGCCG
>JBHJOF010000205.1:0-17792 GCA_050330055.1 Kiloniellales bacterium
GGCGATCGCCCAGGCGGCGCGCCGCCGCGGTGCCGCGGTGCTGACCGGCTGCGCCGTGCGCGGCCTCGAGCTGGCGGCCGGCCGGGTGGCCGGGGTGGTGACCGAAAAGGGCACCATCGCCTGTAACGCGGTGATCCTGGCGGGCGGCGCCTGGTCGCGCCTCTTCTGCGACGGGCTGAGCCTGCGCCTGCCGCAGCTCAAGGTCATCGCCACGGTGATGCGCACGGCTCCCCTGGAGGGGCCATGCGAGCATGCCGTATGGATGTCCAGGTTCGCCTTCCGCAAGCGACTCGACGGCGGCTACACCATCGCCAACAGCGGCATCCACCGGCATGAGATCCGACCGGAAAGCTTCCGTTTCTTCGGCGATTTCCTGCCGACGCTGCGCATGTCCTGGCGCGAGACGAGCCTCCGGATCGGCCGGTCCTTCTTCGACGACCTGGGCACGCCGAAGCAGCCGGTCCTCGACAAGCCGGCGATCTACGAACGGGCCCGCGTCATCGACCCCGAACCGTCTGAAGCGACCAACCGTCGCACCTGGACGGACCTGGAGGCGGTCTTCCCGGTCTTCAAGGGCGCACGCATCGAACAGCAATGGGCGGGGTCGATCGACGTGACCCCGGATGCGCTGCCTGTGATCTCGCCGATCGACGCGGTGCCCGGCTTTCTGCTTGCCACAGGCTTTTCAGGCCATGGTTTCGGCGTTGGCCCGGCGGCCGGGCACCTGGCCGCTGACCTGGTGACGGGAGCGCCCCCGATCGTCGACCCGGCGCCGTTCCGCTTCGCCCGCTTCAGCGACGGCTCCAGGCTGAGACCCTATGCGCCGCCGTGAGGAGACTATCTACGCGCCTCGGCCGATGCGGGACTCGGCCGAAATTCGTCCAACCAATCCACAAGAGGAGGCATTCGAGTCATGACTAAGCAACGGCACCACGCGCAGCACGCGACCAGGGACCTCCTGGCCGGCATGACGCAGCATAAGCTGTCTCGTCGCAGCTTTCTCAATCTCGCCGTGGTCGGCGGCGCGGCGACGCTGCTGGCACCGGGCATGCTGCGTGCCCAGCCGGCGCAGCCGACCGGCCAGGTGATCGCCGGCATCTCCCAGGAGCCGACGGTGTTCAACCCTCTGATGCTGCACATCGAGGTCGACGAGGGCGTCTATTTTCAGGTCTACAACCCGCTCTGGGGCGTCGCTCCGGACGGCAGCTTCACGCCGCAGCTCGCAGCCGAGATTCCATCGGTGGAGAACGGCGGGGTCACGGCGGACGGCCTGAACTGGCGGATCAAGCTGCGCGACGGCGTGACCTGGCATGACGGCACGCCTTTCACCGCCGAAGACGTCAAGTTCTCGCTGGAGCTGACGGTCGACGAGAACTTCCGTTCGGCGCGGCGGGCTGGGCATGACTTGGTCACCGACATCACGGTGGTCAGCCCGACCGAGCTGACCTGGACGATGACCCAGGCCTACGCGCCCTATATGGCGTTGCTTGCCTCGACCTTCATCGTACCAAAGCACATCGTAGGAGCCGCCGAAGACCCGAATGAGTCGTCGCTGAACACTTTTCCGATCGGCACCGGCCCCTTCAAGTGGGTCAGGCGGACCGCCGGCGACTTTATCCAGCTCGAAGCCAACGAGGACTACTTCGGCGAGGGACCGTATCTGAAGACCTTGGTGTTCAAGTACATCCCCGATCTGACCGTGCTCTATACCCAGTTCCAGACCGGCGACATCGACTACATCGGCCTGCAGGGCATCACGGCGGACCACTATGCCGAGGCCGATAAGCTGCAGGGCCGCAACGTCATGCCGGTGCCGCAGCCCTTCATCGAGAACATCGCCTTCAACCTGGGCAAGCCACAGTTCCAGGACCATGCGGTGCGCGAGGCGCTTTACTACGGCATGGACAAGCACGCCATCATCGACGCCATCTACTATGGTCTTCCCAAGCCCTCCGAGAGCTACATCCCGGAAGGCAACTGGGCACACAACACGGACCTGCCCAAGCACGAGTACAATCCGGATCGCGCCACTGAAATACTCGAGGCGGCCGGATGGAAGCCCGGAGCCGACGGCATCCGTGAGAAGGACGGCGTCCGCCTGTCGTTCCTCAACTCCACCACGGCCGGCAACCACGTGCGCGAGCAGGCGCAGCAGCTCCTGCAGCAGAACTGGAAGCAGATCGGCGTGGAGATGAAGATCCAGAACTTCCCGCCGGCGGTCATGTGGGGGGACTACTGGATGCTGTCAGAGTTCGACACCGCCATGGTCGGCATCGCCTTCATGGTCGGTCCCGACCCGGACACTTCTGACTATTTCCACTCCGGTTCGATCGCCGCCCAGGCGGGCGCCGGGCAGAACACGGTGCAGTACAAGAACCCCGAGGTCGACAAGCTGCTCGAAGCGGCGGCGGTCAGTGTCGACCGTGACGAACGGCGCAAGCTCTATCTCGCGCAGCAGGAGATTATCCGGCACGATTTGCCGTACCTGCCGATCTTCCAGTATGCCATGGTCGAGGGCACCAAGACCGGGCTGAATGGCTATACTGCCAACATCAACGTTCGCATCAATAGTTGGAATGCGAGCATCTGGTACTGGGAGACCTGATGCCGGCTGTCGGTTGCTTGTCCGTCCATAAGCTGGAGGAGATTGGTCGCGGCCGCCGCGGCCAATCCCTTCGGCCCGACTTGAACTCAGCCCAGGTGGCGGTGGGGGCGTGACTCGATACCTGCTTTCCCGGTTTGCGCAGAGCCTGGTGCTGCTCTGGCTGGTCTCCATGATTGCCTTTGCGGTGCTGCATCTGGCGCCCGGCGGGCCGCTGTCGCAGTTCGCCCTCTCGCCCGGTGTGACCCAGGCGCAGATCGAGCGGATCTCCGAGCAGATGGGACTCAACCGGCCCTTGCCGGTTCAGTACCTTGACTGGCTGTTTCATCTGGTGATTGGCGACTGGGGGAAATCGTTCCGCGACAGCCGCGCGGTCCTGGCGGTTATCGGCTCCCACCTCCCGGCGACGCTGCAGCTCATGGTGAGCTCGACCCTGCTGGCCATCGTGCTGGGCACCTGGGTCGGCGTGCTGGGGGCGATCCGGCGCTATTCGCTGTTCGACTATCTGGCGACCATCGGCGCCATGGTGGCGCTCTCGATCCCGACCTTCTGGTTTGGCCTGGTCACCATCTACATCTTCTCGGTGAGGCTCGGCTGGCTGCCGGCCGGCAACATGTTTACCATCGGTGACGGCTCGTTCCTGGACTATCTGCACCACCTGATCGCGCCCTGCGTCGTGCTGGGCCTGGTCACGGTGGCGATCTGGAGCCGCTACATGCGCTCCTCCATGCTGGACGTGGTCAACCAGGACTACATCCGCACCGCTCGGGCCAAGGGCGTTCCGGAGCGCGTCATCCTCTGGCGCCATGCCATCCGCAACGCGCTGCTGCCGATGATCACCATCGCCGGTCTGCAGCTGCCGACCCTCCTGAGCGGTGCGCTGGTCACCGAGACGGTCTTCACCTGGCCCGGCATGGGCCGGCTCTTCCTCGATTCGCTCAGCTACCGCGACTATCCAGTGGTGATGGGCATCCTGGTCTTCTCGGCGGTGCTGGTGCTGATCGGTAACCTGCTGGCGGACATCCTCTACGCGGTCGCCGACCCGCGCATTCGCCTGGACTGACGGAGGCATAGGACGTGGCAACGGACCTGGCGGAAAGCGGCAAGAGCGGCGCGGAGCCCGAGCAGACGATCTACGTCAGCCGGAACCGCGCGCTGCACCGCTTCCTGCGGCATCGCCTGGCGATCGTCGGCGCGCTGACCATTGTCGTCCTGGTGATCGCCTGTGCCATTGGCCCCACCATCACGCCCTTCGATCACCTCTTCATCGACATCCGCAGCCGCTTCCTGCCGCCCTTGACCAACGCCTACCTGTTCGGCTCGGACGAGATGGGGCGCGACCTCTTGGCGCGCCTGATGATGGCGGGGCGGGTCTCCTTGACCATCGGCTTCGCCGCCATGATCCTCAGCACCATCTTCGGCACCGTGATCGGCGCCGTTGCCGGCTACTACGGCAGGACAGTCGGCGTGGTGCTGATGCGCTTCGTCGATGCGGTGCTGTGCTTTCCCAACATCTTTCTGCTGCTGACCCTGGCAGCCTTCATCAGCCCCAGCATGACGACCATCACCGTCATCATCGCCGCAACCTCGTGGATGGAGGTGGCGCGGGTCGTCGAGGGCCAGGTCCGCTCGCTGCGCGAGCGCGACTTTGCGGTGGCGGCGGAGATGATCGGCGCGTCCAACAGCTACATCATGTTCCGCGAGCTGCTGCCCAACGCGGTGGCGCCGATCGTGGTCGCCGCGACGCTGACCGTGGCCCGCGCGATCCTGCTGGAATCCTACATCAGCTTCCTCGGCTATGGCATCCAGCCGCCCGACCCGAGCTGGGGCAACATGCTGAACAACGCCCAGCAGTACCTCAACACCGCGCCCTGGCTGGCGATCTTCCCCGGCCTGGCGATCACGCTTGCGGTCACCGGCTTCAACTTCCTGGGCGACGGGCTGCGCGACGCCCTCGACCCGCGGCTGGAGGGCTAAAGCTGCGATGGATGCGCGCGTCGATCCGGACATCCAAGCCCGTCGCGCAGCGGCGCATGAGCCGGTGCTGGAGGTCCGCGACCTGAGCGTCACCTTCCGCACGCCGGTCGGCCAGATCGAGGTGCCGAGCGGCGTCTCCTTCACCGTGCGCCAGGGCGAGACCCTGGCCCTGGTCGGCGAGTCCGGTTCCGGCAAGAGCGTCACCAGCCTGGCCGTCATGCGCCTCACCGCGAAGCCACCCTACGCCGTCGTTCGCGGCCAGGTGCGGCTGCGCGACAACAGCGGCTTCCGCGACCTGCTGACCCTGAGCGACGAGCAGATGCGCCGGGTGCGCGGCAACGAGATCTCGATGATCTTCCAGGAGCCGATGACCTCGCTCAACCCGGTGCACCGCGTCGGTGATCAGATCGCCGAGGCGATCCGCTTCCACCGCGACGTTACGCCGGCGGCCGCGCGGGACCGCGCCCTGGAGCTGCTGGAGCTGGTCGGCATCTCCGAGCCGCGCAAGCGCCTCGACAGCTTCCCCCATCACCTCTCCGGCGGCATGCGCCAGCGTGTCATGATCGCCATCGCGCTGGCCTGCGACCCCAAGGTGCTGATCGCCGACGAGCCGACCACGGCGCTCGACGTCACGGTGCAGGCGCAGATCCTGGCGCTGCTCAAGGAACTGCAGGCGCGCACCGGCATGGCGATCATCTTCATCACCCACAATCTCGGCGTGGTCGCCGAGGTCGCCGACCGGGTGATGGTGATGTACGCCGGCAAGATCGTCGAGCAGGCAGACGTCGGCCCGCTCTTCGCGCGGCCGATGATGCCCTATACGGCCGGGCTGCTGCGCTCGGTGCCTCGCGTGGCAATCCTCGGTGAGCGGGGCGCGGCCCTGCAGACGATCGGCGGCAACGTCCCCGACCCGCTGACCCTGCCGCCGGGCTGCGCCTTCCACCCGCGCTGCGGCCACCACCAGCCGGGACGCTGCGACCTCGAGCTGCCGCCGCTGGAGGCGGTCGGCGTGGGTCGGGCGGTCCGCTGCCTGCGCTGGCGCGAGATCGGGAGCGACGCGCCATGAGCGGCGGGGCGGCAGCCCAGCCGCTCGTCCGGGTCGACGGCCTGTCGAAGTGGTTCGACCTGGGCAAGAACCTGTTCGGCTTCGGGCGCGGCGACATCGTGCGGGCGGTCGACGGCGTCACCTTCGACATCCTGCGCGGCGAGATCCTCGGCCTAGTCGGTGAATCCGGCTCTGGCAAGTCGACGGTCGGCAAGACCGTCCTGCGCCTCAACCAGCCGACCGCCGGCGCGATCGTCTTCGACGGCACCGACCTGGCGCCGCTGCCGCGCCGGCAGCTCAGGCCGTTCCGCCGGCGCATGCAGCTGATCTTCCAGGACCCCTTCAGCTCGCTCAACCCGCGCATGACCGTGGGGCGTATCATCGCCACGCCGATGATGATCCACGCGCCGGACAGCAGCCGCGACCAGCGCCGGCGGCGCGTGGAGGAGCTGCTGCGCTTGGTTGGCCTTTCGCCGCGCCACGCCGAACGCTATCCGCACGAGTTCTCCGGCGGCCAGCGCCAGCGCATCGGCATCGCCCGGGCCCTGGTCATGGACCCGGAGTTCCTGGTCGCCGACGAGCCGGTCTCGGCCCTCGACGTCTCGATTCAGGCCCAAGTCGTGAATCTGCTGCTGGAGGTCCGGCGCAAGCTGGGCCTGACCATGCTGTTCATCTCGCACGACCTGGCGGTGGTCGGCTGCATCGCCGATCGCATCGCGGTCATGTATCTGGGCAAGATCGTCGAGCTGGCGCCAACCAGGGAGCTCTTCCTCGCCCCCCGGCATCCCTACACCGAGGCGCTGTTCTCGGCCGAGCCGATTCCCGACCCCGCCGTGCGCCGAGACCGCATCCTGCTCAAGGGCGAGATCCCCAGCCCGGTCAACCCGCCGTCGGGCTGCGTGTTCCGCACGCGCTGCCCCTACGCCCTGCCGGACTGCGCCAAGGTCGTCCCCAAGCTGGAGGTCGTGGCGCCGGGCCACGCCAAGGCCTGCATCCGCGACGATCTGAGCCTGCGACCCTCTCAGCACGCCTAAGCACGCGCGGCCGTTGCGTCTGCCCGGCTGAATCTTCATTCGGCATGATCGCCATCTGCATCGCCTGCAGCTGACTGCACCTACCGGTTGTGGTTACCAAAAATCTCATCCGGAGGAGGATCGCCTCGCCTCGACGAGCTGTGAGATGATCTCGTTGACCGTTAAGAAGCCGGTTTGCGAGCGGCGGCCGGCTGAGGGCGGCCAGGATCGCCTCCAGGATATTGCGCAAGAGAGCCCTCAGCCAGTCGAGGATGAGGCGGAGGTTGTAGCCGACGGCGGTGAGGACGGCATTGGCCTGATCGCCGTGCTGCTTGGCCAGCTTGTCCAGCTGGCGGATCGCGGTGAGCATCAGCTTGGCGCCCTTCGACAAGCTCAGGGTGAGGGGTGGGATGGGTCACGTTCTTCTGCTGCACCGTGGTGTCGACCGTGAGCCGCGCCAGGTCGTCCTTCTTCAAGCCCCGACGTCGTGGGCGACCCGCGGGCTCTCGGCCAGCAGCGCCCCAGCTTGTCGCCGATCCGCTTGCGCCAGTGGCTCAGCCCGGAGCGCTCATGCGGCAGTGCGTGCTGGAAGAACGCCTCGCCGGTGAAGTGCTGGAAATAGGGATCGTGCACTCAGCGCTCGCACACCGCCTCGTCCGCCAGGCGCACGAGCTTGTGCTTCATGTCGATGATCTGCTCGAGCCGTGACCGGAACAGGTCGCCGGAGCCATCCGGTTCCTTCTTCGATGGTCGCATCCGCAACTCCCTTCCTCTTCAGAAAGGAATCACGACCACCACGAAAACGGAATTGCAAATTGCAAGCTTTCCCGCCGCCAAACCCGGAAAACCTGCGATATCGGCTACTCGCTCACGTCAGAAACCAACTCACCTTCAAGCGCTTGGGCGTTGTTCACGGGGACCTGCATGCCGGCGTAGCCATCTTGGTCTGCGCCATGATCATCGACCGCTTCGTCTAGGGTCGATTCACGCATCGTGGCAGTGACTAGACGGTTGCGGAGAGCGACCTGACTACAGAACTCAAGGAATGTGACTAGCATTCACTGCTCTTCGATCGGCTGGACGCAAAGCCGAAGCCCCGACTGAACTATTGCTTTCCCTCACGCTCCAGTACGTGAAATCTCGCCATCTGCCTGCAGCAAGAATCGTTGGTTGCAGGCCCCGAATTTTAGTCTGCATGCAGTCCATGCGTCTTCCGATACTCTGGTTCACCAGACAGGAGGCTGTCAGTGATTGTCCCGGGGATGGAAGCGATGCACGATGTCGCGGTACTTGACCGCCGGCTTCAGCACCATGCCTTCCGCAAGCTGGCCGATCAGCCCGCGCTGAATCTCCTGCCAGGGCGTCTGGCTCTCGGGCACGTAGTCGAGGCCGCCATTGGCCAGCTTGTGCTGCAGCTCTGCCCGGCGCTTCGTCAGCTCCTCGTCGGAGATCAGGATGTTGGCCTCGCGCTTGTTGAGGTCGATGCGCACGCGGTCGCCGGTCCTGAGCAGCGCCAGCCCGCCGCCAACAGCGGCCTCGGGCGAGGCGTTGAGGATCGAGGGCGAGCCGGAGGTGCCGGACTGCCGGCCGTCGCCGATGCAGGGCAGCGCCGTGACGCCGCGCTTGAGCAGCTCTGCCGGCGGGTCCATGTTCACCACCTCGGCGCCGCCGGGATAGCCGACCGGGCCGACACCGCGCACGAAGAGCAGGCTGTGCTCGTCTACACCCAGCGAGGGGTCGTTGATCCTGGCGTGATAGTCCTCGCGCCCGTCGAACACCACGGCCCGCCCTTCGAAGGCGTTGGGATCCGCCGGATTGGAGAGGTAACGGGTCCGGAACTCCTCGGAGATCACACTGGTCTTCATGATCGCCGAGTCGAAGAGGTTGCCCTTGAGATTGAGGAAACCGGCATTTTCGACCAGTGGGTCGTCGTGGCGACGTATGACGTCCCGATCGCCGGTGAAACGGCCCCGGCAGTTCTCGCCGATCGACTTGCCGTTGACGGTCAGGGCGTCGGGATGCGGCAGCACGCCGGCCGCCAGCAGTTCCGCCACGACGGCAGGAACCTCGCCAGCGCGGTGGAAATCCTCGCCCAGGAAGCGGCCCGCCGGCTGCATGTCGACGAGAAGCGGGATCGCGTGACCAAGGCGCTCCCAGTCGTCGTTGCTGAGTTCGAGGCCAAGGTGGCTGGCAATGGCATTGAGGTGAATGGGCGCGTTGGTCGAGCCGCCGATCGCCGAACAGACGACGATCGCGTTCTCGAAGGCCTGCCTGGTCATGATGTCGGAAGGCTTGAGATCCTGCAGCACCATCTCGACGATGCGCCGGCCGGTGAGGTAGGCGGCCTGCCCGCGGTCCTTGTGCACCGCCGGGATGGCGGCCGTGCCGGGCAGCATCATGCCGAGGGCTTCGGCCAGCGAGTTCATCGTGGTCGCCGTGCCCATGGTGTTGCAGAAACCGGGCGAGGGCGCCGAGGAGGCGACCAGCTCCACGTACTCCGCCCAGTCGATCTTGCCGGCGGACTTGAGCTTCTTCGCTTCCCACTTGATGGTGCCGGAGCCGGTTCGGCGCCCCTTGTACCAGCCGTTCAGCATCGGGCCGACCGAGAGCGCGATCGCCGGAATGTTCACGGTTGCGGCGGCCATGAGCTGCGAGGGGGTGGTCTTGTCGCAGCCGGTGGTGAGCACGACGCCGTCGAGGGGATAGCCGAACAGCGTTTCCACCAGGCCGAGATAGGCAAGGTTGCGGTCGAGCGCCGCCGTCGGTCGCTTGCCGGTTTCCTGGATCGGGTGAACCGGAAACTCGAAGGCGATACCGCCGGCCTCGCGGATCCCCTCGCGGATTCGCTGCGCCAGCACTAGATGTTGTCGGTTGCACGGCGAGAGGTCGGAGCCGGACTGGGCGATGCCGATGATCGGCCTGCCCGACTGCAGCTCCTCGCGGCTCAGTCCCCAGTTCATGTAGCGCTCGATATAGAGCGCCGTCATGTCCGGATCATCCGGGTTATCGAACCAAAGTTGCGAGCGAAGCCTAGGCTTCGCGCGCGTGGCGTCGTTTGGCATCGTCGTTTCTCCGTAGTCGTTCCCGGCTCACGTGCCGGACTTAGCCAATTCGTACCGGCCGCTGAAATCGATCATATTCATCCGCCATCCACGATAAGGTTCTAGGCTGGGTAGAGGCGGCAGTCCACCGATGCCAGTACGGCGCCATTGTAGACGATCGACGCTAAGGTGCGGCTTCGGGCCCAGCTGGGAAGAAGACGAACCTCTTGCCGTCTCAGCTTACGTCGGCGGCCTCGACCGGTGCCGACCCGGAGCGCGTCCGGCGGCCAATGCCACGACAATCACGACCCGCTTCATCGCGTCTCACTTCTCTGCGTTGCCTATAGTATATGATTCAAGGACTTCCTGCCGAGTGGCTCAATCGATGAGCCGGCCGGCGCTATCGTAGAAGGGATAGGGGCCGTCGAAGCGGCCGAGCAGGCTTACGTGGGCGACCAGGCCGCCGTCGCCGGCCTGGAAGAGCAGCAGGCACGACGGCGGTTCGAGCACGAAGGCGGAGGGGCCGTCCGCGCGCAGGTCGAGCGCCACGGCATGGGCCGGGCTGGGGCCGATCGCGGCCGCGGTTCCGTGCCAGCTGCGCTGGATCGTCCGGTGCACGTGGCCGCAGAGCACGAAGGCGATCTGGCAATGGCGCTCGACCAGGGCACCGAGCGCCGTGCCGTTGCGGCAGTTCTGCGCGTCCATGTGGGCGATACCGGTGAGGAACGGGGGGTGATGCATGAACAGCACGGTCTGGCGCGTCCGGTCCTCGGCAAGGCGGGCGTCGAGCCAACTCAGACGCTCGGCGCAGAGTTCGCCGTGAGGCGCGCCTGGAACCGTGGTGTCGAGGCCGATCAGGCGCACCGGATAGTCCTCGATCACGTAGTGCAGGAACTCGCCTTCGCGCGGCAGGTAGTCGTGATCGGCGAAAGCGGCGCGCAGGTTCTCGCGATCATCGTGGTTGCCGGGAATCACGTAGTACGGCATCGCCAGCTCGGCCAGGATCTCGCGCAGCACGGCATACTCGGCCGGCCTGCCGAGATCGACCAGGTCCCCGGTCAGCAGCGCAGCGTCGGGTCGCGGCACCAGCGCGTTGAGGTGCGCCACGCAGCGTCGCAGGGCAGCCGCGGTGTCGACCCGCTGGTAGGCGAGCTTGCCGTCGGCCTTGATGTGGGTGTCGGTTACTTGAGCGATGATCATGGGCAGAGCGCGCCTGGAGGGTTGGGATCGTCCGGTGACTCAGCGCTCGAGCACCAGGAGCGCTTCCGAGGGCAGGGTGATGCCGACCTCGGCGCCCACCGGGAAGTCCTGGCGACCGGCGGTTTCCAGCACCACCGAGTCCTGCCCCATGCCTTCGACCACCAGACGGGTGCGGTCGCCGAGGAAGAACGCGGCCACCACGCGGCCGCGTAGCTGCGCCGCGGCGGGTGGTGCCAGGGTCGCATCCTCCGGCCGGAACAGCACCTCGGTCTCGCCCTGGCCACCGTGGTCCCAGGGCAGGCAGCCGCCCGGCGTCTCCAGTGCGCCGTTGCGGACCACCCCGGTCAGCCGGTTCATGGTGCCAATGAAGTCGGCGACGAAGGAGTTGGCAGGCTGGTAGTAGATCTCGCGCGGCGTGCCGATCTGAGCGACCCGACCCTGGCTCATCACCACGATGCGGTCGCCGAGCGCCATCGCCTCTGCCTGATCGTGAGTGACGTAGACCGCGGTGATGCCGAGGCTGCGCAGCAGGGCGTCGATCTCGACGCGCAGGCGTTCCCGCAGAATGGCGTCGAGCGCGGTCAGCGGCTCGTCGAGCAGCAGGACGCGCGGCCGGATGGCGATGGCCCGGGCGAGCGCCACGCGCTGACGCTGTCCACCGGAGAGCTGCTCGATCCGCCGGTCGCGCAGCTCCTCGATGCGCATCATGGCGAGCATCTCGCGCACCCTTGCGTCCCGCTCGACGGCGGGCACGCGGCGCACCTTGAGGCCGTAGGCGATGTTGTCGGCCACGTTCATGTTGGGGAACAGGGCATAGGACTGGAACACCATGCCGACATTGCGACGCTCGATCGGCAAGCCGGTGACGTCCTCGTCGTCGAACAGCACGCTGCCCCCCGCATCGGGGACATCCAGGCCGGCAATGAGGCGCAGCGTGGTGGTCTTGCCGCAGCCGGATGGCCCGAGCAACACCACCGTCTCGCCACCTTGGATCTCCAGGTTCAGTGGCTCGAGCGCTCGGGTGCCGTCGGGGAAGGTCTTGGCGCAGGCGCGCAGGCGCACCGAGGTGTTCTGTCGTGCGTGGCCCATCCTGTCGCTCATCGCAGGGCCTCCTTCGGCGTCGCCGGCAGCGGCTCGGTGCCGGGGAGCGGCGTCTCCGCCTCGACGGCTGGGCGCGCTTTGGTCGCCGGCTTGCCGAACCATTGCAGCGCCAGCAACAGTGGCAGGATCATAACCAGGAACACCAGGGTATAGGCGCTGCCGATCTCCAGGCGCATGGAGGCATAGCTGTCGGCCAGGCCGACGGGCAGGGTCTTGGTGAGCGGCGTATGCAGCATCCAGGTCAGGTTGAACTCGCCGATCGAGAGCGTTACCACCATGAGCGCGCCGGCCAGGATGCCGGACCGGCAGTTCGGCAGGATGATGCCGAAGAAGCGTTGCCAGAAGCCGGCGCCGAGGCTGGCCGCGCCTTCCTCCAGCGTGCGAAAGTCGATGCTCGACAGCACCGCCAGAATCGCGCGAACCATGAAGGGCAGCGTGTAGAGCACGTGGCCGACCAGGATGAACAGCCAGCTGGTGCGGAACTCGCGGAAACCGCCGTAGGTGAGGATCAAGGCCAGCGCAATGGCGAGGCCGGGTATGGCGAGCGGCAGCACCAACAGCTCCTCGATGATCCGTGCCACCCGCCCGGCCTTTCGGGCCAGCACATAGGCCGCCGGCACACCCAGGATCAGCGTGCAGGCGAGCGTCGCCAGGGCGATCAGCAGGGAAAGATAGATGGTCTTCGAATAAAGCCCCCAGACTTCGCCGATCCAGCGCAAGGTCACGCCGCTCGACAGGCCCTGCATGAAGTTCACGGTCAGGCCGGCCAGGACCGACAAACAGACCGGGACGATCAAGAAGGCGCAAACCAGGAGCGTAAAGCCGAGCTGGGCGTGGAACAACCAGGTCCGTCGCATGAGCCCGACCCTCATCCCGCTGCGGCAACCGTTGTCCCGGCGAAGGAGCGGGCGATGGTCAGGCCGGCCCAGGTGATCAGCCCGAGCACGATGCTGAGCGCTGCGGCGGTCGCGATGTTCGCGTTCAAGGTGAACTCGGTGTAGATGGTCATCGGCAGAACGTCGATCCGCGTGGCCAGGGTGAAGGCGGTGCCGAAGGCGCCCATGGAGGTCGCAAAGCAGATCGCGCCGGAGGCGATCAACGCCGGGGCCAGGCCGGGCAGAATCACATCGCGCACCACGCGCCAGGGCGAAGCGCCGAGCGAACGCGCCGCCTCCTCGAGGGCGGGATCGAGCTTCTCGGCTGCGGCCATGATGGTCAGGATCACGCGAGGAATCGAGAAGTAGAGATAACCGACGAACAGCCCCGCCATCGAGTAGGCGAAGACCAGCTTCGAGCCGGTGAGCACGTCGGTGATGCTGCCGATCAGTCCCTGACGGCCGGCCAGCATGATCACCAGGAAGCCGATCACAACGCCGGGGAAGGCAAGCGGGAAGGTGAGGATGGCGATCAGCGCCTCGCGCCCGACGAAGCGATGACGCTCCAGGAACACCCCGGCCACGGTGGAGATGGCGAGCGCCGCCAGGGTGACGACGAGCGAGAGCACCACAGTGTTGACCAAGCTCTGGAAGTAACGCGGCGTCGTGAGCACGGCCATATAGACGGCGAGACCGTCGGCCCCGCCAGCGCTCACGCCCGCCAGCCGCGCCATCGGCAACAGAAAGAAGGCGGCGAAGACAATGCCCGCCGGGAGCATCAACAGAATCAGGTAGCCATTGTCACGTCGGGCCACGATCGCGGATCCGTCAAGCCTCCTTGCGCGGCGGGCGACGCGGCGGAAGCAAGGACCCGCCGCGTCGCCGCCCTATAGGAACTTAGCGCACTTCGTTCAGATAGCGCTGGCCGAAGGCTTCCTGCACCTCGGCCATCTTTCCGTAGTCGACCGGTGCCGCCCGCTCGTACTCCGTGGCCGGCAGGAACTTGGCCTGGGCTTCCGGCGACATGGCGCTGGCCCGCACCGGACGCAGGAAGGCGTTGGCCCACACGCCCTGGCCTTCGTCGGACAGGACGAAATCCAGGATCGCCTGGCCGTTCTTCTCCTGCGGCGCACTCTTCACCAGGCTCATCACGTAGGGCACGACCACCGTGCCCTCTTCGGGGATGACGAAGACCACGTTGGCCTCGTCCTTGTACTTTGCTCGGTAGCTGTTGAAGTCGTAGTCGAAAAGGATCGGGATCTCGCCCGAGAGGACCCGGGCATAGGAGGTCTGCTTCGGCACGATCGGGTCGTTCGCGGCAAGCTCCTTGAAGTACTCGATCGCCGGGTCGAAGTTCTCCAGGCTGCCGCCGAGCGCCAGGTTCACCGCCACAGCGCCGGCATAGCCGACGAATGCGCTCGAGGGGTCGAGATAGCCGACCATGCCCCGGTACTCCGGCTTGAGCAGGTCCTTCCAGCCCTTCGGTATCGGCAGGCCGCCGAGAGCGTCCACGTTGACGAACAGCCCAAGCGTGCCGGAGTGGATGGTGAACCAGTGCCCGTCCGGATCCTTGAGACCGTCGGGAATCTCGTCCCAGTGGGCCGGCTTGTAGGCGGCGGTCACGCCCTCGCGCTTCGCCGTGATGCCGAACGACACGCCATAGTACGCGATGTCGGCAACCGGGTTGTCCTTCTCGGCGATCAGCTGCGACAGGGTCTGGCCGGAGTTCTTGTTGTCGTGCGGCACCTCGAGGCCGAGCTGCTCCTTGATCGTCTTCAGCTGACTTGCCCAGTCGGCCCACTCCGGCGGGCAGTTGTAGCAGATCGCATCGGCCGCGGTGGCCGGGCCGGCGGTGCCAGAGGCAAAGGCCGCTGCGCAAAGCGCCGCGGCGAACAGCTTCCTCATGATCATCTGTCACGCTCCCTTGGTTGGCCCCCTCTGCGGGGCTCGTTGATGCCTCGCGCGCTGCGGTCGGCGCCGATCGCGGGCGGTGCGGCGCCCACGGACCCGCCGAGCCTCAGGCGGTGCGGCAGAATGATCCGTTGCGGCTGGCCGCAGCCGGCAAGTCTGTCGAGCAGGTGGTGGATCGCGACCTCGCCCATCTCGCGCGACGGCTGAACTACCGTCGCCAGGGTCGGGTCGATCAGGGCACCGACGGCGATGCCGTCGAAGCCGAAGACGGAAACGTCCTCCGGCACCCGCTTGCCCAGCATGCGCAGGGCGCCCATGACCGCGATCGCCAGGAGATCGTTGGAACAGAACAAGGCAGTGGGCGCCTCGGTAGCCGCGTAGAGGCCAGCGAGGGCCGGCCGGATGTCGGTCTCGGTAAAATCGACCTCCAGCAAGGCAGGGGCGGCCAGGCCGGCGTCGGCCAGGCCCGCGGCGAAGCCGCGATGGCGCGCCCGCGCGCGATCGGAGGCGTGGAAGCGGCCCGAGACCATGCCGAGGCGCCGGTGGCCGAGACCAACCAGGGTCTCGGCGACCGCGCGCCCGGCGGCGACATTGTCGACGGTGACGGCGCTGCGGCCCTTGCGGTTCGGCTGGTTGTAGATCAGGACGTAGGGGCGTTCCTCGGCGTCGAGCACGTCGAGCAGCGGATTGCTGTCCGGATCGGCCACGGTCAGCACCAGTGCATCGACCCGGTGGGAGAGCATGGTCTGAAGCGCGCTCGCCTCCGCGTCGCGTACATAATCGGTGTAGGTGATCAAGACCGTGTAGCCGGCCTCGCGGGCCGCGCTCTGCAGTCCCGCGACGGCCTCGGCGAAAACCGGGTTCGAGATCGCCGGGACCATCACGCCGAAGGTGCGGGTCCGATCGGTACGAAGGCTGCGGCCGACCGCGTTGGGACGAAATCCGAGCGCGTCCACCGCCGCTTGCACCTTCTGGGTCGTCGCCGCCCGCGTGGGGGCGGTGCCATTGACGACCCGGGACACCGAGGCAATGGAAACACCCGCGTGGGCCGCCACGTCCCGCATGGTCGGTATGCTCCTCCCCGTCGCCTTGGCCATTCCTTCTCTCCGGGCGGCCATGCTGCGCGGTGCAGATTACGGCAGCGTGACGCTACTGTAAACGTTTTCAGAAATTTTCGCTAGGCCGACCGATTGCAGCCTAGGGCTTCGAGCCGGCGCGGCGCCGCCAGCCGTGTAGTTCTCGGCATGGACCTCGAGGAAGCCGACCGGCGGACGGGTGGCGGCCAAGGCTGCGACGTGCGCCGCGCGCAAGCCGATTCCGGCGGGCAGCCGCGCCCCGGGCTTATCGGTCTGCGGTCTGCTTATGACACCCGCCCCGATCGAGCCTTCGGGATCAGCCCTGCTCTGCCCGGCCGTGGCGACGCCTTAGCACTGCGGCTCGGCACTGCCGCGGCGCCATGGCAGCTCTCGAGCGCGATCACAGCGAAGCGGGCGCTCTCTATCGTTGATTGACGCCGCATGCTGACAAAGAGTTGGATCTACAGTGTGACGCGCTGCACGCGCTCCGGGACTGTATGCTTGACCATGATCACGCGCTTAGCGCTTGCCGTGCTGTTGCTGGCAGCATCTCCTGTACTCGCCGGCAGTGCCACGAGCCCCGAAGCCTGGCTCCGCCTCGCCGTCGAGCGGTTGTGCGCGCAGGTGCCCTTGTTCGGGCTCGAAGCCCAGCAGGCCTTGCCAGGCGCGTGGCTGCTCGGCGAGGACCTTCATGAGGCCGGTCAGGCCATCGCCAGGGTCGAGCAGCGCTTCGCCCTGCCGGGCGGCGATGAGCTGCGTGTCTTGCGCAGCCAGCCGGGCGGACGGCTTCGGCGTTTCACGGTAGAGATCTATGAAATCGAAGGCGAAGGACAGGTGCCGCTGGTTCAGGCTATCGCGGATGCCGGCTGTCAGCTTCACTCGGGACGGCGCATCGTGCGCAAGGGCAATGGCCGGACCGTTCTGGAGCAACTGGAGGGCGACCTCGAAACGCTACGCTGGACCGAGACCTTAGAGGCGCCCTGGCCGGCCGGCAGCGATCCAGGCGGGCCGCGTGTGGCGCTCGTCGATTCCGGCCTCGCCTACGATCTGCCGCTCTACCGCGATCGCCTGGCCCGTGGCCCTGACGGACAGCCGCTCGGCTACGATTTCTGGGACCTCGATCCCTGGCCTTATGACGGCGACCTGTCGCTCAGTCCCTTCCTGCCGATCCGGCATGGTTCCGCGGTCGCCTCCGTGCTGGCGCGCGAGGCGCCGGACGCGGCCCTGATCCCCTTTCGTTATCCTCGCCCCGACATGAGCCGCATGGGTGCTCTGGTCGAGCGCGCGGCCGCTGCCGGCGCCAGGATACTTGCCATGCCGATCGGCAGCCGCCATCTGGAGGACTGGACCAGCTTCGCCGAAGCGATGCGCGATCACCCGGAGCTCCTGGCCGTCGTGTCGGCCGGCAACGATGGGCGCGATTTGGATCGCGATCCCCTTTGGCCGGCCGCGCTCGGGCTGCCGAACGTCATCGTCGTGACCTCGGCGGACGGCTTCGGGCGCCTTGCGCCCGACGCCAATTGGGGCGCCGAAAGCGTGCATATCATGCTGCCGGCCGAGAACGTGCCGGTGGTCGACTTCCGTGGCGCCTCGGGAACCGCTTCGGGCTCCAGCTATGCCGTGCCGCGGCTTGCAGCTCTTGCCGCGCGGCTGCTCGCCGCCGAGCCTAAGCTGACCGCCCACCAGCTGAAGGCGGCGATCTTTGCCCGCGCTGTACCGTCGCCCTATGAGGACCGGGCCGTTGCGGTCGGCTGGATTCCCGATCCGCTGTACCCCTAGAGCATTTTCAGGCGAAGTGGAATCCGGTTCGCCGTCCGAAAATGCGACCAATCAAGAAGTTACAGAGCATGATCCGATTCAATCGGATCGGATCATGCTCTAGCACGCCCAGGATGGGAGCCGCTGGGAACCGGCCCGCCAGGGGCGCCGGGCAATCACTCCTGACTCCGGC
>JBHJOF010000206.1:0-12072 GCA_050330055.1 Kiloniellales bacterium
AGGGGCCGCTCGGCGACCGGCCCGCAGGGCGCACGGGGGCCAGGGGTGAAGGCGGGCGCCGGCGCCGCGGCCGCTCCTCGGAAGCCCGCCCCGACAGCGACACCCCGCCCCGCTTCTGAGAAAAGGGGACAGTCCCCTTTCTCTCACGCCCTGCTTCTAAAGTAGGCAGCTGCCTCGGCAAGCCGCCCGAGCCACTATTGACTCAGCATAATTCGCATGCAAAATTGCATACAATCCTAATCGAGAGGGATTCGATCATGCGAGTTACAGCCGCTTTCATCATAGCCCTACTGCTATCTGCCCAGCCGGGCTGGGCGCAGCAGGTTCCCGATCCTCTCTCGGTCGCAACCGAAGGTGCTTATGCGCCCTTCAACTATCTTGACGACCAAGGCAAGGTGCAGGGTTTCGAGATCGATCTGGCCCGTGCCATGTGCGACAACATCGGGGTGACTTGCGAGTTCGTCATACAGGATTGGGACGGCATCATCCCGGGGTTGCTGGCGAAGAAGTACGATGCAATCATCGCCTCGCTCTACATCACCGACGAGCGGCGCGAGCGCATCGCCTTTTCGGAGAAGTACTATCAGGTTCCAGCCCGGTTCGTCGTACCCGCGTCGAGCAATCTGGAGATTACCCCCGAAGGCATGAAAGGCGCGGTGATCGGGACCCAGCGAGCCACAAGCTTCGAGCGCTTTCTCCGTGACGAGTTCCCCGGCGTCGACCTGAGGGTCTACGCGACGATGGACGAGGCGTATCTCGATCTGAGCTCGGGTCGCGTTGACGTCATCATGGGCGACATCGTCGCGGCGTCAGAAGGATTCCTGAAGACTCCCGAGGGAGAGGGCTTCGAGTTCCGCGGTCCCGAATACACCGGCGCCGAATGGTTCGGCTACGGCGCTGGCGTCGGCGTGCGCAAGGACGATCAGCACATCGCTGATGCATTCACGGACGCGATCGCGAAGGTTCGCGAGGACGGGACCTATCAGAAAATCGCGGACAAGTGGTTCGGCTTCGACGTATACGGAGAGTAGTCCGCTAACGGCTCCGTCCGCCGATGCCGATACTCGACCTCAAGGGCTATGGCTGGCTGCTGTGGGACGGCGTCCAGCTGACCGTGATCGTGTCCGTCGCCTCGATGGCGTGCGCGGTCATTGTCGGACTGGCAGCAGCCCTCGCCAAGCTTAGCAGATCCAGGGGCCGCTTCATTGTCGTGGAGGCCTATACCAGCGTCGTGCGTGGCGTCCCGGAGCTGGTCCTGCTGCTCCTCGTCTACTATGGTATCCCGACGCTCGTGCAGGACATAGGTGCGGCGCTTGGATATGGGTTCGCTCTGAGCATAAATCCGTTCGCTGCCGGTATCGCGACCATCACATTCATCTACGGCGCTTTCGCCTGCGAGGTCTTCCGTGCCGCCTACCTCAACGTGCCCGCAGGACAGCACGAGGCCGCGGCCGTTCTCGGCTTGAAGCGCACGGCCGCACTGCGCCTGATCATCCTGCCGCAAGTGTTCCGCTACGCTCTGCCGGGACTCGGCAACGTCTGGATGGTGCTGGTCAAGGCGACCGCGCTGATCTCAATCATCCAATTGCCTGAATTGATGCGCAACGCGGACGTGGCGGCGCGCGCGACGCGCATGCCATTCACCTTCTTTTTCGCCGCCTGCCTTATTTACCTCGCCATCACTTTGGCTTCGATGTGGGCACAGGGACGGGCGGAGGCATGGGCCAGCCGTGGCGTCGAGGGCGGCAGGCTGTGATGCTGACGTTCCTGGCCGAGCATCTGCCGAGGTTCGCGAGTGGCGCGCTCATCACGCTGCAGTACACGGCGATTAGCTGCCTTCTGGGGGCCATCCTCGCCGTACCGATCGCCTTCATGCGCCTGTCCCGAAAGACATGGGGTTTCTGGCCCGCGACAGTCTATGTGTTCTTCTTCCGCGGGACGCCTCTGCTCGCACAGATTTTTCTGATCTACTATGGCAGCGGCCAGTTCCGGCACGAGCTTGAAGCAATCGGCCTGTGGCAGTTCTTCCAGCAGCCTTGGTTCTGCGCGATCCTGACCCTGTCGCTCAATACCGCCGCCTACAGTTCGGAGATCTTCCGGGGTGCCCTGCAGGCCGTCCCCCGGGGCGAGATCGAGGCGGCAATGGCGCTGGGGATGTCGCGCGCTCAGAGGCTGTACCTCATCGTCTTCCCCAGGGCGCTGAGGGCGGCCTGGCCCGCCTACACGAACGAGGTCGTTTATCAGATACAAGCGACCTCGCTGGTCTCCATCATCGCCGTCATGGACATCACAGGCGTGGCACGCGTCATCGCCTCGCGGAACTTTGCCTTCTACGAGGCTTTTATTACGGCCGCCGTCTTCTATCTCGCCATTGTCTATCTCTTTCTCTTCTTCGCCAAGCGCGTTGAAGGGCGGCTGCATGCGCATCTCGAGCCCGTCCAAGGCGTCGGTAACCGAATCGGCGGGCACTGAGATGAGCAAAGCTGCCGTCAGTTCCAAGACGAGATCACCTCATGCAGGGGGCGGCGCCTTGCGCCGCCATGCCTATGAGAGCCTGAAGGGCATGATCCTTTCCTCGCTATTCCATCCCGGCGAGCGACTTTCCGAGATGCGCCTGTCGCAGATGATCGGCGTGAGCCGCACACCGCTGCGCGAAGCGCTGATGCTTCTCGAAGCCGAGGGCCTCATCATCGGCAGACAGAACAGTGGCTATTCGGTCGTCCACTTCGAGCCGGAGGCAATCCGTGATCTGCTTGTCGCGCGCGAAGGGCTGGATGCTTATGCGGCCGAGATAGCCTGCCGGACGGCGACCGACGAAGACTTGGAGCGGCTCAAATCGGTCATGGCGGAGATCGACGAGCTCGACCGGCGACAAGAGATAGAACCACTGGAAACCGCCCGCGAACTGGAGCTCGGGCTGAAGGTTCACGAGGTGATTGCGGTCGCGACCCGAAACAGCGCATTGCAGGACATGACCCGGCGTCTCTACGAGCAACTCCGGGTTGCTCTCTGGCTGGAGGTCCTGTGGCTCGAGTCCTGGGAAGATGCCGTCGCTCAGCACCGGGCAATCGTCGATGCAGTCATCGCGCGCGATGTCCCCCGGGCTGCCGAGGCGGCCCGCGAGCATGTGCGTGATTCCTTGCGCAACATGGCTCGAGTTGAACGTCTGTACGAAGACAGGCGCCGTAGCTTCAAAGAGCCAGCACGACCACCGCGCCGAACCAAACCATAAGACAGGATGCTGCTTTGCGTGATTTCGACTTCCCTGGTCGGTCAGCCGTGCACGCCTGCAGCGGCATGGCTGCGACCTCCCACCCTCTTGCGACTGGGGTCGCGGTTGACGTTCTCCGCAGCGGCGGCAATGCGCTCGACGCTGCCATCGCAGCCTCGGCAACCTTGGCCGTAGTCGAGCCCCAGTCGACCGGCGTCGGCGGCGACTGCTTCGCTCTGATGTGTCTGAACGGGGGCGAAGAGGTGATCGGCTTCAACGGCTCCGGACGCGCGCCCGCAGCGGCGACGCTCGACCACTTCCTTGCGCGCGGCATCTCCGAGATCGAATCGGCGTCGGTTCACTCCGTGACGATGCCGGGCGCGGTTGATGCCTGGATTGCGCTGCACGAGGCGCATGGCCGGATGGACTTTGGCCGGCTTCTAGCGCCAGCGATACACTATGCCCGCGACGGCTATCCCGTGCATGCCCGCGTCCGGTTCGACTGGCTGCGCGTCGCCGATCTGCTCGACCGTAGCCCGGAGTCCCGGGCCGTTTTCCTGCCGTATGGCCGAGTTCCCGACGAGGGCGAGGTACATCGCCAACCCGCCCTTGCCGAGACGCTCTCAAAACTCGCTTCCGGAGGGCGCAAGGCGTTTTACGAGGGCGAGATCGCAGAAGCGATGACGTCTACGCTCAAGGCCCATGGAGGGCTTCATGACCTCGAGGACTTCGCGGCAGTGCGCGGGGAGTTTGTAACGCCCATACACACCAACTATCGAGGCGTCCGGGTCCACCAGATTCCGCCCAACAATCAAGGCCTTACCGCCCTCGTCATGCTGAACGTGCTGGAAGGCTTCGATCTCGGCGCGCTGGCGCCGCTCTCGGCCGAGAGAACGCATCTCGAAATCGAGACCGGACGGCTGGCATTCGCCGCACGCAACGCCGAGATATCCGATCCTGGCGCCATGACGGCGAAACTCGACTATCTTCTGTCAAAGGAATGGGCGGGCAATCTGCGCCGCAAAATCCGCCTCGACCGGCCGATGCCCAATCTGTCAAAACTTGGATTGCACAAATCAGACACAGTCTATGTCTGCGTTGTGGACCGCGATCTCAACGCCGTCAGCTTCATCAATTCTATCTACGAATCCTTTGGCAGCACGATCCTGTGTCCTCATACTGGTGTTCTGTTCCAGAATCGCGGCCGGTGCTTTCGCATCGACGCCAGCCATCCGAACTGCATCGGTCCGTCCAAGCGCCCGCTGCACACGATCATGCCCGGCATGGTCACGCGCAACGGACGTGTGATGATGCCCTACGGCGTAATGGGCGGGGACTATCAGCCGTTCGGACACACGCGCTTCCTGACAAACGTCTTTGACTACGCCTTAGACATCCAAGCCGCACTGGACATGCCGCGTGTCTTCGCCAACGGAGACCTTGTCGAGCTGGAGAAGTCCTTCCCAGCCGAGACGATGCAAGGACTGCTGGCGATCGGTCACGAGATACGCCTGGCCGCCGATCCGCTAGGCGGCGGACAGGCGATTTTCATCGATCATGACCGGGGCATCCTGTCTGGGGGATCAGATCCCCGAAAGGACGGATGCGCACTTGGCTACTGAGGCCGTCGCCAAACTCTCAGGCCAGAGAATCGAGCAGCACCTCGAGCTGGGTGATGTCGTCCAGCACGCGGTCGGCGAGCGGCGCCAGGTCGGCCGCGTGGCTGGTGCCGGTCAGGACGCCGACCACCAGCGCCACGCCGGCGGCGCGGCCCATCTCCAGGTCGTGCAGGTTGTCGCCGACCACGGCGATCGCGCCGGGCGCGAGCCCCGTGGCCCTGCAGAAGCCCTCGACCATGCCCGGGCCCGGCTTGGTGCCGTGGCCGGAGTCATAGCCGGCCACGAAGTCGAGCAGGCCGCCGAGCCCGAAGCGGGTCACGGTCGCCTCGGCCCCGGCGGCGCTGTCGTGGGTGGCGAGGCCGAGCGCCAGGCCGCGGCCCTTGAGGCGAAGGAACAGGGCCGCCAGATCCGTCACCGGCGCCGCGCTGGCCTGCAGGAAGATGTCCTCGATCACCCGCGTGAGCGCGCCCTCTTCCCAGCCCGGCGCGCGGCCGGCCCAGAGCGCGGCAATCGCGTCGTTGCTCCAGGCGGCCAGCGGCGAGTTCGAGCGCACCCGGCTGCTCGCGTGGTCGTAGCCGGCCAGCGCCAGCAGGTCGCCGGCCAGGGCCTCGTCGCCGCCGGCCGCGGCCAGGGCGGCGCGGCGGTTCACCGGCATCCAGGTCTCGTGATAGTCGAGCAGGGTGCCGTCCTTGTCGAACAGGATGCCTTCGATGGCC
Organism: Kiloniellales bacterium; assembly: GCA_050330055.1. GTDB lineage: Bacteria > Pseudomonadota > Alphaproteobacteria > Kiloniellales > JAKSDN01 > JBHJOF01. Next base: position 5,547 of record JBHJOF010000206.1, read on the forward strand.
ATGTGGGAGGGTCCAGGCTCAGCGCGGCGGCAGCCGGCTCGGCAGGGTGACCAGCGGGCCCGGCATGACCAGGCTCGCCGGGCCCATGGCGGCGACCGCGGCGCTGAGCCGCCCCCGGCGGCCCAGGAGTTCGTCGGCCAGCTCGATCATGCGCCGGTTGGGCTGGGCATGCGGGGCTTGCCGGGCCAGCAGCTCGGCGGCCTCGGCCTCGCGCCGCTCGCTCTCCAGGCAGAGCAGGATCAGCGCTGCTGCCGTGGAGCGGCTGATTCCGGCGAAGCAGTGGACCAGCAGCGGCGTGTCGCGGTCCCAGCCGGCGGCGAAGCCGACCAGCGCCTCGATGTGGCTGCGCGCCGGCGCGACCTGGCCCGGCAGGGCCTCGTAGACATCGTCCAGGCCGAGCCTCAGGTGCCGTTCGGGAGCCAGGCCGGCCGGCGTCGCCGGCAGCTCGTGCGGCGGCAGCAGCGAGACCACGTGCCTCGGCCGCAGGCGGGCCACGCAGCCCGGCATGTCGGCAAGCGAACAGACGTGCAGCAAGTCGCTGTCCTCCGGCGCAGCCCCGAACCGTCGGGGTCCGCCCGCGGCGCAAAGATGGTCCAGCGGCCGCCCGTCGACAACCGGATCGCGCGGCATTCGCGAAAAATTTCATGAACTGGTCCGGCGCTCGTGCCATCTTCCCGCCCACATTCAGGCGTTTAGAAAGACTTTACGGGCTCGAGCGCAGTCTCAGGGAGGAAGCGGGTGGCGACGAGAGACAGGAAACTGGTGGCATGATCGGGGTCTTCGATTCGGGCTATGGCGGACTGACTATCCTGCACGCCTTTCGCGACCGCCTGCCGCGCCAGCCCTTCGTCTACCTGGGCGACCACGCCAACGCGCCCTACGGCTGCCGCCCCTCGGACGAGATCATCGCCCTCACGCGGCAGAACCTCGAGGCACTGTTCCAGCGCGGTTGCCGCCTGGTCGTGCTGGCCTGCAACACGGCCGCCGCCGTGGCCCTGCGCCACCTGCAGCAGGTCTGGCTGCCCGAGGCCTATCCGGACCACCGCATCCTCGGCATCCTGGTGCCCATGGTCGAGACCGTGACCGGCGTGCCCTGGGCCTGCGAGAGGCCGCCCGCCGACGCGCCGGCGAGCCAGCGGCGGGCCCTGATCGGCGTCTTCGGCACCCGCCGCACGATCATGAGCAACGCCTACGCCGAGGAGATCGGCAAGCGTGCCCCGGCCGTGCGTATCGTGCAGCAGGCCTGCCCGGACCTGGCGGCGGCGATCGAGGGGCGGGCCTCGCCGGCCGAGATCGACGGGCTGATCCGGCTTTACGTGGCCGGCTTCCTGGAGCAGACCGGCGGCCTAGCGCCGGATTCGGTGATCCTGGGCTGCACCCACTACCAGCTCGTGGCCGGGCGCTTTGCCGCTGCCCTGCCGCCGGGCGTCGCGCTTTACGACCAGCCGGCCGTGGTGGCCGAGAGCCTGGCCGACTATCTGGCCCGGCACCCGGAGTTCGCCAGCGGCAGCCAGGCCGACGTCGGCCCCCACCTGCTGACCACCGGGGAGACGGGGCGCGTCTCGGAGCGCGCTCAGGAGTTCCTCGGCTCGGTCGGGCTCTTCGCCGCGGCCGGCTGACGCCACCACACCATTGGGCAGATCGCGCTCGCGACCTCGCGACTAACTCGAAAGTCTAGCTGTCCGCGCCGCGGGCCCGCAGATCGCAGATCACCTCGACCAGCCTGCGGCCGCCGGTTTCCAGCGACCGCGCCCAGACAATCACGTCCTCGAGCCTGTTATCGGTCGAGAACGGTTGGGTAATGCATGCAGCGCCACTGCCCGTGCTGAACATCGCGGTGATGTCCACACGCCGATTCGCCATCATCTCCGCTGCCCCTCTCTGCCTTTACTTCGATTTCGTTCTCCCCCGTGACAGCTAAGCATCTGTTTTAGTTCTTTTGCTTACATACTCTGATCGGCGTATGTCATCAAGTCCTAACGGCCTGTCTGATTGCTTCACTCTCTGAACCTAAGCGCTAACGCCAAAACTAGCTGCGGGCAGGCGATAGCTATCACTCCAGGCTAGCGCCGCTACGGGGCGGCTCGTCTGCGGTCCCGGCCGACGGCGCGGCGCGCGGATCGAGTTCCGCCACCACGGGCGACATGCGGGGCAGCGGCACGACGGTCTCGCGTTCCTCCAACGGCACCGCCTCGCGGGCGCGCAGCCGGTAGAGCACGAAAGCCACCAGCAGCAGGGCGACCGCGACGATGAAGCCGAAGAAGGCCTGCGGGCCGAGCCGCGCCATGGCGAAGCCGCAAAGTACCGGGCCTGCCGTGGCACCGAGCGAATAGGCTAGCAGGAGGCCACTGGAGGCGCCGACGTAGCGGTCAGGAGTCAAATGGTCGTAGGCCTGGGAAACCGCGATCGGATAGATGCACATCATGGTGCCGCCGAGCAGCAGCCCGATCCCGAGCATCAGGGGAAAGATTTCGGCCATCAGCAGGATCGCCGAGCCGGCGCCGCAAGCCGCCAGCAGCAGCAGCAGGACCACCAGCAGCACCCTGCGCCGGTCATAGCGGTCGGAAACGCGCCCGATCGGCCATTGCAGCAGCAGCCCGCCCAGGATCACCGAGCCCATGAAGAGCGAGACCTCGAAGATGCTGAAGCCGATCTGCTCGGCGAAGATCGCGCCCAGACCGTAGTAGCCGCCCAGCACCGTGCCTGAGGCCAGAGACCCGATCACGCCGAGCGGCGAGGCGCGGTAGAGCGCGGCCAGCGACAGCGGCTTGATCTGCGAGATGTCGGGCGCCGCCACCCGGGTCAGGACCACCGGCACCAGCGACAGGCTGGTCAGCAGCGAGGCCATCATGAAGACCTCGGCGGTGCCGATGTCCCAGAGGTTGATCATGAACTGCCCCAGCATGATGCCCAGGTAGTTGTTGACCATGTAGATCGAGAGCACGCGGCCGCGCGTCTCGTTGCTCGAGCGCTCGTTGAGCCAGGACTCGATGGCAGCAAAGACGCCGGCGGTACAGAAGCCGCCGATGAAGCGCAGCAGGCCCCAGGACAGCGTCCCCACCTGCATGGGATAAGCGAGCGCCGCCGCCGCCATGATGGCGGCGAAGCCGGCGAAGGCGCGGATGTGCCCGACCTCGCCGATCACCCGCTTGCCGTAGATGGAGCCGGCCAAGAGGCCGGCGAAGTAGGCGCCCATGATGATGCCGGTCACCTCGGTCGAGAAGCCTGCAGCGCTCATCCGGAGCGGCAGCACGATGCCCAGAAGGCTGGAGCCCAGCAGCATGATCAGCGCGCCCATGAGCAGCGCGGCGATGGAGGCGAGGGTGGCGACCAAGAGGGGCTCCGGAGCGTCGGTGGCGGCGGATCGGCGCGACGGCTGAATGCCCGCTTTCGCGATGCGGTGCAAGGGGATCTCGTTGCGCGCGACATGCGAAGTGCCGCTGGGCCATCCCCGGCCCCTCGACGGCAGCAGGATCATAGGCGGCACACCCCATCGCGCCTGCGAACCGGTCTCCAGGGAGCCAAGTCGCGCGAGCAACAAACTTGATATGACACGGATGAACACGGATGAACACAAACTGAACGAAGGAACAACTTTTTTGAGCTAGCTCATCGCAGCCAAGAACGCACCGCTGTCGAACAAGGTCGCAATTCGTGTTCATCCGTGTTCATCCGTGTCAAACACCTCTTTTTTGCTGTCCACCATGTCATCGATTAACTCTGTCACCCATCTGCCCGGGTCGGACAGGCCGTGACAGCCTCGGGCGGTGGCGGGTCGCCGCTGGACATTCGCCGATGGGCTTGATCTCTTGGGCTTGAAAGCCTGGTGCGGTCCAGCCAACTGAAACTGCAGGACCATGACCTGCCGCGAGAAACCACTCGGCCCCGATCCGCTCGACGGGCCCCGGCATCGCGCACCGGAACTGAGCCGCCGCGCCGTCCTCGGCGCGCTGGCAGGGCTCGGCCTGACCGCCGCCCTGGGGCGCCGGACCGCAGGTGGCGCGACCGGCCCGATCCTGACGCGCGCGATCCCTTCGACCGGCGAGCAGGTGCCGGTGATCGGCATGGGCTCCTGGATCACCTTCAACGTCGGCGACGACAAGGCGCTGCGCGATCAGCGGGTCGAGGTGCTGCAGCATTTCTTCGATCGCGGCGGCGGCGTGATCGATTCCTCGCCGATGTACGGCTCGTCCGAGGCGGTCATCGGCTACTGCCTGGAGCGCATCGCGGACAAGCAGGCGCTGTTCGCCGCGACCAAGGTCTGGCATCTGTTCGGCGCGCTGGGTCGCGGCCAGATGGAGGACTCGCGCCGGCTCTGGGGCCTCGAGACCTTCGACCTGATGCAGGTGCACAACCTGCTGAACTGGGAGGGCTACCTGGAGACGCTGCTGGCGCACAAGGCCGAGGGCCGCATCCGTTACATCGGCATGACCACCTCGCACGGCAGCCGTCACGGCGAGCTGGAGAAGATCATGACGCAGGAGCCGATCGACTTCGTGCAGTTCACTTACAACGTCCTCGACCGCGAGGCCGAGCGACGCCTGCTGCCGCTCGCCGCCGAGCGCGGGCTTGGCGTCATCATCAACCGGCCGTTCCGGCGCGGCGCGCTGTTCGACCGCTTCCAGCGCCATCCGCTGCCCGACTGGGCCGGCGAGATCGACTGCGCCAACTGGGCGCAGTTCTTCCTCAAGTTCGTCGTCTCGCACCCGGCCGTGACCTGCGCCATCCCCGCCACCTCGCGCGTCGACCACATGGCGGAGAACATGGGCGCCCTCACCGGCCGCCTGCCCGACCAGCAGATGCGCGCGCGGATGGTCGAGTACGTGGAGAGTTTGTAGGCGATATGTCACCATTGGCATCGCATTCGCGATGACTTCTGTCAGTCACCCTCACCCTCCCATCGCTATCGCGATGGGCCCCTCCCTCTCCCCTCGAGGGAGAGGGAATGGGTGCGCGCCAGTTTGTTCCCCTCGCCCATGAGGGGAGAGGGAGGGGCCCGCGCGCGTCAGCGCGTGGGAGGGTGAGGGTGATCTTGCTCGTCATTGGAGCGATGATGCACGAGTTGACCGACGCGAGCCCAGCTACGATACAGTCAAGCAAAGCGCCATGCTGCCCTTCACGGCCGAGGTCTTTTTCGCCAACTTCGAGTCCTATAACCGCGCCATCTGGCCGGCGCAGCTCGTCGCCTATGGACTCGCGCTCCTCATCATCCTGCTGGCCGCCAGGCCGCTGCGCGGCAGCGGCCGCTTGATCGGCGCGCTGCTCGCTGCCGCCTGGGCCTGGAACGGCGTCGTCTATCACCTGCTGCACTCCGCCACGATCAACTTTCTCGCGCCGGTCTTCGGCGCGTTCTTCATCATCCAGGCGCTGCTGTTGCTCTGGACCGCCACGATCCGCGGCAAAGTCTCCTTCCGCTGGCGCGCCGACCCTTGCGGCCTGGCCGGGCTCGGCCTGATCGCCTTCGCGCTGCTGCTCTATCCGCTGCTCGGCTGGCTCGCCGGCCACGGCTGGCCGCAGGCCGCGCTCTTCGGCGTGGCGCCTTGCCCGACGACGGTCTTCACGCTCGGCCTGCTGCTCGCGATCGAGGGCCGCACGCCGCTGCACCTGGTTGCGATTCCCGTCATCTGGTCGCTGATCGGCGGCAGCGCCGCCTGGCTGCTGGGCGTGCCCGAGGACCTTGTCCTGCCCATCGCAGGCTTCGGCGCGCTCGCGCTCATCCTCTGGAAGAATCGGCGGACTGCGCGAAGCTGAGAGTTCCTGCCCGGTGGCCCCGTGGCGGATCCTGCTTTATCCTGAACGAAAGCCGCGCCCCAAGGGAGGAGCAAGCGCCATGACCCCAGCAATCGCAAGGGGGCGGGCCGGGAGCCCGAAGGTCACCATCGGGGGCCTGCACCACAACGCCTACCGCTGCCGCGATAGCGAGGAGACGCGCCGCTTCTACGAGGACTTCCTCGGCCTGCCGCTGGCCGATGCCTTCGAGATCGGCGAGACCAAGAGCGGCCGCGAGACGCGCGTGCTGCACAGCTTCTACCGGCTCGGCGACGAGTCCTATCTCGCCTTCTTCGAGGTGCCCGGCAGCCCCTTCGACTTCAAGGCGCAGCACGACTACGACCTGCATATCGCGCTCGAGGTGGCGCCCGAGGCGCTGCAGCCCATGCTGGAGCAGGGCAGGGCCGCCGGCATCGAGACCCGCGGCATCGCCGACCACGGCTTCATCCGCTCGATCTACCTGCGCGACCCGAACGGCTACGTCATCGAGCTGACCGCGCGCAGCGAGACCGCGGCCGACTACGCCGTCGAAGCCGAACGCAACGCGCACGGCAACCTGGCCCGTTGGCAGCAGACGAAGCCGCGGTGAGGCAAGCGTGACCGCCGAACCGGAAAAGGACCGCGCCGAGGTCCGCGTCATTCCGCCGGCGGTGCCGCTGGTCACCGTGCTGCTCGGCGTCGGCCTCGACACTCTCTGGCCGATCGATATCGGCTTCCTGCTCGCTGCGCCGGCGCGCTACTGGATCGGCGGCCTGAT
>JBHJOF010000207.1:0-6431 GCA_050330055.1 Kiloniellales bacterium
CGGCGCCAGTGCCGGCAGCCGGCCGGTCCTGCTCTGGCCCGGCAGCACGGGGGTGTCCGCTGCGCCGCGCGGCAGGCCGCGCAACAACACGCTTGCCTGCACGCTGAGAGCGACGAAGCGCTGCCCGCCCCCAGATCCTTTGGCGCTGTTGTCGCGCAGGCGCAGGCTGGCGCGATCGAGATCGACGTCGGCCCAGGTCAGTGCCAGCAGCTCGGCGCTACGGCAACCGGTCAACACCATGAGGCGAAGCGCCGCGACGGCGCCCGGATCGGCGCCCTCCAGCTCGGCCGACACCAGCGCGCCACCGAGCCGCTCCAGCTCGCCGGCGCTCGGCGGTTGAAGTGTGCGGTGCGGGGCCGCGCGGCGCACGCCGCGCACCGGGTTGCGCTCGATGAGACCGCGCTTGACCGCAAAGCCGAAGATCGCGCTGAGCAGGCCAAGGGTGCGCGCTGCGGTGCCGGCGCCGCCAGTGACGATGGCGCGGCCACGCGGCCGCGTGCGCACGTCGGTTGCGGTCTCGCCGGCCGTCACCGCGGCGGCGAAGCCTTCGATGTCGGCGCTGGTGACGCCGGCGATGCGCTTGCCGCCGAGCAGCGGCTTGATGTGCCGTTCAATGCGGCCGCGGTCGGTCGCGAGCGTGCTCGCCCGCTTGGCGCCGCAGCCCTCCTTCAGGTAGCGGTCGCAGAGCTCGGCCAGGGTGATATTGCGGCGCGGCGGTGGTGCTGCGGCCGGGCCGCCGCCGGCGGCGATCTCGGCCAGCAGGCGCTGGGCCTCGCGCCGCGCACCGTCGGGCTGCCACTCTGCGCCGTGCGTGCCGATGGTGATCCAGCGCTGGCGCCGGCCGATCCGGGCCTTCAGGAAATAGACCTTGGTGACCCGCTGGCAGCGCGCGCCGAAGCCGGTAACCTCGCGGTCCCAGGCGATCTCGCCGGGTTTCAGGCCCTCGACCACGGCGGAGGTGAGGCGCCGGCGGCGGCGCGCGCCGCGGCCCCTGTCGCCGCCCGCATCGGCCGCGCGCAGCAGCTCGGCCTTGAGCCGCCAGGCTTCGGAGCGGGCCGTCTCGGGGGTCCAGGGTTCGCCGTGGCGGCCGATTACGGTGCGCCGCCGCTCGCCGCCGATCGCGGTCTCCAGGAAATAGAGCTTGCCGTCGTCGCCGGCGGCAATGCCGAAGCCCTGCAGCTCGCTGTCCCAGATCACCTCGCCGTGGCGCAGCCGCCAGACCAGGCTGCGGGTGATCTGCCGTTCCGTGCCAGTCTCGCCGCGGCCAAAGGGCCCCATGCTTCCCCTCGCGGGCTTGAGTATTGCGCCGCCTGTCCAAAGCCACTGCCTAGCAACCAGACGGGTGATCTAGTAAACGCCTACCAGCCCTGTGGAAACAAGTGGTGGCAAGGTCTTGCCCAGAATTATCACAGCGACCAGGTACTCCACCGCACGACACGTGCCGTGCGAGGCACCCGTGGCGGCGCCCCCGGCATAATCCTAACCGACCGATGCGCCGGGCCGCCGGCCGGCGATCAGGAACCAGAGGAAGGCGGCCGTCTCGAGCGCCAGCACGATGCCGAAGGCGGCGCTGTAGGCGTCCGGCAGGTAGCCGCCGTCCGGCGCCAGCGGCCAGAAGTCGATGATCCAGCCGATGACGTACTGCGCGCCGAAGGCGCCGGAGAAGACCATGACGTTGAAGGCGGTGTTGGCGCGCCCGGCGCTGGCCACGCCGAAATGGCCCGAGAGCATGGGGAAGATCAGGATCGCCATGTTCGCGGTCAGCCCCATAAGCAGCCATGGCCAGGGCGACTGCGGCATGAGCCGCAATACGATCACCGCCTGGGCCAGCAGCAGCAGGGCGGTGCCGACGGCCAGGATGCTGCCGAGGCCGACGCCGCGCCGGCCGAGGAAATCGGCGACCAGGCCGGTCAGCACGAAGCCGGCGGTCATGGCGCCGGTCAGCAGCAGCAGATAGCTTGCCACCTGGTCGCGGTCGAAGCCGGCCACGTCGCTGAGCCAGGGGCCCGCCCAGAGACCCTGGATCGCCATCTGGGCGGCGAAGCAGGTGGCGCCCAGCGGCGCCAGGCGCCAGAACAGCGGGTCGCGGTAGATCTTCCCCAGACCGCTCGGCCTTGGCTGTGGGCCGCTCGCCGTTGCGCTGCCGGAGGCCGGCCGCTCGGGCACCACGAAGAAGATCAGGGCAGAGGCCGCCACCGTAGCGGCCGAGAGCCCGTAGAAGATGCCGCGCCAGTCGGTCACCTGCAGCAAGGCCTCGACCGGCGCCGTGGCCGACATGGCGCCGAGCCCGCCCATGGCCACGAACCAGCCGTTGACCAGGGGCCAGCGCTCGCGCGGGAACCAGAGGGTGATGGCCTTGAGCGAGGCCATCAGGCCGCCGGCCACGCCCAGGCCGATCAGCGCCCGGCCGGCGACCAGCACCGCCTTGCTGTCGCCGAGCCCGAAGACCGCGGCGCCCAGTGCGGCGGACAACAGCAAGGCGCTTTGCACCCGGCGCGGCCCGAAGCGGTCGAGCAGCAGGCCGAGAGGGAGCTGGAAGGCGGCGAAGGCGAGGAAGTAGGCGGCAGTCAGGAGCCCCAGGTCGGAGGCCGTGAGGCCGATGTCGGCGATCAACTGCGGTGCGATCACCGCGTTCACCGAGCGATAGAGGTAGGAGAGGTAGTAACCGCTGGTAAAGGGCAGGAAGACCGTCAGCACGATCCGCAAGGTCGACGCGGGCGCGCGCCGGCCCGGCCCTCCCTGCGCGACGACGGTCACGCCGTCCACCCCGGCTGGTGCAACGCTTCGGCCCGTGGCAAGGACGACAAAGCCCCCTTGAACGGGGGCCTGGTGGCGATCTCAGGCATCGGCGGAGCATGCCACGGCGCCGCGGAATTGAAAGGCCCGAGGCGTCCCCAGCCCTTGCCCGGGCCGGCGGCGGCGCCGCATTCACATAAAATTATCCACGTTTTCGAGTTACTTGCGTCATTCCTTTAACGGATTTTCAAGGGCCGCTCTGGCACAACAAGCAAAAGCAAAAGATCAGGAGGAGCGCCCGTGGCAAGCGAGGAAATGCAGGCAGACTGGACTCAAGCCCCGGCCAGCCTGGCCGCCCAATCCTCCCCCGCGGCGCCTTGCCTATCGCCCGCAGCGACATCCTCCGCCACAGCCGCAGCGCCTCGCTTCAGCGAACCCAGGCTGGTGCGCCGCCGCCCCGATCCCTTCCTCGACACCTACCTCAAGTGGATCGACCCGCGCGTTGCCGCCAGCTTCACGGAGGAGCAGCGGCGCGCCATCCGCACCATGTTCGACGGCCGCGCCGCGCGGCGCCATCCCGTCGACATCCGGCACAGCGTGGGCTTCGGCCGCCACCGCTTCTACCTGGTCATCCTGGGCGGGCGGGAGCGCCGCCTGCTGCCCAAGTCGAGGCCGCAGGGCGCGCTGTCGCAGATCGCCAGCCTGGCCGGCTATCTCGCGCTCACCGGCGGCCTGCTGGCCGCGCTGGCCGTGCTCGTCTATCACTTCAAGGGCTGAGCCCATCAAAGGCTGAGTCGGGCACCGAGCTGGTCTATCATGGCGCCCGTCGCCATGAGCAACCAGCACCTCAGCGAAGACCGGTCCCGCGCCGCACCCGACCTTGCCCTCCCGGAGGGCACCGGGAGCGTGCCGTTGCTGGGCGCCGAGCAGATCGCACGCGGCGTCTGCCGCTCGCTCGGCGAGCTGGGCGTCGCCACACTGACCGAGTTCACCCTGCGCTCGGGCCGGCGGGTCGACGTGATCGGGCTCGATCTCAACGGCGAGATCACCATCATCGAGGTCAAGAGCTCGCTGGCCGACTTCCGCAGCGACGGCAAGTGGCACGAGTACCTGGACTATTGTGACCGTTTCTACTTCGCGGTGGCGGCCGATTTCCCGCGCGAAGTGCTGCCCGAGGACTGCGGCCTGATGGTGGCCGATGCCTATGGCGCGGCGATCCTGCGCGAGGCGCCGGTGACGCGCCTGAACGGCAGCCGCCGCAAGGCCCAGACGCTGCGCTTCGCGCTCGCCGCCGCCCTGCGCCTCGGCGCGCTGACCGACCCGCAGCTCTAGGCGGGGTCTCGGACCAGCCCCAGGCGCCGCTCCAGCGCGGCGCAGAAGATCTGCCCGATGGTCACGTGCATCTCGAGGATACGCGCGCCGTCGTCGGACGGCACCATGAGCAGCGGATCGGCGATGCCGGCCAGGTCGCCCCCGTCGCTGCCGGTGAAGGCCGCGGGCACCAGGCCAACGTTGCGCGCCGCTTCCAAGCCCAGGGTCACGTTGGTGCTGCGCTCGGCGGCGCAGAGCCCGACCGCCAGGTCGCCGCGGCGCCCCAGCGCCCGGATCTGGCGGACGAAGAGCTGGTCGAAGCCGAGCGCATTGCCGATCGCGGTCAGGGTCGCGCTGTTGCTGCTCAGCGCCAGGGCGGCGATCGGCGCACGGCTTTCACGCTGACGCACTGTCAAGGCGGCAGCCAGCTGCTGCGCCACGCCGGCGCTGACGCCATTGCCGAAGAACAGGATCTTGCCGCCCTGCTCGACGGCCCGCGCCGCCAGCTCGACCAGGCGGGCGAGCGGCGCGCGCACCGCCTCGCGCGTGGCGGCGACCAGCGCGGCGTGCGCGCCGAAGGCATCGTCGATGAAGCGATCGCAGTCGAAGCCGGGCACGAGCAGGCGTCCTTTCGCCGCGCTCCGTCGCGGATTGCCCTAGCCTAGCCTGGATCGGCCCGCACGATAAGTGCAACGGCAGAAGAAATGTCGGGTTGATCGAGCACTTCATTCGCTGTCACGCCCGGACTCGATCGACTGCTGCGCGGTCATGAAGGGGAATCCGCTTTCTGTTGTCCGCTTCGCGGACGCCCCCCACCCTGCCCTCCCCCTCGAGGGGGGAGGGAAAAACAAGCGCGGCGGCACCTTGTTCACCTCCCCCCTCGAGGGGGAGGTCGGCGCGAAGCGCCGGGTGGGGGGCTGGCGCGAGGCGCCGAAAGGGCATTTCGCCTATGCGATACTTGGTCGCGCCGGGTCGGGGCCACTCACACCTGCAGGAAGAGCTGGGTATCGCCTTCGAGCGCCAGCGCGGTGAGCTGGCCGCCGTAGACCGCTCCGGTGTCGATGTCGATCCGGTTGGCGCGCCGCTCGGGCCGGCGCACCGGCGTGTGGCCGTGCACCACCAGCTTGCCGAAGTCCTCTGTCGAGCGCAGGAAGGGCTCACGAATCCAGAGCAGGTCGAGCGGGTCCTGCTGCTCGATCGGGATGCCGGGGCGCACGCCGGCATGGACGAAGAGATAGTCGCCCTCGACGTGGCTGAGCTTGAGGGCACAGAGGAAGTTGTGGTGCGCGCGCGGCATGACCTCACGGAAACGGGTGCGCAGCCATTCGGCACGGTTGGCGCCGGACGGCGCCTCGTGCGGGCTGACGCCATAGCTGGCCAGTGTGGCGTCGCCGCCGTTCATGGCCCAGCTCGGCAGCACCGTGCTGTCGGCGAGGAACTGCAGCAGGAAGGCTTCGTGGTTGCCCATCAGATGGATCGATTCGAAGCCGGGCAGCGGCTCCTCGATCAGATAGTCGATCACGTTGCGCGAGTCCGGTCCGCGGTCGACGTAGTCGCCGAGATAGACCACCACCTTGCGCAACCCCCTGTCGTTGCGCGCATCGGCATCGATCTCGCGGTGCAAGGCTTCGAGAAGGTCGAACCGGCCGTGGATGTCGCCGACGGCGTAGACGCGCGTACCGGCCGGCACACGCGGCATGGCCTTGCCCGCCACCTGAGTGGATTGAAACAGCCCGAGCACGTTGCGATCCCATTCGCGCCAGGGGTTGGGCCCGGCGGGGCCTCCCCGAGTCGCCTAGTCTAATCATATAGGAGCGGAACCCGGCCTGCGCAGCCCGTCTGTGTGATTATCGTGGCAAGAATCGACCGCTAGAACCGGGCCGGCGGCGGCAGGGCGGGGGACGCGGGCGCCGGCTGCCAATCGACCCGGCCGCCGCGGTTGTCGAGATAGTTGACCAGCGCCGCCACCGCCGCGGCGTCGTAGAGGCTGCCGGCTGCCTGCATCAGCACCTGGATCGCCCGGTCGAGCGCCAGCGCCGGTCGGTGGGCGCGCGGGCTCACCATGCCGACAAAGGCGTTGGCCACCGCGACGATGCGCGCCGTGGTCAGGATCTCGTCGCCCGTCAGGCCGCGCGGATAGCCGCCGCCGTCGACCTGCTCCTGAGCTTGGCGCAGAGTCTCGACCACCGGCCCGGGGAACTCGACGCCGTCCAGCAGCTCGACCGTCGCGCTCAGGTTCTCGTGAATCTGGCGGCGCTCCTGGTCGCTGATCGAGCCGCTGCGCGTCAGCAGCGATTCGGGCACCAGGATCTTGCCCAGGTTCATCAGCAGGCCGGCGCTGCGCGCCGTCTCGCGGTCGGCATCGTCGAGGCCCATCTCCTCGG
>JBHJOF010000208.1:0-16314 GCA_050330055.1 Kiloniellales bacterium
GTAGGCCACAAGCTCGCCATACGGGCCTGCAGTGCCGGTGACGGGCTCATAGAAGCAGGGCCCGGCCGAGGACAGCACCAGGGCCAGCAGGTTGCCGGCCAGAGTCCAGATGACGGCGAAGGAGAGCAGGTACTGCACGCGGAGGCGCGGATTGCTCAGGCTGAATATCTGCCAATTGAGCACCAGGTACATCAGGGGGAACCAAAGATTGTAAAGGTGGCCTTAGCAACGAGGTGAGCAACGGTTGGCCAAGGACGGGCTGCAGCAGGCGCCAAGGGTCGATGCCGAAATGCAGCAGCCGGTCCAGTTCCATCAGTGCGACGTCGTACGCGAAGGGGATGATGCTTGGGATTGCGTTTTTGAACGACGTGAAGGTGCTGGAAAACACCGGACCAGCAGCACCGGGATGAATGCGTAGATCGCCCGCTCCAAGGTCAGCCGCTCATCGCTCAGCATCGCGACCAGTGCGCCACGCGGACTGAAAGGTCGGACGTGCAATACGTGATGGTAAAGGTGACCGAAGGCGATGAAAACGATTGCCAGGACCGGCGGGGTCAAGGTACTGGCTGCGTAGCTCGCCAGCAGAATGTGGTGCGGGTGGCCACCGTAGGCTAGTACCGTCAATGCCAGCGCCATGTAGGTGAGACAGAACCCGAGCAGCCAGGCGTGATGCCGCAGGCTGCGTCGCAGCAGTTCGCCTGGCGCGTGCCTCCTGCGTAATTGGCGGTGCGGTCGAGAGAAATGCTGTCCATGTGCGGGTCTGTCGCTGCTGCCTGCCCGTCTCCTTGAGGGCCGGACCTATCATTCCCTAGTGCGCTCGTCCGGCTCGGCGGGCAAGGCGCCGTTGCGATTGTTCGGCCCGAGAGCGGCGCGGCGTCAGTTGGACAGGTACCAGATGAAGCCCATGGTCCAGAGCAGGCTGCCCAGCACCGTGGCTACTGTCACCGTCGCGCCGACGAACAGCAGGTTGCCCGTCTTGGTGAAGGGATGCTGGCTGCGCTCGGCGATTCGCCGCGCCTTGCTGCGGCGCTCTTCGCCGGCCAGCAGCACCAGGTAGTAGCGCTTGCCGAACAGCGGCAGCGAGAGGCGGATATCGGTCTGGTGCGTGCCCCACTTGCAGCGGCGCGCCGCCTCGGCCAGCGCGGCGTTCTGCTCGGCGGTAAAGCTGTTTCGAATGTGGCTCGGCAAACCGGCGAAGAGCTGCCGCAGCAGGGCGCAGTCCGCCCCGCGTTCCATCTGGGCGTCGCGATCCGAGACGACGGCAGTATCCGGTGCCATGGCTTCCCTTTCGCACAGACTTGCGCGGCCGGCCCCGCCCATTACGGGCCGACCATGAGCCAACCGCGGGCCGATCATGGCAGCAAGTGCTTAATCCTCCGTTAGGACTGCAGGCAGGTGAGCGGCTCTGGGCGTCGGCTGGAGCAGGGCGAGCCAGGGCCCCGGTAAGCTTTTCGAAAGCCGAAAATCCTATACCGGCTACCAACGAGACAGCCTCATCCAGGCGACCGGACCCCGTCAGTAAGGGCCGCGAAAGGGACTGCATGCAAACAGCCACCGCAAGGCTGCCCTTGGGGGGCTTCGTCCAGGCGCCTCTCGGCGTAGTCCGCGAGCATCTCTGGCTGCTCGGCCTGGTTCTGGCTTATGTGCTGGCCGGAGCCCTGTTGGCCTGGTCGCACGGCGCGCTCAGCCGGATGTCGCTGACGCTCTATTTCGACCGGCTGCTGGTCCGCTACGCCTTGTGCATGGTCATCGTTGGTCTCGGCTACTTGCTTCACCTCGTGGTGGTGGTGCGGCCGAAAGCCCTCCTTCTCACCTTGGGCAACGACCTGCGGCGACTGCTCATGCCCGAGCGGCTGCTGGCGGCTGGGCTGGTACTTAGCGTGCTGCCGATATTCATCTCGACCTTTACTTCGATCAAGGTTCTGATCCCGATGGTGCGACCGTTCGACTGGGACGCCGCCTTCATGGCCTGGGACCTCTGGCTGCACGGCGGGCGCCATCCCTGGGAAATACTGCAGCCGCTGCTCGGCAGGCCAATGGTCAGCCAAGCCCTGAACATGATCTATCATCTCTGGTTCTTCGTGCTTTACGGGATTGTCTGTTGGCAGGCGCTGTCGCGCTCCAACCCCTTGTTGCGCATGCAGTTTTTCCTCAGCATGCTGCTCGCCTGGGCGCTCCTTGGCAGCCTCGCGGCGACGGTCTTTTCCTCGGCCGGACCCTGCTATTTCAGCCAGGTTACCGGCCTGCCCGATCCCTTCGCACCGCTCATGGCCTATCTGCAGGCGGCCAACGAGAGCCATCGCATCTGGGCGCTCGATGTGCAGGATGCGTTGTGGCAGGGCTACCAGGACGGCGTTATCGGCCCTGGCCTGGGAATATCGGCCATGCCCAGCATGCACGTCGGTGCCGTCATACTGAGCCTGCTGCTTGGCTGGCGGACCCATCGGGTGCTTGGCTGGGCGCTCGCACTCTTCGCGTCGCTGACCTTCCTGGGCTCTGTCCATCTCGGCTGGCACTACGCCATAGACGGCTACGCCGCCGTGCTCGGCACGCTCGGCATCTGGTACGCGGTCGGCTGGCTGCTGCGGCGGGATCGTTACTTCGGCACCGAACGGAGGGCCGCTGCGCGGCCCGCCATTGCGGCCCTCGAAACGTAGGGCCGATCGGTTTTCCTGAAAGTACATAGTTTATTTTAAATTTTACTTTATTTTTATTTGATAAGACGGGTATCACGCCAGCCTATTCACGAAAAATTTAGACAATCTCATCTATTCTGCCGGGCCGCTCTCTCGCTTGTGCCCGGTGGCTGACATGGCCTTTCCAAACTGGCGGACATGGCTTGACGTTCCCCGCCGCTTCGCGCGGGACCGCAGGGGCGGCGTCTTCGTCCTGTTGAGCGTGTTGATCATCCCGCTGCTGGCGATGGTCGGTCTGGCACTGGATTCCTCGCGCGCCTATCTCGCCAAGGCCCGGCTCAGCCAGGCGGTCGACGCCGCGGCCCTGGCCGGCGGTCGCTCGTTCCACGAGACCTACCGGAACGACGACGTGCAGCGCTACTTCGAGATCAACTTCTCCTCCGACTTCATGAACATCGACCTGACGCCGTTGTCGATCACCTTCGACGATGAAGAGGGCACGGTGACCGTGGCCGCCTCGGCGTCGGTTCCGACCACCTTCATGCGGTTGCTCAACATCGACCAGGTCGACATCAGCGCGAGCGCCGTGGTCTACGGCCTGACGCGCGGCCTGGAGCTGGCCCTGGTGCTCGACGTGACCGGCTCGATGAACAGCGGCGGCAAGCTTGCGGCCCTCAAGACGGCGGGCGCGTCGCTCCTGGGCATTCTCTACGGCAGTCGCGAGACCGTGGACAACCTTTGGGTCTCGGTCGTGCCCTTCTCCGGCCGGGTAAACTTCTCGCCCCATAGCGAGTGGCTGACCAATCCCAACGGCTCCTGGACTGGTTGCGGCAATCTGCGCTCGGGCGCCAGCGCTACCAACGACGACCCGCCAAGCGTCGCGCTCTGGAACAAGTATACCGGCACGCACTGCCCGGCCAGAAACGTCCTGCCGCTGACCGCCGAGTATTCCACTGTCGCCGACTTTGTCCAGAATCTCTCGGCGAACGGCAGGACTCGCACCGACATCGGCATGGTCTGGGGCTGGCGCGTGCTGTCGCCACGCTGGCGCGGCCTCTGGGGCAACGCCGAGCTGCCGCTGGACTATGGCACCGAGAGCATGGACAAGGCGGTCATCATCATGACCGACGGCGAGAACACGCCCGAATCGGGAGAGGGCACGGTGGCGCAGGCCAACGCCCGGCTGGCGCAGGAATGCGAAGCCATGAAGGACCAGGGCATCATCATCTATACCATCACCTTCCAGTCGCCTTCCTCGCTCGACTCGCTGTACCGGAACTGCGCCAGCCAGCCGAGCTACTTCTACAAGTCGCCGACCAATGAGGATCTCGAGAAGGTCTTCAAGATCATCGGCGCGCAGCTGAGCCAGCTCCGCCTCGCCCAGTAAGTGAATGTCCCAGCCCGTGGTGCTTTTGTAGGTTCGGGGAGCAGCCGGCCATCTTGCCAATGCATCAGCGCATTTCTGTAGAAATATCAAGTGGAATCTTGAGTATTTTACCTGATTTTAGTTCAATCTATATTTACTAGTATTTTAGATATTAGTTTTTTATTAAATCAGAGCAGGCACCATGGCACGAACTATTACTTTATACTGCCATGGTGATAAACATGCCTCGGTTCCCCCGGAAACTGTTGGCGGGCCTGCTCGGACGCTTCTGCGCCGACCGGCGCGCCGCCGTTGCAGTGCTCCTCTCTGTGGCGATCGTGCCCTTGATGGCTCTGCTCGGCGTCGCGACCGACGCCGGCCGGGCCTACATGGTACAGATGCGACTCAGCCAGGCGGTCGACTCGGCCGCGCTCGCCGGTGGACGTGCCTTCTCCGAAGCCTATCAGGCGAACGACATCGACCGCTACTTCGTCGGCAACTTCCCCAGCGGCTATCTCGATGCGACCGTTCAACCCTTGACAATCTCGGTCAATGAGGTCGACGGCACGGTCGAGGTCATCGCCAGCGCGGAGGTGCCGACCACCTTCCTGCGGGTCGTGAACGTCGACCAGATCACCGTCAAGGCGCGCGCCGTGGTGAAACGCGCGGTTCGCGGCATGGAGCTGGCCATGGTGCTCGACGTCACCGGCTCCATGGCCGGCAGCAAGATCACGTCGCTCAGGAACGCCGCCAACTCGCTGGTTGAGATTCTCTACGGCGACCGCGAGACGGTGAACGACCTCTGGGTGGCGGTGGTGCCCTTCGCCGCGCGGGTCAACTTCCAGCCGCACGACGACTGGATGCAGAGCTTGCCGTCGCCCTGGAACGGCTGCGGCAACCCACGGTCTGGCGCGCTGGCGACCAATGATGCACCGCCCAGCAGCGGCAAGTGGCCTCAGTTCGACGGACGCCCCGGCAACATCTACTACGGCTGCCCATCGGTCAGCGCATTGCCGCTGACCGCCGAGAAGTCCACCATCACGGCGACCATCGACGCGCTTGAGGCTGCCGGCAGCACGCGGACCGATATCGGCATGGTCTGGGGCTGGCGGGTGCTGTCGCCGCAGTGGCGGGACCTGTGGGGCGGCGATCCGACCCTGCCGCTCGACTACGACACGCCGCTGATGGAGAAGGTGGCGATCATCATGACGGACGGCGAAAACACGCCGCAGCACACCTATGATCCGCTCACCGTGAGCCAGACCAACAATCAGTTGGCGGCGGAATGCACGGCCATGAAGGCGCAGGGCATCACGATCTACACGATTACATTCCAGGCGCCGTCGTCGCTCGACACCCTCTATCGCAACTGCGCCAGCGACCCCACCAAGTTCTTCAAGTCACCGACCAACGAAGATCTCGAGAAGACCTTCAAGATCATCGGCGCGGAGCTGTCCAATCTCCGACTGGCCGAATAATAACCTACCACTCAGCCATGTCTCTGCGGTGCGGGCGGGACCTTCGGGTCCCGCCCGCCGCACATTTGGGCCTCGGCCCCGATTTCGCGCCATCGGGCGGTCCCGACCATGCGGCGCGCAGAAGCAAGTTAGCGGCGAGCTGGAGCAAGATCGTCCAATGGCTTAGGCTAGCGTCGTGCGGTCGGCAGGGCCGCCATTGCGCTGGGCGCCGGGGCCCCGTCCGGCGAAGATGCAGGGCCCAGCCGCGCCGCACCGGCGACGGGACCAGACGAAACCCAGGCGAACCAGGGGCCAGCCTTACAA
This sequence comes from Kiloniellales bacterium, assembly GCA_050330055.1. Classification (GTDB taxonomy): domain Bacteria; phylum Pseudomonadota; class Alphaproteobacteria; order Kiloniellales; family JAKSDN01; genus JBHJOF01. Next base: position 5,784 of record JBHJOF010000208.1, read on the forward strand.
GGGGAGCATCGATGAACCGCGAGGTGATCGTTACCTGTGCCGTGACCGGGGCCGGCGACACGGTGGGCAAGCACCCGGCCATCCCGGTGACGCCGGAGCAGATCGCCAATGCGGCGATCGAGGCTGCCAGGGCGGGCGCCGCCGTCGCCCACATGCACGTGCGCGACCCGGAAACCGGCAAGGCGAGCCGCGACCCCAAGCTGTTCCGCGAGGTGGTCGAGCGGGTGCGCGACAGCGACGTCGACGTGGTGATCAACCTGACCGCCGGCATGGGCGGCGACTACATGCCGAGCGAGGACGATCCGCTGAAGCCCGCCGCCGGCACCGACCTGGTCGGCGCCGACGAGCGCCTGACCCACATCGAGGAGCTGCTGCCCGAGATCTGCAGCCTCGACTGCGGCACGCTCAACTTCGGCGACGGTATCTACATCTCGACGCCGCCGATCCTGCGCGCCATGGCCAAGCGTATCAAGGACTGCAAGGTGAAGCCGGAGCTCGAGGTCTTCGACCTCGGCCACCTGCGCTTCGCCAACCAGCTGGTCGCCGAGGGCCTGATCGAGGAGCCGCCGCTCTACCAGATCTGCCTCGGTATCCCCTGGGGCGCGCCGGCCGACACCGCGACCATGAAAACCATGCGCGACATGCTGCCGCCGGGCGCCCAGTGGGCCGGCTTCGGCATCTCTTCGCTGGAGATGCCGATGGTGGCGCAGGCCGTGCTCCTGGGCGGCCACGTGCGGGTAGGGCTGGAGGACAACCTCTATCTCGAGAAGGGCGTCTTCGCCAGCAACGGCCAGCTGGTCGAGAAGGCGATCAAGATCATCGAGCTCATGGGCGCGCGGCCCCTGAGCCCGGCCGAGGCGCGCGAGCGCTTGGGCCTGCGGCCGCGCAACTGACCCAAAGGACGAACCGCAATGGCGCGTTGTGACGCGGCGCGGGTGAGCCGCGCCGCCATCATCGGCGGCGGCGTTATCGGCGCCGGCTGGGCCGCCCAGTTCCTGGCCCGCGGCCTCGACGTGACGGCCTGGGACCCGCACCCCGAGGGCGAGAGCCGGCTGCGCCAGGCGGTGGCCAACGCCTGGCCGGCCTTGACCCGCGTCGGCCTGGAGCCGGGCGCCGACCAGGGACGCCTGCGCTATGCCGCCACGCTGGAGGGGGCAGTCAAGGACGCCCAGTTCGTCCAGGAATCGGCACCCGAGGACGAAGCGCTCAAGACCAGGCTGCTGGCCCAGATCGACGCGGCTGCGGCGCCCGATGTGGTGATCGCTTCCAGCTCCTCCGGCCTGCTGCCCAGCCGCATCCAGAGCGGCGCCAGGCAGCCCGGGCGCATCCTGATCGGCCATCCCTTCAACCCGGTCTACATCCTGCCGCTGGTCGAGGTGCTGGGCGGCGACAGGACCGATGCCGCCGCGATCGACTGGGCCATGGCCTTCTACGCCGCGCTCGGCAAGAAGCCGCTCAAGGTGCGGCACGAGATCCCCGGCTACATCTCCGACCGCCTGCAGGAGGCGGTCTGGCGCGAGGCGCTGCACATGGTGGCCGACGGCGTCGCCAACACGGCCGAGATCGATGCCGCGATCCACGACGGCCCCGGCCTGCGCTGGGCCTTCATGGGGCCCTGCCTGACCTTCCACCTGGCCGGAGGCGACAGCGGCATGGCGCACATGCTGGAGCAGTTCGGCCCGGCCCTGAAGCTGCCCTGGACCAAGCTCGAGGCGCCCGAGCTGACGCCCGAGCTGACCCAGCGGATGGTCGAGGGTACTCAGGCCCAGGCCGGCGGCTATACGGTCAAGGAGATCGAGCGCACCCGCGACGAACTGCTGATCGAGCTGATCGAGATCACCGCCGATTTCCGCGCCGGGAAGCGCAGCGGCGGCCGCCGCCATGCAAGCGTCGCCACGCCCTATGAAGGCAAGCCCTTCAAGCGCTGGCAGACGGGCGACACTGTGGAGGTGCCGCTCGCTCTGCACCGCACGCCGGTCAAGCCCGAGTGGGTCGACTACAACGGCCACATGAGCGAGTCCTGCTTCCTGCTGGTGGCCGGCGACGCCTCGGACGCGCTCTTCCGCTACATCGGCATCGACGAGGCCTACCGGGCGTCGGGCCGCTCGTTCTTCACGGTCGAGACCCACATGAGCAACCTGCGCGAGGCCGACGAGGGCGATCCTCTGCTGGTTACCACGCAGGTCCTAGACCTCGACGAGAAGCGTCTGCAGATCTTCCACGCCATGCGCAACGAGAAGTCCGGCGACCTGCTGGCCACCGCCGAGCAGATGCTGCTGCATGTCGAAACGAAAGACGAGCCGCGCACCGCGCCGATCTCGCCTTCGGTCTATGAGGCCTTGCAGGCGATCCACAAGGCGCACGCCGGCCTCGCCAAGCCGAAGCAGGCCGGCCGCAGCATCGCCATCCGGCGCAAGGGATAGGCTCGTGGTTTCGACGCGTGGTCCTGAGCTCTTCTCCAATGTCATTGCCGGGCTTGACCCGCCTGCGGGGCCGAAGCCCCTACGGCGCGGCGAAGGCCCGGCAATCCATGGTGCCGTTGCGCGATGGATGCCCGGATCAAGTCCGGGCATGACAGTGGGTGGGAGGCAAACGGTGGAGCGATCTCGCGCGGCGCTCTCGCAACGTCTATACACACACCACTGTCGTCCCGGGGCTTGTCCCCGGGACCCAATGGCGGTAGCGCCTGCACGGCTGATAGGGCATTGGGTCCCGGCAACAAGTGCCGGGACGACAGCATCGGCGATGGCAAGGGCGCGCCACTCCCTTCCGGGATACGCGACTTCCGTTGCCTTTGCGGTGGAGGGCAGGGAGCGGGCCGTCCGCGAAGCGGACAACGAGCGAGTCCGGCCTTGCTGACCCACCCCAGCCTCGCCGGCAAGCGCGTCCTGGTTACCGCGGGGGCCCGCGGCATCGGCCGGGCGATTGCGGCGGGCTTCTTGGCGAACGGCGCCCGGGTGCACATCTGCGAGGTTGATGCCGAGGCTCTGGCCGCCGCCAAGGAGGCGTTGCCCGATCTAGGTGGTACCCTGACCGATGTGTCGAAGCCGGAAGACGTCGAGCGCCTGTTCGATGAGGCCGAGGCGCGGCTGGGCGGGCTCGACGCGCTGGTCAACAACGCCGGCATCGCCGGGCCGACCGGGCCGATCGAGAGCCTGGAACACGCCGACTGGCTGCGCACCCTCGACGTCAACCTGAACGGCATGTTCCTCTGCCTGAAGCGCGCCGTGCCGCTCCTGAGACAGGCCGGCGGCGGCTCGATCGTCAACCTGGCCTCGACCGCCGGCACCTTCGGCTATCCGCTGAGGACGCCCTATGCCGCCTCCAAGTGGGCCGTGGTCGGCCTGACCAAGAGCCTGGCCATGGAGCTCGGCCCGGACAGGATCCGCGTCAATGCGATCTGCCCCGGCTCGGTCGAGGGCGAGCGCATCGAGCGCGTGATCGCCGCCGAGGCCAAGGCGCGCGGTGTCAGTAAGGCGGCGGTGCGCGAGAGCTACACGCGCGGCGTCTCGCTCAAGACCTTCGTCACGGCCGAGGAGATCGCCGACATGGTGCTCTTCGTCTGCTGCGACCTGGGCGCCAAGGTCTCCGGCCAGGCGTTGGCGGTGGATGGCAATACGGAAACGCTGGCAAGCTGAGGCCCTGACCATGGACTTCGCCCTCGACACCGAACAGAAGATGCTGATCGAAACGGCGCGCCGCTTCGTCGAGGAGGAGCTCTATCCCTACGAGCAGGAGGTCGAGGAGAGCGACCGCGTGCGCCCAGAGCTGCTGCGGCAGATCCGCGAGCGCTCGATCGCGCTCGGCCTCTATGCCGCCAACATGCCGGCAGAGCTGGGCGGCGGCGGGCTCGACACCGTCTCCATGTGCCTGCTCGACCGCGAGCTTGGCCGCGCCAACATGGCGTTGCAGTACACCGTGGGCCGCCCGAGCAACATCCTGCAGGCCTGCGTCGGCGAGCAGCGCGAGCGCTATCTGCTGCCGGCGATCCGCGGCGAGAAGGTCGACTGTCTCGCAATGACCGAGCCCGAGGCGGGCTCCGACCTGCGCTCGATGAAGTGCCGGGCGGTGAAGGATGGCGACGGCTACGTCATCACCGGCACCAAGCACTTCATCAGCCACGCCGACGTGGCCGACTTCGTGATCCTCTTCGCGGCGACAGGGGAGGAAGACTCGCCGCGCGGTCCGCGCAAGCTGATCACCTCGTTCCTGGTCGACAAGGGTACGCCCGGCTTCACGTTGCGCGACGGCTACAGGAACGTCTCGCACCGCGGCTATCACAACTTCATCCTGGAGTTCGACGGCTGCCGCCTGCCGGCCTCCCAGGTGCTGGGCGAGCCGGGCAAGGGCTTCGAGGTGGCCAACGAGTGGCTGGCGGCGACGCGCCTGCAGGTGGCGGCGATCTGCCTCGGGCGCTGCGACCGCGCCATGGAGCTGGCGACCGACTACGCCGCCAGCCGCAAGCAGTTCGGCCAGACCATCGGCCGCTTCCAGGGCATCGGCTTCAAGCTGGCCGACATGGAGCTGCGCCGCCGTTCCGCCGAGCTGCTGACCTACGAGGCCGCCTGGAAGTTCGACCAGGGAACCATGACCGACATGGACGCGGCTATCGCCAAGCTGGCGGCGACCGAGTCGCTCGCCTTCATCGCCGACGAGGCCTTGCAGATCCACGGCGGCATGGGCCTGATGTCCGACCTGCCGCTGGAGCGCATCTGGCGCGACGCCCGCGTCGAGCGCATCTGGGAAGGCACCAGCGAGATCCAGCGCCATATCATCTCCCGCTCCCTGCTGCGGCCGCTGGGGAGTTGAACGTGACGCTGAACGTGATGCGACAAACCTCTCTTCGTTTGGCCCCCCCTTCAACCTCCCCCCTCAAGGGGGGGAGGCTTTGTGGCGCCGCGCCGCGTCGCCTTCCATTCCCTCCCCCCTCGAGGGGGAGGGATAGGGAGGGGGGTCTACGAAATGGGGTCAGACCCCAATTCCGTGAGGGGGCGGCATGAGCGTCGCCATGCCGCGCCGCGCGACCGGGGAGCGCTTGCAGGAGAACCTCAGGCGACTGCTGCGGCCGCGCCATATCGCCTTCGTCGGCGGCAAGGTGCTGTCCTATCCGCTCAGGGTCTGCGAGCAGATCGGCTATCGAGGCGCGATCTGGGTGGTCAATCCGCACCACGCCGAGATCGCCGGGCACCGCTGCTTTGCCTCGCTCGACGACCTGCCGGAGGCGCCCGACGCCGTCTTCCTCGCCGTCAACCGCGAGCTCTCCGTGCCGCATGTCCGCGCGCTGGCCGAGATGGGCGCGGGCGGCTGCATCGCCTATGCCGCCGGCTTCGCCGAGGTCGGGCCCGAGGGCGCGGCCTTGCAACGTCAATTGGTCGAGGCTGCCGGCGACATGGCGCTGGTCGGGCCGAACTGCTACGGCGTCCTGAATTATCTCGACGGCGCGGCACTCTGGGCCTCGCCGGCCGGCGGCACGCACGTCGAGCGCGGCGTCGCCATCGTCTCGCAGAGCGGCAACATCGCGCTCAATCTGACCATGACCGAGCGCTCGGTGCCGCTCGCCTACGTCATCTCGGTCGGCAACCAGGCGGCGCTGGGGCTCGGCGACTTCATCGCGCCCCTGGTCGACGACCCACGCGTGACGGCGATCGGCCTCTACATCGAGGGGCTCGCCGACGTCGCCGGCTTCAGCCGCGCCGCCGAGTACGCGCTCGCCAAGGGCAAGCCGATCGTCGCCATCAAGGTCGGCCGCTCGGAGATCGCCAGCCGCCTGGCCATGACCCATACCTCGTCGCTGGCCGGCTCGGACCAGCTCTACGACGCCCTGTTCGAGCGCCTGGGCATCCTGCGCGTCGGCTCGCTGCCGGCCCTGATGGAGACCCTGAAGCTGCTGTCGATCGGCCAGCCGCGCCCCGGGCGCAAGCTCGGCGTGCTGACCTGCTCGGGCGGTGACGCCGCGCTGGTCGCCGACCTGGCGCAGGACCTCGGGCTCGAGTTGCCGGCGCTGTCGGACAGGCAGGTGGCGGCGCTCAAGCAGCAGCTGCCGGTCTTCGCGGTGACCGCCAATCCGCTCGACTACAACACCTCGATCTGGGGCAGGGTGAACGAGCTGGAGCGCTGCTTCGCCACGATCATGGGCGAGGTCTTCGACACCACCATGCTGGTGCTCGACTACTGTCGGCCCGGCGTGCCGGGCATCGAGGAGTGGGACGCCTGCATAGACGCCATGATCCGCGCCCGCAGCACTACCGGCAAGTCGGCCGTGGTGGTGAGCAGCTTTCCCGAACTGCTGCCCGAGGCTGCGCGCGACAAGCTGATCGCCGGCGGCGTGGTGCCGCTGCAGGGCCTGGAGCAGGCCATGGAGGCGCTGGCCGGCGCCGCGCGCTACGAAGCGCTGCGCGAAGCGGCCCTGGCACGGGCGGCAGCGGGCGCTCTGCGGCTCGAGCCGGTGACGGTGGTTTCCGACAGCGCCGAGGTGATCGACGAAGTCGACAGCAAGCGCCGGCTCGCGTCCTTCGGCCTGCCGGTACCCGGGGGGCGCGTCGTCTCCGCCGCCGAGGCGCCGGATGCAGCCGCCGAGATCGGATTTCCCGTCGTGCTCAAGGCGGCCGGCAGCGCCTTCACCCACAAGACCGAGCTGGGCGCCGTCGCCCTCGACCTGAAGGGCGCGGAGGCGGTGCGCAAGGCCGCCGCCGCCATGCAGGCGCGGCTCGAGGGCCATGACCGCTTCCTGGTCGAGCGCATGGCTGGCGGCGCGGTTGCCGAGCTGATCGTCGGTGTCAAGCGCGACCCGCAGTTCGGCCTGGCCCTCGTGCTTGGTGCCGGCGGCATCCTGGTCAACCTGGTCGAGGACGCCGCTACCCTGCTGCTGCCGACCGACCGGGCGAGCGTGGCCACCGCGCTCGACGGCCTCAAGGTTTCCCGCCTGCTTAAGGGCTACCGCGGCCAGCCGCCGGGCGACCGCGACGCGGTGATCGAGGCCGTCCTGGCGGTCGCCGCCTATGCGCAGTCCGAGTGCGACCGCTTGCTCGAGCTCGACGTCAACCCGCTGCTGGTGCTGCCGGAGGGGCAGGGCGCTGTTGCCGCCGATGCCCTGATCCGCCTCGCCACCACCAAAAAAGGGGACAGTCCCCTTTTTTGCCATGCCTAGCGCCGCGCCCCTGGAACTGCACCGCGAGCGGGTGCAGCCCGACTGGATCGATTACAACGGCCATCTGAATGAGGCCTACTACCTGCTGATCTTCAGCCACGCGACCGACGCCGTGATGGACGCGATCGGCCTCGACGACGCGGCGCGCCGGTGCACCGGCCGCTCGCTCTACACCCTGGAGACGCACATCAGCTACCTGGCGGAGGTCGCCGCCGGGGCCGAGGTGCGGGTGACGAGCCGGCTTCTTGATCTGCACGAGAAGCGCTTCCACCTGTTTCATGCCATGTATGACTGCGCCGACGACCGTCTGCTGGCCGAGGCCGAGTGCATGCTGCTTCACGTCGACATGACCGGGGATGCGAGCGGGGCGCGCGCCGCGCCCTTCGCGCCCGAGGTGGCGGCGCGCCTGCAGGCGATCTTTGCCGCGCACAAGACCTTGCCGCGGCCCGAGCGGGCTGGCCGCTCGGTCGGCATCCGGCGCAAGGCAGGCCCGTCGTGAAGGTGGGGGAATGAGCAAAGAGATCGAGCTGGCTCCCGGCATCGCCGAGTTCATCGCCCAGACGGACGAGCTCTTTCCGCCGAACTACCGCGATTTCTCGCTGGCCGAGCAGCGCACCATGTATCGTGCGATGTCCGAGTCGTTCCGCGGCTCCCGCCCGGCCGGCATGACGGTCGAAGACCGCGCGATCGCCGCCGGTCTGCGCGACATCCCGGTGCGCATCTATCGTCCGGCCGGCCTCAAGCAGCCGAGCGCCGCCTTCCTCTATCTGCACGGGGGCGGCTGGATCTTCGGCGACTTGGAGAGCCATGACACCTCGACCGCTGACCTGGCGCAGGCCGCTGGCCTCACGGTGATCTCCGTCGACTATCGCCTGGCGCCGGAACATCCCTATCCGGCCGCGGTCGAGGACGCCTGGGACGCACACTCGGCGGTGGCGGCCGATGCCGCGCATTTCGGCATCGACCCGACGCGCATCCTGGTCGGCGGCGATTCCGCAGGCGGCAACCTGGCGGCCGTGCTCTGCCTCAAGGCGCGCGACGCCGGCGGCCCGGCCATCCGCGGCCAGGTGCTGATCTATCCGGGGCTCGGCCTCGGCTGGGATAACGGCAAGTCGGGCACGCGCGCCGCGGACGCGCCGCTGCTCAAAGCCGACGAGTCGCTCTACTACATGCAGGCCTATCTGGGCGGCGCGACCTCGACCGAGGATCCCCTGGCCGCGCCGCTTCTGGCCGACGACTTCCACGGCCTGCCGCCGGCCTACATCATGGCGGTCGAGCACGACCCGCTGCGCGCCGATGCCGAGCACTACGCCCGTCGCCTGGCCGAGCATGCCGTGCCGGTCGAGCTCGAGGTCGAGCCCGGCCTGGTGCACAGCTGCCTGCGGGCGCGGGCGCTCAGCCCCGCCGCGGCGGCGGCTTTCGACAGGGTCTGCGCCGCGAGCCGGCGCCTCGTAGCCGATTAGGCCGCACTCGTACGTTATTGGCCGAGCGTTCCTTGCGCCGCTCGACAAGGCGCCCCACGAGGCCCTAGAGTCCCAGCCCCGACAGTGAGACGGGTAGCCTCCGCCCTGAAACCACGGGCCGGCTAAGAGCAGGGAGCGGCTGAGACCAGGCGTGGCCACCACCTTGACCCAGGCACCACCACCTCAGGCCGGCCATGGCGAGGCCGCGGACGCCCAGGCACGCTATGGGCTGCCGGGTAAGGCACCGGCCTCCGAGCGCATCGGCTTCCTGCTGGTGCCGAGATTCTCGATGATGGCCTTCTTCTCGGCGGTCGAGCCGCTGCGCGTCGCCAACAGGCTGTCCGGGCGCCAGCTCTATTCCTGGCACACCTTTTCCCTGGACGGCGAGCCGGTCGCCGCCAGCAATGCGATGACACTGGTGGCCGACCTGCCGATCGCCGCGGTCGAGAGCTTTCCGACGGTGATCGTCTGCGCCTCCTTCGAGCCCGAGAAGGCCGAGACGCGCCCCTTGCTCGCCTGGCTCAGGAAGCTCGACCGCAAGGGCGCGGTGCTCGGCGCCGTCGATACCGGCACCCACATTCTCGCGCGCGCCGGTGTGCTGGACGGCTACCGCATCACCTTGCACTGGGAGAACCTCTCCGGCTTCCGTGAAGAGTTCCCCGAGCTCGACGTCACCGGCGAGCTGTTCGAGATCGACGGCCGCCGCTTCACCGCGGCCGGCGGCACCGCGCCGCTCGACATGATGCTGCACCTGATCGCCTCGCGCCACGGCCGCGAGCTGGCGGTGGGCATCTCCGAGCAATTGCTGCACGCGCGCATCCGCAATCCCGACGACCACCAGCGCATGGCCATGGGCCTCAGGCTCGGCGTGCGCCATCCCAAGCTGGTGCGCATCCTGGAGACCATGGAGCAGACCCTGGAGGAGCCTTTGAGCGCCGACAGGCTGGCGGCCGTCGGCGGCATCTCGCGGCGCCAGCTCGAGCGGCTGTTCCGCAGCTACCTGGGGCACACGCCGACCGGCTATTACCTCAAGCTGCGCCTCGACCGGGCGCGCCAGCTCCTGGAGCAGACCGACCTCAGCGTGCTGGAGGTGGGGCTGGCCTCGGGCTTCGCCTCGGCGCCCTACTTTTCGCGCGCCTACAAGGCGCAGTTCGGCTGCTCGCCGCGCGAGCACCGCCGCCGCGTGCGCGAAATCTCCTTCGCCCCGCCGCCGGTGGTGGCGCTGGACGGCGCCGCGGCGGCGGCGGGTTAGCTTACTTCAGCCGCTCCCTCTCGCCGTGCCGGTAGGCGCGCCAGCCGCCCTTGCGCCATTCCGCTTCGCTGTAGGCGGGCAGGTCGTCGCTCAGCTCGTAGTATTTGCCGGCCTCGTCGACCCAGATGTGGACGGCCAGCTTGAAGGGCGGCTCCTCGTCGAAGGCGCCGGCGGCGATGCCGAGCGGCTCGTCGGGGCCGTGGTCGAAGAACAGGCTGGAGCCGCAGAGCCGGCAGAAGCCGCGGCGCGAGGTCGCGGCCGATTGATACCAGGCAAGCCCTTCGCTTGCCGTCAGCTCCAGGTCGGGCCAGGCGGCGGCGCTGGCGGCGAAGTAGTGCCCGCTCACGCGCCGGCACTGCCGGCAGTGGCAGGCGATCACCTGCGCCTGCGGCGCCTTGACGCGAAAGCGCACCTTGCCGCAGAGACATCCGCCGGTCCACTGATCGGTCATGGATTGCTCCTCATAAAGGTGCTTCATGCGCTTGTCGAAAGGCGTTGTTGCATCGGCATCGCAGCCGCTCTGCCGCAATCGGGTCCCGCATTGCCGCTGCACCCTTTCGGCGCTTCGCGCCGGCCCCCCTCCGGCGCTGCGCGCCGCCTCCCCCTCGAGGGGGGAGGCGAATGAGCTGCCGCAGCGGCCTGAACTTCCCTCCCCCCTTTGAGGGGGAG
>JBHJOF010000209.1:0-2048 GCA_050330055.1 Kiloniellales bacterium
CATCGCATCCATCCGATCGCCGGGCAGGGCCTCAATCTCGGCCTGCGCGACGTGGCGGCGCTGGCCGAGGTGATCGTCGAGGCGCAGCGCCTCGGACTCGATCCCGGCGCGCCGCAGGCGCTGGCGCGCTACGCCCGCTGGCGGCGGCTCGACAACCTGCTGCTGATCGCCGTGACCGACGGGCTGAACCGGCTGTTCTCCAACGACCTGCCGGGGCTGCGCCTGGCGCGCGACCTCGGACTCGCCGTCGTCAACCGCCTGCCGCCGGCCAAGCGCTTCTTCATGCGCCACGCCATGGGCCTGGTCGGCGACCTGCCGCGCCTGCTCGAAGGCCGCGCGCTTTGAGCGGGCATCGTTTCGTGCCGGCCGTGTCGTGCCGGCGCTTGTGACGCGCGCGGAGAGGCGATAGTCTCGCGCCCATGGTCTGGAAAGCGATCTGGCAGTTTCGCATCGCGCAGAGCTGCGGCCTGGTGGCGCTCGGCTTCGGTGCCGCGCTGCTGGCGGCGCTCGCCTTCGGCCTGCTGCGCCCGGCACCGGCCGCGGCGCAGAGCAGCAGCCATGCCGGCGACACCCTGGTGTTCCAGGGCGGCGACGGTGAGGTCTATATCGCCGGCCTGCCCGGCGGCTGGAGCCTCGGCCTGGAGGAGAGCAACGAGTTCGGCCACCAACTCGAATGGCTGCCGGCCGGCCAGCCGGTCAAGGAGTGGCGCGACATGATCGCCTATCAGCTCTTCCCCGAGCTGGTCGGCATGGCGCCGGAGCTGTTCCTGACCCGCATGGCGGAGTATTACGCCGAGTCCTGCGACGAGGTGCTGGCGACCGATGTCGAGGGCGCACCCTCGAACGGCTTCCCCGGCGCGCTGCGCGTGCTGGCCTGCACCAAGAACAAGCTGACCGGCCTGGGCGAGGTGACCCTGTTCCGCGCGGTCAAGGGCGACCGTGCCTTCTATGTCGCCCAGCGCGCCTGGCGCATGGATCCCTTCGCCGCCCAGGCGATCCCGGTCAGCGCCGAGCAGCTCGACGGCGCCCGCAAGCTGATCGAGTTCGGCATGGCCTGCGATCAGGACAATGCGCAGCGGCCCTGCCCGCCCGGCTGGGAGCCGGTGCTGGCGACCCTGGACGCCAGCAAGCCGGCCGTCGTCTACAAGGCGAAGTAAGGGCCCGGCCGCCTTAGGTATCCCATTGCCTTACCTGCGCGGGACGTCGCTTCCGAGCGATGGGTCGTGGCTGCGACGGCCGTGCGCCGATGCCCGAGGCACCGATGACGCTCCGCTTCTTCGCTGGTCCCCTTCGCTCGTTCCCATCGCTCGTCCCCTTGGCTCTTCTGGGGCTCGCTCGGGCATTGCAGCGTCTGCCTGTTTGTCAAAATTAGACAGATGAAGGTGAGGGCAGTCACTCCGACAAAAGCTCAGCCAGCGCGCTGAGTCCTAAAGAAGCCTACCAAATGTAGAAGCAATAGACGCGATTGGTACTATATTTTGTACGCAGGTGGCTTTTAGAAGAGTATGTCCGCGCCTTCAGCCATAGAGAATCTCTCATACATTGTAGTAATGTCAATATTAATCAAACAAAGATAGAAAACCTGTGCCATCGGCCGTCAGCCGGAGCAGGGTGGCAGGCTCAAGTTCGCCCCCTGGAGTCAGGTCCGACGCGACAAGTCGCCGTGCGGACGCCATTGGCTGGTGACGACCTGCCACATGGAGAAGTCCAATATTTAGTGATAAACTCGATATCGACATCTATATATAGTAGATTGGAAATGAATGCGAATGTCCTCTGTCTCAAGGTAACGAACAGTTAACTATCCATTTTAGGCATATAGACAGTGCTTTCCGGCGCCGAGCGTCTCCTTGCAGGTTGCAGTGCGGCGCTGCAGCCTTGCCGTCGGCCGCTCTTCGCTCTCCGGGGAAAGGAGCCGACGGCGGCCTCATACGCCATCTCGAAGATCGAGACTCATGGCCCATCCTTCGAGACGCGTTCTTCGAACGCTCCTCAGGATGAGGAATGTTGTTTTATATCAGCATGCTCCCACCTCATGCTGAGGAGCC
>JBHJOF010000210.1:0-3984 GCA_050330055.1 Kiloniellales bacterium
CGGACAGCAGTGGCGAAGGCCGACCATCCACGTGTTGTTGCTTTCGACGGGGTAGCTGAGCCGCGCTGCATCAGAACAGAGTGCCCAGGATATCGGCCCAACTCGGGCTGGGACACCGGTCAGCCGCAATAAAGGAAACTCGTGGATGGTCGGCCTTCGCCGACCATGACGGCGTAGGAACGATCCGCTGTCCAGGAATCCTCAGCGCGCGTTGGGGATACCCAACATGTAGACTTGGCAGTTGGTCGTGCCCTGGCCGACGAAGACGTAGAGGATGCCGTCCTGCGCCATGCGCTGCGGGTCGTAGAGCATCGAGCGGCCGCCGATGCCGGCGCCGTAGGTCTGGCCGTCGAGCCGAGCCACGAAGCGGTGGTCGACCGCCTGACGGAAGCGGCCGTTGCGGCAAGCCTGGGTCAGCCGGCGGTCCGGCGGGCCGCCGTCCCGCAGTCGCCGGCCGCTATCCATGAGCAGGCGGGAGTTCGGGTTCCTGCTCCGGAAGTCGGGGACGCCGCGCCCCTCGGTGGCCGGCGCCCTGGACTGGCCGACGCCCGAGCCGTAGTGATTGGGGTCGGTCTGCGAGAGCTGGGCCCGGCTGCCAGGCGCCTGCGCCGCCAGCAGCAGCGTGACGAAGAGACCGGCGACCACAGCTCGATTCAGCAACGATGGTTTCAGCGACGGCATGCGCGCCATTCTGGCGGCTCTGACCAAAGCCTTCGTTAAGGCCGGCTCGAAAGAAAAAGGAGCAGCGGCGAGAGGGATGACGCCGCTGCCCCAGTCACTAACAGGCATCCTAGGGGGGCTTCGGATGCCTTAAGCGAATCCTACCCAAGAAAGGTTTGGGCCGGATGAAGGGAACTGGTTAACGTGCGCTCGCCGCGTCTCTGCATAACATATTGATTTTTAGTCAAATTGTTAGCTACCAAGGGTGCCGTTTCAGCCCTAGGCGCAGGGCCGGGAGGGCGCGCGAACTCAGCGCCCGGCCTGATCGTCGTGGCCGTGGCGGCTGGAATAGAACACCAGGGCCATCAGGCCGATCCCGAGGCCGAGGGCCAGAACGACGCCCAGGACCAGGGCGATGATCCCATGCAAGCTCATCTCGACCTCGCCGGCCCCGAGCCACATGGCGACGCCGGCGGCGAGCGCCAGGACGAGCAGACCGATCAGCGCGGCAATCAGCAGAATGGTCTTCATGGCGCGGGTGCGGGACGGGACAAGCGGTTGCAGCGGGCGGCCGTGCTACTCATATCACAGCGCATAGTGGGCCATATCGGGCCGCATGTCAGGCTAAGCAATCGGGGCCGAAAAGCGCCAGTTTTCCATTGCCCTTTTGCCGTCAGACGCTATAACTCCCCCCGCCCTCGATCCCGCAAAAGGGGTCGGCCGGTGGGGCCGGCCAGTGGGGACGGAGTGTGACCTGGGCGGCTGTGGCGGAATTGGTAGACGCGCAGCGTTGAGGGCGCTGTGGGGGAAACCCCGTGGAGGTTCAAGTCCTCTCAGCCGCACCAACCCCGGCAGGGCGGCAAACCGGAGCGACATCCCGAAGGGATGGCACGGTTGACAATGGAATGCCACGACGCGGATGTGGCGGAATTGGTAGACGCGCTAGCTTCAGGTGCTAGTTCTCGCAAGGGAGTGGAGGTTCGAGTCCTCTCATCCGCACCATCCTGCTTCGCCCTTCCGGGCTTCGCAGGATAAACCCCGCCGAATGTGCGAAGCAGGATGCCCTCCGAAGCTTTAGCGTAGGAGGGCCCCCTAAGTCCCCAAAGAATCCAGCCTATGACGCCGGCTCCAGGCGCAGCAGGGCGCCGTCGGGGTGGTCGGTCAGCAGGTAGAGCAGGCCATCCGGGCCGACCCGCACGTCGCGGATGCGCGCGCGGAGGTCGGTCAGCAGGCGCTCCTCGTGCACCACGCGCTCGCCTTCGATCTCCAGCCGCACCAGGCATTGCCCGGAGAGTGCGCCGAGGAACAGATCGCCCCGCCAGTCGGGAAAGGCCGCGCCCTCGTAGAAGGCGAGGCCAGACGGCGAGATCGACGGGACCCAATAGGTCGCCGGCTGCTCCATGCCGGGCTTCTCGCTGCCTTCGCCGATCGGGAAGCCGGCGTAGCTCACGCCGTGGGTAATGACCGGCCAGCCGTAGTTGGCGCCAGCGGTGAGCAGATTGAGCTCGTCGCCGCCGCGTGGCCCGTGCTCGACTGCCCAGATGCGTCCCGTCGAAGGCTGCAGCGCCAGGCCCTGCGGGTTGCGATGGCCCAGGGTGAAGAGCTCCGGGGCCGTGCCCGGCGTGTTCACGAAGGGATTGTCCGGGGGCACCGCGCCATCCGGCGTCAGGCGGACCACCGAACCGGCCAAGTCGCTCGGGTCCTGAGCGCGCTCGTCATCACCCCGTTCGCCCAAGGTGGCGTAAAGCATGCCGTCCGCTCCGAACAGCAGGCGTGAGCCGAAGTGACGGCCGCCGCGCGACTTCGGCTCTACTACCAGGATCACCTCGAGATCCTCGAGCCGGTCGTCTGCCAGGCGCGCGCGGGCGATCTCGGTGCCGGAGCGTAGCCAACTCGCCGAGGCATAGCTCAAGTAAAGCAACCGGTTCTGGGCGAAGTCGGGATGCAAGGCGACGTCGAGCAGACCGCCCTGGCCCTCGGCCTCGACCTCGGGCACGCCCGCAATCGGCGGCTCTTGCAGCACGCCGTCCTTGATCAAGCGCAGGCGACCCGGCCGCTCGGTCACCAGCAACGAGCCGTCCGGCAGGAAGGCGAGGCCCCAGGGATGTTCCAGGCCCTGCACGAGGCTGACCAGGCGGAAGCCGTGTTTCTCGCTTTGGATCACGGCATCCTGCTGGGCAAAAGCGGTCTCCGGCTGGCTGCAAGCAGCCATGGCGGCCAGGACGACTGCTGTCAGCAGGCGACGCGGCCGAGAGTTCGCTGCTGAGCATGATGCGGCGAGTGCGGGCACGACGGTTGTCCTTCGCAGCTCTTGGAACCTCTTCATATAGAGCCACGCGACGCAACCGCCAGCGATCGTTCCCTCTAATTCGCAAGCGCGGCGTGCCGACTCAGGGTCCAATCGGCGAAGGGCGCGGATACGCGCTCCTCCGGCTCCGGCTTGAGTGCGCGCCAGCCATCGCCGTGACTGGCAACGCAGGTCGGCCCGCCGGGAATGGAGACGAGGACGGTCCAGGTTCCTGAGGGACCGACGAGAACCTCCAGCAGCTCGCCCTTGACCGTTACGCCGACGTGGACGGGTTCTTCGGCGAAGGCCTGTTGCAGCTTGCCGAGAAGCATGTCACGCGGCGCACAGTCTCCAATCTGCGCAGCGGCCGGGGCTGCGAGCACCGCTGCCAGTCCTGCCGACAGCAGAGCGTAGCGCGTAGCCTTGCGAGCGAGCATCATGGGGACCCTCCTAAAATCATCCGCCCAGCCGAGTCATCTGTGACAATATTGGGAAGTCGTCCGAAGATGACCTGATGCTATCGAGAGCACACTCATAAAACGCTGGCAGGACGCTTCGAGTTCCCCCGCTGCCTGTTCCAGGAAATATCGGAGCAACTACAGAGAACTTCAGGAGGTTGGTTTCAGCCAAGCCGAAGAAAGCTGGACAGAATGGAGAAAAGACAACAGTTTATCTTGAATCCTTGTCTCGCCGCTCACACTCTCCGTTGGCAGTGGCAGGCCGAGCCTCAAAGGTGAGCGCCGCCCGTCTCGCCTGAAGGGCCCAGGGGTCAAAGCGCGCAGAATCCGTCATGTAAGCGGCTCGTCAGGCTCTGGCTCAAGTGTGCGCCAGCCCTCGCCGAAGATCAGCATGCAGGTCGGGCCGCCCGGGATGGTGATCAGCAGCGTCCAGTTCCCGCTCGGTGCGGCGAAGACCTCTAGTGCACTGACATAATCAGAGGATTCACAAGCGGGCCGGGTCGTGCGAGTCTGTGGGCATGGCTCAGACCGTCTGCATCTTACTTTCCACCGAAGATCGCGAGCGTTTGGCCGCCGTCG
>JBHJOF010000211.1:0-5517 GCA_050330055.1 Kiloniellales bacterium
CCGCCGGCACCGCGGCGCGGCCGGCCAGGCCGACGCGCTCCAGGGCGGCCAGCGCCGGACCGCGCAGAGCGGCTTCGCCGGCCGCGGGACGCCAGAAACGGAAGCTGTGACCCTGGTGCGCCTGGACCGCGAGCGCCACGTTGTCGAGCGCCGTGAAGTGTGGCAGCAGCGAGGCGATCTGGAACGAGCGGGCCAGCCCCCGTGCGGCGCGCGCGTACACCGGCAGGCCGGTGATCTCCTCGCCCAGGAACTGGATGCTGCCGGCGTCGGGCCGGATCTCTCCGGCGATCTGGCCGACCAAGGTCGACTTGCCGGCGCCGTTCGGGCCGATCACCGCGTGGATCTCGCCCGCCGCGATCGACAGCTCGAGGCCGTCGCTGGCGATCACCGCGCCGAAGGCCTTGCGCAGACCGCGTACGCTCAGGAGCGGCTCAGCCATCGCCCGTATCCCTCGGCGCAATGCCTGTACGCTCCGCCGTGACCAGTCCCCAGAGGCCCTGCCTGGCGAACAGCACGACCAGGATCAGGAGCGGCCCGAAGACCAGGCGCCAATGCACGCTGATGCCGGACAGCAGCTCCTCGAGCAGGATGAAGGCAACCGCGCCGGCGACCGGCCCCCAGAGGCTGCCCATGCCGCCCAGGATGACGATCACCAGGAGCTCGCCGGAGCGCGGCCAGTCGAGGAACGAGGGGCTGACGAAGAGGGTCTGGTTGGCCATCAGGGCGCCGGCCAGGCCGGCAACCGCCCCGGCGATGACGAAGGCGGCCAGCTTGTAGCGCGTGGTCGGAAAGCCGATCGCGTTCATGCGCCGCTCATTGTCGCGGATGCCGCGCAGCACCCGGCCGAAGCGGGCGGCGATCAGCCGCGCCTTGAGGAAGAGGAAGAGCAGCAGCAGGGCCAGCACCAGGTAATAGAACTGGCGGTCGTCGCGCAGCGCCAGCGGTCCGGCGGTCGAGCGGCTCCACATGGGCAGGCCGTCGTCGCCGCCGTAGGCCTGGAGCGAGACGGCGAAGTAGTAGAGCATCTGGGCGAAGGCCAGCGTGATCATGATGAAGTAGAGCCCGCTGGTCCTGAGCGACAGCGCGCCGATGACCAGCGCCAGGAGCGCCGCCACCAGCATGGCAAGCGGCCAGACCACGAAGGCGCTCTCGCTGCCGCCGATCTCGATGGGCCAGGTCATGAGCGGTCCGCCCACGGTGGCGTGGTACGCCATGATGCCGACCACGTAGGCGCCGGCGCCGAAGAAGGCGGCGTGGCCGAAGCTGACCATGCCGCCGAAGCCGAGGATCAGGTTCAGGCTGAGCGCGGCCAGCGCCAGGATCAGGACCCGCGTCGCCACGCCGGTGACGAAGTCGTAGCCGCTGGCCTGGGCCAGCCAGGGCAGCACCAACGCCACCGTCAGTGCGGCCAGCAGGACCGGCCGCTGCAGGCCGCGGCGCGCTTCGGGCATCATCGCACAGGCCTCAGCCGGGCGCCGGGAAGAGGCCGCGTGGCCGCCAGATCAACACCGCCGCCATCAGCATGTAGATCGCCATCGAGGCCAGCGAGGCGCCGAGCCCGTCGGCCGTGGCCGGGGCCAGGACGACCTTCAGCAGGCCGGGGAGGAAAGCGCGCCCCAGGGTGTCGACCAGGCCGACCAGCAGGGCGCCGACCAGGGCGCCGCGGGTCGAGCCGATGCCGCCGATCACGATCACCACGAAGGTCAGGATCAGGATGCTCTCGCCCATGCCGACCTCGACGGCGTAGATCGGCCCGGCCATGACGCCGGCCAGCGCCGCCAGCATGGCGCCGAGACCGAACACCAGGGTGTAGAGCCTGCGGATGTCGACGCCGAGCGCCGCCACCATCTCGCGGTTGGCCGCGCCGGCGCGGATCAGCATGCCGAGCCGGGTGCGGCTGTTGAGCCAGGCGAGGAACAGGGCGACCGCCAGGCCGACGCCGATGATCGCCAGGCGATAGGCCGGATAGGGCGCGCCGGGGATGATCTCGACCGTGCCGGAGAGCCAGCTCGGGCCGTCCATGAAGAGCGCCCGCGGCCCCCAAAGGATACGCGCGAGCTCGTTGAAGAAGAGGATCAGGCCGAATGTGGCCAGCACCTGATCCAGGTGGTCGCGCTCGTAGAGCCGGCGCAGCGCCACCAGCTCGACCAGCATGCCGACCAGCGCCGTGGCCGGCAGCGCGACCGCGAGGCCGAGCAGGAACGAGCCGGTCAGGCGCGCCACCGTGGCGGCGATGAAGGCGCCGACCATGTAGAGCGAGCCATGCGCCAGGTTGACCAGGTTCATGATCCCCAGCACCAGGGTCAGCCCGGCCGCCAGCAGGAACAGGGTGACCCCGAGCTGCAGCCCGTTCAGCACCTGCTCTAGAAGGAGGAGCATGGCCGTCGTGTTTTATGCGTGGGGAGAAGTTGCAGAAGGATCGCGACTACGGGGCCTGGGTAGGTGCGAGCCGCTTCACCCCCCTCCCGGCCTCCCCCCGTCGAGGGGGGAGGAGAGACTTGCCGTCGGCCGCTGCTCTCCCGCCCCCTCGACGGGGGAGGGGATGAGATCACCGTGGTCGGCATTTTGTTTCTCCTCCCCCCTCGACGGGGGGAGGCCGGGAGGGGGGTGGATGGCGAAGCCATGCAGACCCCGTTGTAGCGAGGCTGGCGGGCCCGGCCTCGCACTGCGCTTACATCTTGCACTCGGCGGCGTAGGCGTCGGCGTGGGCGGTGAAGGCTTTGCCGATCACCTTGTTGGTCAGGATGTCGCCTTCCTTGACCACCTGGCGCACGTAGACGTCCTGGATCGGGTGGTTGTTGGGGCCGAACTTGAAGGCGCCGCGCACCGACTCGAAGTCGGCCGCCTTGAGGGCGGCGCGGAACTCGTCCGCCTTGCCGAGGTCGCCGCCGACAGCCTTGAGGGCGCTGCCGATCAGGCGCGCCGCGTCGTAGCCCTGGCTGGCGAAGAGCGAGGGCAGACGGCCGTAGGTGGCCTGGAAGCCCTCGACGAAGGCCTTGTTGGCGGCGTTGTCCAGGTCCTTGTTCCACTGCGAGGTGTTGACCACGCCGAGCGCCGCGTCGCCGACCGCGGCCAGGATGGTCTGGTCGAACGAGAAGGCCGGGCCATAGACCGGAATCTGCTCGCGCAGTCCGGACTGGCTGTACTGCTTCAGGAACGAGATGCCCATGCCGCCGGGCAGGAAGAAGAACACCGCGTCCGCCTTGGCATTGCGGATCGAGGCGATCTCGGCGGCGTAGTCGGTCTGGCCCAGCTTGGTGTAGAGCTCGCCCTTGATCTCGCCTTTGTAGAAGCGCTTGAAGCCGGCCAGCGAGTCCTTGCCGGCCGGATAGTTGGGCGCCAGGATGAAGGCGCTGGCGATGCCCTGGTCCTGCATGTACTGGCCGACCGCCTCGTGCAAGTTGTCGTTCTGCCAGGCCACGTTGAAGTAGTTGGGATGGCAGCCGGCGCCGGCCAGCTGCGAAGGCCCGGCGTTGGGGCTGACGTAGAACACGCCGTCGCGGGTCACCTTGGGCACCACGGCCATCGCCAGGTTCGACCAGACGATGCCGGTCAAGATGCCGGCCTTGTCGCGCGCCAGCATGCGGTCGGCGATCTCGGTGGCGATCTCCGGCTTCTGGGCGTCGTCCTCGACCAGCAGCTGGACCGGCACGCCGCCCAGCGTGCCGCCTTCCTGGTCGATGGCGAGCTGGAAGCCGTCTCGGATGTCGATGCCGAGCGCGCTGCCTCCGCCGGACAGGGTCGTGATCATGCCGATCTTGACCGGATCGGCGGCCAGTGACGGTGCGGTGGAAAGTGCGCCCACGAGCGCGCCCATGGCGGCAAGAGCGACGAGCGGCTTGGTCATCTCCCTGGTCTCCCTGCAAGTTTTTCAGAGCTCTAACGGGGCCCTCCCTGGGCCCTCGCCGGTTGGCGCCGATCCTAGCGCAAGGGCCCTCTCCCTGCAAAGCGGGGGGAGGGTCGGGCGCTCGGTGCTGCGGTCCGCTGGCGCGGCTAACCGAAGGCCTTGTAGGAAATAAGGGAAATAAGGGGACGGAAATAAGGGGACAGTATACTTAATTCGATCCCGTAGAGTGTCGAAGACCTCTCTTCACCTGCGTCTCCAGCGCACACCGCCAAATAAGTATACTGTCCCCTTATTCCCCTGTCCCCTTATTCCCCTTATTTCATGCCGCAGGCGAAGGGCCCGTCTAGCCGAAGGCCTTGTAGGCGACGATGGTGAAGGTGTCGGCGACGCCGGGCAGGGTCTGGATCTGCTCGGTCACGAAATGGCCGATGTCGGCCTCGTCGGGCAGGTAGCACTTGATCAGCAGGTCGTACTGGCCCGAGGTCGAGTAGACCTCCGAGACCTGCTCGACCTGCTGCACCGCCTCGTCGGCCACCTGGTAGGCCCGGCCCAAGGCGCACTTGACCATGACGAAGATCGTCTGCATGGCGCTGTCCCTGCCGCGTCCGTTGCTGCTTCTTGGCGCGGCGCATGATAGCGCATTCGCCGCAGCCGCCAACGGCCCTCATAGTAGGGCATCGGGCCGGTCTCCGCGCTCGCTGGAAACAAACTGATTTGACACGGATGAACACGGATAAACACGAATGACAAGAAACCAGAATCAAAGCTGTCCGGTATTTCCGTCTGTCCAGTCCGTGTCTCCGCTAGGCCGACAAGCGCTTCTTATTTGTTATTCGTGTTCATCCGTGTTCATTCGTGTCAAATAGCCGGACCCGGATGTCACGCGCCTAGGGCGCGCAAGCATACGCATTGTCATTCGCGGGCTTGACCCGCGAATCCAGGCAAACCCAACAAACCCCTGGATAGCCGGGTCTTCGCCCGGCCATGGCAGGAAGGGAATCTGGAGTAGGGCAGGGCCGTGCGGCTCAGGCCAAGGCGGCGAGCTTGACCGGGCGCAGCAGGAAGGCCGGGGTGTGGTCGCCGAAGCTGGGGGTCGGGTTGCTCGGCTGATCCGAGGGCTTGCGCTCGCCGCGGTCGCGTCCGCGGTCCTTGCGGCTGCCGTCCGGGCGCTTGTCGTTGGCACGCTTGCCGCCGGCTTCGCGGTCGTCGTGCTGGCGCCCCGTGCCGTTGCTCTGAGCGCTGTCGGCTCGGCTTTCGCCCTTGACGCCACCGCGGCGGCCGCGTCCGCGGCGTTGGCCGCTGCCCTGGCTGCGTGCCTCCCGGGGCGCCTCGTCCGCGTCGTCCTCGTCTGCTTCGGCCTCAACCGCGCCGTCGAGGCTGATGGCCGGCAGCTTGCGGCCGATCAGGCGGGTGACGGCGCCGAGCGCCTTGCCGTCCTCCGGCATCACCAGGGTGAAGGCCTTGCCGCTGCGCCCGGCGCGGCCGGTGCGGCCGATGCGGTGGACGTAGTCCTCGGGGTTCGACGGCACGTCGAAATTGAACACGTGGGACACGGCCGGAATGTCGAGGCCGCGCGCGGCGACGTCCGAGCAGACCAGGATCTCGACCTTGGCGTCCTTGAAGCCCTGCAGGGTCTCCATGCGCACCGGCTGGGCCATGTCGCCGTGCAG
>JBHJOF010000212.1:0-2192 GCA_050330055.1 Kiloniellales bacterium
CTTTTCCCTCCCCCCTTGAGGGGGAGGGTTGGGAGGGGGGCGTCCGCGAAGCGGACAACACAAAGGCTTTCTTGTTTAAACCGGACAGCAGTGGCCTTCGCCGACCATGACGCGGTGGGGCGCCGCGCCGTGCCCGCTGCGGCGGATTTGGCATTCATCTGTTCGGGAAGCAGAATCGAAAAACATCGAGCGATTTGCGAGTCCATTCAAGGGCTTGGTGAATCCTCTTGGAATCACAGCGATATTTTGGGTTGACGCCGCGACTCGGGCTGTGATTCGCTGCCGGCCATGGCTTTGATGCACGAGATCCGCCGCCGGGCGCGGCAGGCCGCGCCGCAGGCGCTCTTCGCCTGCACGCTGGCCTACTTTGCCTACCACGCCGTACACGGCGACCGCGGCATCATGGCCTGGGTCACGCACAAGGACGAGCTGGCGCAGGCGCGCATCCTTCAGGCCGAGCTCGCGGCCGAGCGCGCCGCCTGGGAGCACAAGGTCGGGCTGCTGCGCGGCAATCCGCTGGACGCCGACCTGCTCGACGAGCGGGCCCGGCTGCTGCTCAACTACGGCCGCCCCGACGAGCTGGTCGTCCTGCTCAAGCCGCAGAAATAGCGACTGGAGGCGGGCTTAATGCAAATCCTGTTAATAACGTGATTTTCTAATAATATCATAGCACTATAGTCAACTTGCAATTTCGTGCTTTTGCGCCTAAGTTGCCCCGCCAATATAGTTAACCAGGCGTGGACGAATGCGTTCGTCCGCCGCAACGCGCACTGTCATGCGCCTGGGCACAGGGAGACCCTTCATGCCTGCTGACAAGGCCGGAGCCAGCGAGAAGGCCGGCGGCCAGCGCGCCGCCGTGAAGAAATCGGCGAAGAAGCCTGCCAGGAAATCTGGGCCGGGCGCCACGGCCAGCCCAGAGCAGCTGCTCACCTACTACCGCGACATGCTGCTGATCCGCCGCTTCGAGGAGAAGGCCGGCCAGATGTACGGCATGGGCCTGATCGGCGGCTTCTGCCATCTCTACATCGGCCAGGAGGCCGTGGTGGTCGGCATGCAGGCGGCGCTCATCGAGGGCGACACGGTGCTGACCTCGTACCGCGACCACGGCCACATGCTGGCCTGCGGCATGGAGCCCAAGGGCGTGATGGCCGAGTTGACCGGACGCAGTGGCGGCTACTCCAAGGGCAAGGGCGGCTCGATGCACATGTTCAGCCACGAGAAACGCTTTTACGGCGGGCACGGCATCGTCGGCGCCCAGGTGCCGATCGGCACCGGCATCGCCTTCGCCCACAAGTACAAGGACGAGAACAATCTCTGCGTCACCTACCTGGGCGACGGCGCGGTCAACCAGGGCCAGGTCTACGAGTCCTTCAACATGGCGGCGCTCTGGTCGCTGCCGGTGATCTACGTGATCGAGAACAACGTCTACGGCATGGGCACCTCCATCAAACGCGCCGCCGCGCACAGCGAGGAGCTCTACAACCGCGGCCAGGCCTACGGCATCCCCGGGCGCCAGGTCGACGGCATGGACGTGATCGCGGTGCGCCAGGCGGCCGACGAGGCGGTGGCCTACGCACGCGCCGGCAAGGGGCCGCAGATCCTGGAGATGATGACCTACCGCTACCGCGGCCATTCCATGTCCGACCCGGCCAAGTACCGCTCCAAGGAGGAGGTGCAGAAGATGCGCAGCGAGCGCGACCCGATCGAGCGCCTGCGCAGCCTGCTGCTGGGCGACGCCGGGGTCGAGGAAGCCAAGCTTAAGGACATCGACCGCCAGGTGAAGGACATCGTCTCCGAGGCGGCCGACTTCGCCCAGGAAAGCCCGGAGCCCGATCCTGCCGAGCTCTACACCGACGTCTACGTCGAAGCCTGAGACTGCACGCGCAATAACGAGCGCTCCGTCCCGGCGACGAGAGCGCCGCTTATCCCGGAGGGGAGCATGCCCATCGAAGTCCTGATGCCGGCGCTGTCGCCGACCATGACGGACGGCAAGCTGGCCAAGTGGCACGTCAAGGAGGGCGACGCGGTCACCTCGGGCGACATACTGGCCGAGATCGAGACCGACAAGGCGACCATGGAGTTCGAGGCGGTCGACGAAGGCGTCGTCGGCAAACTGCTCGTCGCCGCCGGCACCGAAGGCGTGAAGGTCAACACCCCTATCGCGGTCCTTCTGGAAGAGGGCGAGACTCTTG
>JBHJOF010000213.1:0-12527 GCA_050330055.1 Kiloniellales bacterium
GGTCGACTTCGCCGGCCGCGGCCTGCAGGTCCTGCAGCACGCATCCGGCCTCGGCGGTCAGCGTGTAGTCCTCGGGGTCGATATGGCGGATGCGGTTCATGCGGCCGAGGTTGACCAGCACCTCCGCGCCGCGTTCGAAGGGCAGGCCGCCGCCGCAGAGCCCGGTGTTGCCGCCCTGCGGCACGATCGGCACGCGCGCCGCCGCGCAGAGCTTGACCACGGCGGCCACCTCGTCGGTCGTGGCGGGACGCACGACGAAGGGCGTCGCGCCCTTGAAGAGCCCGCGCGGCTCCTCCAGATAGGGCGCCATGTCGGCCGGATCGTCGATCAGGCCCTTGTCGCCGACCACGCCGGCGATGGCTTCGCGCAGCGCCGCGAAGCGGTTGGCATCGGGGCGGGCCTTGGTCTCGATCTGGGTCATGGCGGCACTCTAGGGGAAAGGCGGGCGGGGCCCAAGGGTTCGGATATCACAAGTGGCCGACGATAGTTCAGTGTCCTGGGGCACCGCCATGCGGACTTCGAGACGGCCCTTCGGGCCTCCTCAGGCTGAGGATAGACCTTTGATGCCACCCAAGATTCCGCCTCACCCTGAGGAGCCCGCCGTAGCTTCGCGAAGGCGGGCGTCTCGAAGGGCGCAGGCTGTACCTGCAGTGTAGTTAGGCGCGCTCGTCTGACCCCTCGTCCATAGGCGCGGCGGCACGGCGCAGACGGTCGTTGATGGCGACGCCCAGGCCCTGCTCGGGGATCGGCATGACGGCGATCGCCGCGATGCCCGGCCGGTCGAGCCGATGCAGGTAGGCGAAGAGATTGGCGGCAGCCTCGGTGAAGTCGCCCTGTGGGCTCAGATTCAGGGTCTCGGCAGCACCTGCCGGCACATCGGGGCCGAAGGCGAGCAAGGCCTCGCGGGGCCGCACACTCCTGGCTTCCAGGCGCAGTGGCCGGCCGGGCGCGTAGTGTCGGCGGAGCTGGCCGGGCGAGCGCGGTGTTTCATTGTCACTCCCGATGCTGACCGGGCCAATCACCGCCTCGATCTCCTCCTGCGTGACGGCGCCGGGACGCAGCAGGCGCGCCTCGGCCGTGCAGAGATCGAGCACTGTCGATTCCAGGCCGAGCGGGCAGGAGCCGCCGTCCAGGATCAGCCCTACCCGATCGCCCAGCGAGGCTGCGACGTGCTGGGCCTGGGTCGGGCTCACCGCCTCGGAGCGGTTGGCGCTGGGCGCGGCGAGCGGCCGGCCCGTGGCGGCCAGCAGCGCCTGGGCCACCGGATGGCTCGGCACCCGGAGCGCCAGGCTGTCGAGACCAGCGCTGCACAGAAGCGACACCGGGCAGTCCGGCAAGCGCGGCAGCACCAGGGTCAGCGCGCCGGGCCAGAAGCGCGCGGCGAGACGCTCGGCGCGTGCGTCGAAACGCACCAGCCCGCGCGCCTGTCCGCCATCGCCGACGTGCACGATCAGCGGGTTGAAGCGCGGCCGGCCCTTGGCGGCGAAGATCGCCGCGACCGCCCGATCCTTGGTCGCGTCGGCGCCCAGGCCATAGACCGTCTCGGTCGGGAAGGCGACCAGCCCACCGGCACGGAGAATCGCAGCCGCCTCGGCGATCGCGTTCGGGTCGGCCGGGCGCAGCCCGGCTGTCGAGTGGCTTGTCATGACAGGCCATCTATAGCCGGGCGCGACGCCGAAAGGGAGAGAATGACGTGCGTATTGGCAGTCACGGGAAAGGCGGGACGGCCGTGCGGCCGTCCGCCGCCTGACCGGGCGTGGCTGGTCTACTTCTTAAGCTGGGTCCAGACCTTGTCTCTGAGGTCGAGCGCCTTCTCCGAGCAGAACTTCACGGGGACCAGGCGTTCCTCGTACTCGGCGGGCATGTTGACCGCGGGATCCGCCTTGAGGCTTTCGTTCAGATAGGCGTCCGATCCTGCAATCGCGTTCATGTAGCCGCTGAAGTTCGTAGCCACCGCGGCATTCTCGGGAAGCATCATCCAGTCGAGGAAGGTCTTTGCGTTCTCCAGGTTGGGCGCGCCCTTCGGGATCATCATGTTGTCTGACCAGAAGCTCGTGCCCTCGGTCGGATAGACATAGACCGCGGTGGGCAGCTGCTCCTTGGTGCGATGCGCCGCGCCGTTCCAGTGCTGGAACAGAATGGTTTCACCGGAGACCATGGAATCGATCGTGCCGGAGGTCGCGTAGACCTTGACGTGCTCCTTTTGCTGCTTCAGCACGTCGAGGATCTGCTGCGCTTCGCCGGGATCTTCCGTGCACTTGTCGACGCCGGCGTAGTAGGCGGCCGAGTTGTAGAGATCAGCCTGCGAGTCCAGCGCGCCGAGTTTGCCGGCAATCTCCGAGCGGGGCTCGAAGAACTCCTTCCAGCTTTCCTCCAGCTTTCCGTCAGGCACCTTCGCGGAGTCGTAGGTGAAGCCCGTGGTGCCCCACATGTAAGGGACGGAGTACTCCCGGTTCTCGTCGCCTGGGACGCTCTGGAAGGGCTTCAGCACGTTACCGAAATTCGACATCGACTTGGCGTCGATCTTCTCGACCAGCCCTTCCCGGATCAGTGCCTCAACGGTCTGGCCGCCGGGGAAGACGACGTCATAGCCGGCACCGCCGGCCTGCAACTTCGCCATCATGTCTTCGTCTGAGGCGTAGGTGTCCAGCGTCGCCTTGATTCCGGTTTCGTCCTCGAACTTCTTCATAAGATCCGGGGGAAAGTAATTCGCCCAGTTGTAGAGGTGTAGCTCGCCCTGCGCATGAGCATTGCCCGCCACCAAACCGGCGGCCAGAGCAATGGCGGCACAGGTTCCTAGAGTCTTTCCAAAGAGCATTTCGCATCCTCCTTCTGCCATTTTTTGATCTTGATACGGACAATCTTAGCACGCCCCCACCGAATTGGGAAAAATGCCCTAACCAACCGGCACCGTACTTGGCGATCGTGAGCCTAGAACTTGCTGCGCTGCGAAAGGAGGAACGCGATCGAGACGGCAATGATGGAAACCAGAATCATCAAGGAAGAGACGGCGTTGACCTCGGGCGTAATGCCAATGCGCACCATACCATAGATGTAAACGGGCAAGGTCGTAGACCCGGCGCCAGCAACGAAGAAGGTGATGACGAAATCGTCCAGCGAAATGATGAATGCCAGCACCAGGCCCGACAATATCCCTGGCCAGAGCAGCGGCAGCGTGATGCAGCGAAAGGTCTGCCATTCGTCGGCATAGAGATCGGACGCCGCCTCGGCCAGTGCCGGGTCCATGTCCGCAAGTCGGGCCCGGATTGGCAGGTAGGCGAAGGGGATGCAGAAGACGGTATGCGCCAGGATCACCGTCATGTGACCGAGCTGCAGTCCGAGGAAGGCGAAAAACATGAGCGTGGCGACCGCGGTGACGATCTCCGGCACGATGAGCGGCAGGGCGAGGACGGCCTGAACGGCGTCCTGGCCGGCGAACCGCGCGCGTGCCATGACGAGCGCTGCGACCGTCGCAGCGGCAGTCGCGGACAATGCTGCGGCGGAAGCTATGATGATCGAGTTTCGGGCCGCCTGCAGGATATCGGGATTGTCGAGGACGGCTCCGTACCAGTCGAAAGTGAAGCCGGTCCAGACCGTGACCGTGGTGTTTTGATTGAAGCTGAGCGCGAGCAGGATGAGGATCGGCAGATAGAGATAGGCGAAGAAGCAGGCGGCAAGCCACGTCACGCCAGGAAAATACTGAATGCGAAAAGGCTTAGCCACGAAGGGCCGCCATCTGGATTGCCTCTGCCGGAGAGCGTTCATGAGACCCCGCCATTGGTTCGGCGGCTGCGCATCAGATAGATCGTCATGGTCAGCAGGACGATGGCCAGCAGGATGAAGGCCAAGGCCGCTCCGAACGGCCAGTTTCGCGACGCGCCGAACTGCATCTGGATGAGATTGCCAATAAGCAGCGACTTGCTGCCGCCGAGCAGCACCGGCGTGACATAAGCGCCCAGGCAGGGAATCAGAACCAGAATGCAGCCAGCGGCGATGCCGGGAAGCGCCAGGGGAATCAGCACACGCCACAGTACGTGCCAACGCGTGGCGTAGAGGTCGTAGGCCGCCTCGACCAGGCGAAAGTCGATCTTTTCCAGGCTGCCGTAAATCGGCAGGACCATGAAGGGAAGAAACGAATAGGTCAGGCCCACCGCGACCGAGAAATCGGTGTAGAGCATCGTGATGGGATCGCGCACGAGGCCGAGGTCCTGCAGGCCGAGATTGATCAGGCCGGTGTCGCGCAACAGCAGGATCCAGGCATAGTTGCGGACCAGGAGATTGGTCCAGAAGGGAATCGTCACGAAGAAGATCAGCAGATTGCGGTAGCGCTCCGGCTGAATCGCCATGTACAGCGCCGTCGGAAAGCCGATGGCGAGGGCGACGAGCGTGGTCGTGACCGAGAGCCAGAACGAGCGCAGGAAGATCTCGAGATAGGCCGTATTGAAGCTCAGCGATCCGTCGAGCGCTTCCTCCAAGAAGACATTGACATAGGCCTGGGTCGTGAAGCTGCCCCACACCACGCCGCCGTAGCGGTTGCGCTCGAGCAGCGAAATAACGGCCATCAGTAGCAACGGCACGATCATGAAGAAGCCAATGACGCCGATAGCCGGCGCCAGGCCCAGGCCACGCCGCACCACCGCAGACCGAACTGGAAGTCGCATTCCTACCCTGTTCATTTGCTTACGGTTTAGAGACTTTCCCCGACTATAGCCGATCAGGGCCACCCGCGGGGCATTTCGCGCCTGACAGGGTTCGCGCCGCTGATTGCTCGGCGAGTTCTGTCATCGGCCGTGGGGTCGAGCGGGAGCGCGGCCAAGGAGCGACAATCAAACGGTCACAATCAACCGGTTTTGGCAGAAGGAGCTAGGGACCTTCGTTTGCGATTGAACTCGACAGTGCGCTGCAGCACCTTGAGAAAAATGCAGAATCGGCAAAGAGCCGCCCGATTTCAGCGAGCGGCTCTTGCTCTTCGCTTCATTTGCCCACGAGCACGACCCCACCCGCGGTTGTGAGGTCGACTGGGAGTCACCGCACAGGCATTGCGGCGGCTAAAGCGTCACCGGTTTTACCGGCCACGTGACGTTAGCGTGCACCCATTCTTATCGACGGTCAAGGGTCCAGTCGTGCGCTGCACAAAGTGCGATGCAGCATTGCGGCCGACGATGGCGGCTTGCTATTGTGCGTATGCGAAAAGCTCGCTTACACGGCGAAGCTCCGCGCGGATGGCGGCCCCATGGCAGCAAGAATCATCACCATAGCGCAGCAGAAGGGCGGGGCAGGCAAGACCACACTGGCCGCGCACCTGGCCGTTGCCATGTCGGCTGGCCGGCGCTCTGTGGCCCTTGTCGACATTGATCCGCAGCAGTCGCTGACGCAGTGGTACCGCCTGCGCGAGGCGCGCCTGGGTGCCAACGGCGCCGGGCTGCGGCTCAGCCAGATCAGCGGCTGGCGCGTGCAGGCCGAGGTCGAGCGGCTGGCGGCGGCGCACGACGTCCTGCTGATCGACAGCCCGCCGCACGCGGAGACCGAGGCCAAGATCGCGATTCGCTGCGCCGATCTGGTCGTGGTTCCGGTGCAGCCCTCGCCGATGGACGTCTGGGCGACCCGGCCGACGCTGGCGTTGGCGCAGCAGGAGAAGGTGCCGGCGTTGCTGGTGCTCAACCGGGTGCCGCCGCGCGCCAATCTGACGGGCGAGATGCTGGCGGCGTTGGCCGAGTTGGGCGCGGGACTGGCCAATACGCGCATCGGCAACCGGATCGCCTTCGCCAGTGCCCTGGCCGAGGGTCGCGGCGTCGCCGAGGTCCAGCCAGGTGGCCAGGCGACGGTCGAGATCAGGGCGCTGGCGCGCGAGCTGCTGCGTCGAGCCGCCTGAGCCGCGCTCAGCGACACCCCGACTGGTTGCAGACTGCGCCGATCAGTGTCGCACGGCCTCGGAATCCGCCGCCGGCAAGTCGCCCATCGGGCCCAGGGCCTCGGTGTCCCGCTGAAACAGCGGGGGCGTCTGCATGTAGAGCATGAGCAGGCGAGAGAGCGCCGTCAGCGAGTCCAAATGGGTCCGCTCGTAGCCGTGCGACGAGTCGAGGGCAAAGCAGAGCAGGGCGGTGCGGATGTCGTTGCCGGCCTCGAGGGCTGCCGCGGCATCACTGCGGTAGTAGCGGAACACGTCGCGGCTGTGCTCGATCCCGTGACCCTGGCAGAGCCCGAGCAGGCTGCGCGTCAGGTGCCAGTCGAAGGGTCCGCTGGAATCCTGCATGGCCACAGTGACGCCATACTCCGCGGTGTTCTGACCGGGCGCAATGGTTCCGTTGTCGATCGAGACGAGCTCGGCCACGTCGCCGTGCAGCACGTGCGAGGCGCCGACGCCGACCTCCTCCGAAATGGTGAAGAGCAGATGGCAGTCCATCGGCAGCCGGGCATTTCCGTCCCTGACGGCCTTCGCCGCGGCCAGCACGGCCGCCACGCCGGCCTTGTCATCCAGATGCCGGGCATTGATGAAACCGTTGCCGGTGATCTCGGGCGCGGAATCCACTGCGATCGTGTCGCCGATATTGACGCCGAGATCGCGCACGTCAGGCTCGCTGTGCAC
Organism: Kiloniellales bacterium; assembly: GCA_050330055.1. Taxonomy (GTDB): domain Bacteria; phylum Pseudomonadota; class Alphaproteobacteria; order Kiloniellales; family JAKSDN01; genus JBHJOF01. The sequence goes on from JBHJOF010000213.1 coordinate 6,587, forward strand.
CTGCTCGTCCAGCCGGAGCTCGAGATTGGTCCAGCTGATCGGCTGCTCATCGACCTCCTCGTGATAGACGTGGCCGGAGGCCTTGAGCGGCAAGATGGTCCCGCGAATGCGAAGCGCGCCGTCGGTAAACACGGTCACGCGCGCGCCTTCGGCGAAGCGGGCGGACCAAGTGCCGATCGGCACTACCTCCAGCCGGCCGTTCTCGCGGTAGGCCTTGACCATGGCACCCAGCGTGTCGAGATGCGACACGATGGCGCGGTCGGGTGTCGACTGCTGGCCTGCCAAGTCGGCGCGAATGGCGCCGCGACGCGTCAGCTCGAATGGAATGTCGAGCTCCCGCAGCCGGTTGCAGACGAAGGCGACGGCCTCGTCCGTCATGCCGGAGGGGCTCGCTATGTCGAGCAGCGCCCGCAGCGTCGTAACCAGGTACGAACTATCGACCGGCAGGTCACGCATCAGGCCGTCGCCCGCTCAAGCCTTTGATCGGCCTTCGTCTGCGGGAACAGATAGTCGATGAAGCACTCGGCCGTCGGCTGCGGCTCGTGGTTGGCCAGGCCCGGGCGTTCGTTTGCCTCGATGATCACGTAGTCGGGCTTGGCCGGATCGGCGACGATGAAGTCGAAGCCGACCACGGGGATACCGAGGGCCTGCGCACCCTTGACCGCGGCCTCGGCGAGCTCCGGATGCAGCTCATCCGTGACGTCGTGGATCGTGCCGCCGGCGTGGAGATTGGCCGCCTTGCGCACGACCAGCGTTTCTCCTTCGTCGGGCACGTCCAGCATCTGGTGGCCGTTAGACTGCACGCAGCGCTCGGTCTCGTCGTCGAGCGGGATCCGGCTCTCGCCGTCGGTCGCGGCCTGTCTGCGCCGGCTCTGCTTGTCGATCAGTTCGAGCACCGTATGGCGTCCGTCGCCGCGCACCAACGGGGGACGGCGCACCGCCGCGGCGACGACCGCGCCGTCGATCACGATGATGCGGAGGTCCTGGCCCTCGGCAAAGCGCTCCATGATCACCTCGTCGCCCTGTGCCTGCAGCCGCGCGACCGCCTCGCGCGCCTCCTCGACGGCGCGCAGGTCGACGGCGACATTGCGGCCCATCTCGCCGCGCGCCGGCTTGACGACCACCCGTCCATGCTCCTCCACGAAAGCGCGGACCTGCTCGTCGTCGGTCACCGCGCACTGCGCCGCCACATTGAGGCTGGCGCGCTCGAGGATCCGCCACGTCAGGCGCTTGTCGTCGCAGCGGCTCAAGGCGACCGCGCTCGTCATCTCGCTCAGCGACTCGCGGCATGACAGGGCGCGGCCGCCGAGCGACAGCCGGAAGAGCCCTGCCTCGGCGTCCTCGATCTCCACGGCGATGCCGCGGCGCCGCGCCTCGTCGACGATGATCTGGGCGTAGATGTTGAGCTTCGCCTCGGGCTGCGGGCCGACGAAGAGCTTCTCGTTGATCGGATTCTTCCGTTTCACGCAATAGACCGGCACGCGGGTGAAGCCGAGCTTTTTGTAGAGCGCGATCGCCTCCTTGTTGTCGTGCATTACGGAGAGGTCCATGAAGCTGCGGCCGGCTTCCTTGAAGTGCTCGGCCAGCGCCGTGACCAGCGCCTCGCCCACGCCGGGCGCCTGCGCCTGGGGATCGACGGCCAGCGCCCAGAGGCTCGATCCGTTGTCGGGATCCTTGATCGCAACCCGATGATCGACACCCATCACGACGCCGACAACGTTGCCGCCAGGGCTATCGGGGGTACCTGACTCCTCGGCGACCAGTATCGTGAGCGCCGGCTCCTCGTCCAGCCGACTGCAGAAGTCCTCTGCGACCGGCACCATGGTCCAGGCCAGGTAGAGGCGGTTGATCTTCGCCTCATCCTGTGACCTTGCCGGCCGTATGACGAGGCCCGGCGGCGGCGACCCATGCGTCCGCGCCCAAGTCGACAGATCGAGCCGGAAGCTGTGCGAGGGGTCGAGAAAGAGAGCCTGCGGCGCGGAAGCCAGCACCACATGCGGGTCGCGAACGTAGAAGGCGACATCGCGCCGCCCCGCGCTCTCCTCTTTCAGGCTCGCCGCGATCTCTTCGGGGGTCTCGAAGGTTTGGCCGAAGATCAGCCGTCCCCAACCGCAATCGATGACGGCTGCCTTGGTCATCGTACCGGATTGCTGACTGGCCGGGCTGTCGCAGCTCATGGGCGACAGCGAGCGTGCCGCGTTCTCCAGCATCAGCGGCATTCCTTCCCTTTGTGACATTTCGACAGTCATCGTTCTACAATCCTTGGGTTTGCAACCACAGTTCGAGCAGCGCGACCTGCCAGAGCATGGAGCCGCGCAGCGGCGAGATGTAGTCCTTGGGGCAGTCCAGCATGCAGTCGACATAGGCGCTCTGGAACAGTCCGCGCTCCTGTGCCCGGCGGGACTTCAGCGCGTCGCGTACCAGCTCGAGATAGGGGCCCTCGATGTATTTCAGGGCGGGCACCGGGAAGTACCCCTTGGGCCGGTCGATCACCTCGGCGGGAACCACAGTCCGGGCCACGTCCTTGAGGATGCCCTTCCCGCCGCCGCGGACCTTGTGCTCCGCCGGTATGCCTGCCGCCAGTTCGACCAGCTCGTGGTCGAGGAACGGCACCCGCGCCTCCAGGCCCCAGGCCATGGTCATGTTGTCGACCCGCTTGACCGGGTCGTCGACCAGCATGACCGAGGTATCGAGACGCAGAGCCTTGTCGATCGCGCTGTCGGCGCCCGGCAGCGCGAAGTGGCTCATCACGAAGGCATGGCTGAAATCCTCGTCCACGAGGTCGGGGTCGACCACCTGGGCGTACTCGTTGTGATCGCGGTCGAAGAACAGCTTGGCGTAATCGGCTAGCGGATCATTGGTATCCATGAGCGGCGGGTACCAGTGGTAGCCGGCGAATATCTCGTCGGCGCCCTGCCCGCTTTGCACGACCTTGACGTGCTGAGAGACCTCTTCGGAGAGCAGGTAGAAGCCGACGTTGTCGTAGCTCACCATGGGCTCCGACATGGCCTCGATGGTGCGCGGCAGGCTGTCGAGCAGCCGCCTCGACTTCACGAAGATCTTGTAGTGGTCAGTGCCGAAGCGCTCGGCGATCAGGTCTGAATATTGGAACTCGTCGCCCTTCTCGCCGTTCGCCTCCTCGAAGCCGATCGAGAAGGTCTTGAGCCCTGCCTGTCCGGCTTCGGCCAGCAGGCCGACGATCAGGCTCGAATCAACGCCGCCTGAGAGCAGCACGCCGACGGGCACGTCGGCCACCATGCGCCGCTCGACGGCGGTCTGGAGTGCCACGTGCAGGCGCTCCTGCCAGACCTCTGCGGTGCGATCGATGTCCTCGGCTGTGCGTTCGAAGGTGAGCGCCCAATAGACGTGATCACTGCGCCGGCCGTCGGGCTCGAAGACCGACAGCATGGCGGGCGGCAGCTTCTTGACGCCCTGCAGGATGGTGAAAGGTGGCGGGACGACCGCGTGGAAGGTCATGTAGTGGTGCAAGCCGGCAGTGTCGATCGCGGTGTCGACGTCGCCGGCGGCCAGCAACGCCGGCAGACTGGAGGCAAAGCGCAGGCGCCGCCGCGCCTTGTCGTGTACAAGATAGAGCGGCTTGATGCCCAGGCGGTCGCGGCCGAGCACGAGGCGTCCGCTGTCGCGCTCGTGAATCGCGAAGGCGAACATTCCATGGAAGCGCGTCGGACAGTCGCGGCCCCAGGCATGATAGGCCTTGAGCACGACCTCCGTGTCGCCGTCGGAGAAGAAGCGGTAGCCGAGGCCCTCGAGCTCTCGCCGCAAATCCTTGTAGTTGTAGATGCAGCCGTTGAAGGCGACGGTCAGACCGAGCTCGGGGTCGGTCATGGGCTGCTGCGCCCGCTCCGAGAGGTCGATGATCTTGAGTCTTCGGTGACCCAGCGCCACGCGCCCCTGGGCGTGAAGCCCGGCGCTGTCGGGTCCGCGTGGCGCGAGCCGTTCGCTCATGCGCTGCACGGCCTCGATCGAGGCTGGCGCAGCGTCAAAGGTGATTTCGCCGCTAAAGCCGCACATCAGTCCGCTCGGTCGCCCTGGTTCGTTGCGTTAAGGATTTGTCTTGTCAGGCGGCCGCGCAGCAGCCATGCACCGGGACAACCGGGATCGTCGCTATGCGCTGTGTGCTGGACATGATGTAGCCTACTTGGTGGCTATAGCGCGAATGTCAACACTAAATGTATGGTCCATTCATGATTGCTCGAGCGCGCCGCGCGGGCATCGACTGTCAGCACGGTCAGCGATAGGGCGCATCGGCAACCAGGTTCGCGGCGATCTCGTGTTCCCAGCGGTCGCCGTTCGCCAGCAACTTAACCTTGTTGTAGAATAGCTCCTCGCGAGTCTCGGTAGAGAACTCGAAGTTCGGACCCATGACGATTGCGTCGACCGGGCAGGCCTCTTGGCAGTAGCCGACGTAGATGCACTTGGTCATGTCGACGTCGTAGCGTGTCGCGCGCCGGCTGCCGTCGGCCCTCGGCTCGGATTCGATTGTGATCGCCAAAGCCGGGCAGGCCGCCTCGCAGAGCTTGCAAGCGATGCAGCGTTCTTCGCCGTTGGCGTAGCGCCGCAGCGCCAGCTCCCCTTTGAAGCGCGGGCTCAGCGGCCCCTTCTCGTACGGATAGTTGAGTGTGACCTTGGGCCGAAAGAAGTAGCGCAGCGTCAACCACAGCCCAGCCAGCAGTTCTGAAAGCAAGACCCGTGTGAGGACACCTGACGTCGTGATCTCTCTTGCCAATGGCCCTGACCTCTATTGGGCGGCCTGGTCGAACGCCTTCGTCGCCCGGACGACCGCTTCGGGCCCGTCCCCGTCCAGTGCCGGCTCGTCGCGCGGCTCGAGGCGCCGCACTTCGTAGAGCTTCTCGTCCTCGAAACCGCTGCTGAAGCTGTGGCTCTCGTTGCCGGCCGGCGCGTCGACTTCCATCGCTCTGCGCTCCATGTTGGCGGCCAAGACGCGGGCCAGCGCCGCGGTCGGCGCGCGCACCACCACCTCGGCCCAGATCGGGTGGTCGAGCCAGCGCGGCTCGCCCGGGTCGGCAACGGGCACGATCTTCCAGAGCGCCATGACGGGCCGGCCCTGGACTAGGTGACCGTGATGCAGGTGCAGTCGGCCTTGTGGCAGACCTTGTGCGATACGCTGCCGATAAGGGCACCCTTCAGGTCGCTCAGGCCGCGGCTCCCCATGACAATTCCGTCTGCCTGCTCGCGCCTTGCCCGTTCGAGGATGCGCTCGGCCGGGTCGCCCTGTTCCGTTGCGACCTCTACTTTGTCCACGCCGCACCGCTGCGCCACGCCCTTGGCGCTGTCCAGCAGCCTTTCGGCGATGTCGAAATGGACTGCGTGACGGTCGACCTGCTCCTGCACGCCGCCGGCAATCGGGATCGGACCGTGCGGCGTGGCCTCGAGCCGTTCCACATTGCGGGCGGTTCGCGCCCTCGGCAGATTTTCGTTGTCGGCGAAGCGCGCGAGCTCTTCCGGCAACTGGTCGTCCGAGACCACGTGCAACAGTACCATCCGCGCACCGTGCTTGGCGGCAAGATCGCTGGCTACGGTGACCGCTCGGGCCGCATGCTTTGAGCCGTCCGTCGGCACAAGGATTGTCTTGAACATCGCTCTGGTTCCTTCGGGTTCATAATGGCCGCCGGCCTCCTTCAGGAGCGTCACTCGGGTACCGGCGCGCCCTCTCGAATGATCGTCAGGGCCAGCTTCTCGCAAGCCTTGGCTTCGTCCAGGCGGCCGGAGCGGCAGTGGTCCTGGAGCTCGGCCCGCAGGCGCCGCACGTCCTCGAGCTGCTGCTCCGTCAGCGCCGGAAAGCGCGCGAGAGCCTCGTCGATGCTCTGCAGAAGCTGCTGCGATCGATCGCTGTTCGTCTCGGCCATCGGCGCGCACCTCCTTGGCTGCCAGGGGACTTACTCTGTTAACGGCGGGCAAA
>JBHJOF010000214.1:0-2189 GCA_050330055.1 Kiloniellales bacterium
GGTGCTGCTGCAGTCCGGCTGCCTCTGCTGCACCATCCGCGGCGAGCTGTCGGCCGCCATGCGCGAGCTGCATTCCAAGCGCGAGCGCGGGCTGGTGCCGCCGTTCCGCCGCCTTGTGATCGAGAGCACCGGTCTCGCCGAGCCCTTCCCGATCCTCTCGACCGTCAAGGCCGACCCGGTGCTGCGCCACCATTTCAAGCTGGGCAAAGTGATCACGACGGTCGATGCAGTAAACGGGCTCGGCCAGCTCGCCAGCCACGAGGAGTCGCTGCGCCAGGCGGCCATCGCCGACCACCTCGTGGTCACCAAGACCGACCTGGCCGACGCCGCGACCACGGAAGCGCTGCTGGTCCGGCTCGAGGCGATCAACCCGGCCGCCACCGTCTGCCGCGCGGCAGAGGTTGAAATCGATGCCGACGGCCTGCTCGGCCTGGAGCCCTTCGAGCCGCAGGCCCGTCACAGCCTGGAACTGATCGGCGCCGACGACGAGCAGACGACCGGCAACGAGCATGACCAGGAACCGGCCCACAGCCACCATGGCGCCGGCATCGAGGCCTTCACGGTGGTGTTCGAGCAACCGCTCGACTGGACAGCCTTCGGCATCTGGCTCGCGATGCTGCTGAACCGGCACGGCGACCGCGTCCTGCGGGTCAAGGGCATCCTCAACCTGGCCGGCGAGCCCAACCCCGTGGCCGTGCACGGCGTCCAGCACCTGGTACACTCGCCGGTCCACATGCGGGCCTGGCCCGACGACGACCGGCGCTCGCGGATCGTCTTCATCGTCGATCGCCTCGATCCGGCGCTGATCCGCCGCTCGCTGGCCGTGTTCAATCAGATCGGCGGCGCCAGCCAGGCCGAGAACGGCTATGCCGCATGAGCAGGCACCGATGAAGCGCCCCGCGAAATCGGCGGCGCTGAAGCGCCACAAGGTCAGAGCCGCGTCGCGGCCGAAGCTGCGCGTTCTTGGCACCGAGATCACGCTGCTGGAGATGATCCGCAAGCAGGCCGAAGCCGATCTCGGCATCGACATCGCGTTCGAGAACCTGGATTTCCTCAGCGCCCAGCGTAAGGCCGCCATCGAGCCGGAGTCCTACGACGTCTACGACCAGTGCTTCCACAACCTGGACATTGTCTGGTTCTGGCGGGCTATCCAGCCGATCGACCTGGCGCGGATCGAGCGCTGGGACCAGGTCAACGACCTGACCAAGAGCGGCCGCATCAACCCGACGGCCCAGATCGGCCGCGGCGACGCGCCGGTTACGCGACTCTTCGTGCAGCCGAACGGCTCGATCGGCGCCGGGCCGACGCGCTTCATCAGCATGTTGCCGACGGTGCACAACCTGGACGCCTTCGCTTACCAGCCGGAGATCGTCAACGGCCGGCCGGAGACGGTCGCCTCCTGGGCCGCGCTGCTCGACGAGCGCTGGAGCGGGCGGGTCGCGCTGGTCGACGAGCCGGCGATCGGCATCTTCGACGCCGCGCTCGCCGCGCAGGCCTGCGGCGCGCTCAGCTTCGAGGACATCGGCAACCTCTCGATCGCGGAGATCGACCGGCTCATTGACCTATTGCTGGCGAGAAAGCGCGCTGGCCACTTCTACGGCTTCTGGCGGACGGCGCTGGAGGCGGCCGATTTCATGACGAGCGGCCACACCGTGATTGAGAGCATGTGGTCGCCCGGCAGCACGGAGCTGCGCAAACGCGGCATTCCCGTCGCCGATGCGGTGCCCCAGGAAGGCTATCGCGCCTGGCACGGCGGCCTCTGCCTCTCCAACCGCTTGTCCGGACATCTACTCGATGTCGCCTACGACTATCTGAACTGGTGGCTGGACGGCTGGGCCGGCGCAGTCATGGCGCGTCAGGGCTATTACATGTCCGTGCCAGGAACGGTCCGGGCGCAGCTCGCCCCAGAGGAATGGGCCTACTGGTACAAAGGCGAGGCGGCGGCGCGCGACCTGCCCGGCCCGGACGGCGGCGTCACGGTGCCGGCTGGCGAAGTGCGGGCCGGCGGCTCCTATTGGCAGCGCGCCAGCCGGATCGCGGTCTGGAACACCACCATGGACGAGCACAATTACCTAGTGCGCCGCTGGGCCGACCTGGTGAACCGCTGACGGCGCAGTTGGTCGATAACGACCGACCGTCTGTCCGCGGGCGCGATCCTGCAACTGGTGTGACCTGCTCCCCCGAAGCCG
>JBHJOF010000215.1:0-3617 GCA_050330055.1 Kiloniellales bacterium
CCGCCGTGCCGAGCGCGGCCAGGCGGTCGCGTCCATCGGCCGCGGCGTCGCTCGCCTGCAGCAGCAGGCCCGCCTGACCAGCGGCAAGCAGCGCCTTGCACTTCTCGAAGCCGGCCGCCACCAAGCCGGAGCGCCGCGCCAGACCAATCAGCTCCAGACAGCGCCTGGCGAGCGCCGCCGTCACGCTCTCCCGCAGGTCGTCAGGCACGGTGACCGCGCGGCGCGCCGCCTTGGCGAAGAGGTTGCGGGCGCAGGCCTTGTCGAGCGCCGCCCGGCTCGGCGTCAGCCAGAGACCGCGGCCCGGCAGCCTGCCGGTGAGGTCGGCGACGACGCGTCCCTGCGGATCGATGACAAAACGCAGCAAGCGGTCCTGCGGCTGGACCTCACCGCTGGCGATGCAGCGACGCTGCGGGCCGGACCCACGCGACGCCGGCCGATCGGCAGGCGGCGACGGGCGCAGGCCGCGCCGTGGCACGGTCCGCCCCTTCGCCTGTCCGGTCGGCTGCTGCATCTCGAACGCTGTCATGCCGCTGGGTCATACTCCTGTCGCCGCGGCGCCGCTGGCCGCCGTGCCCGCAGCCTCGCCCTGGCTCTCGCCCTGGCTCTCGTCCTGGCTCTCGTCCTCAGGCGCCCTGGATTCGCCGCCGCCTTCCGGGGCTTCCTCGCCTTCGAACCAGTGGGCCCGCGCGGCCATGATGATGACATTGGCGTCGTCGAGGCTCGGCGCCCGGTCGCCCAGCATCTCGATCAGCTCGTCGCTCGCCAGATCGGCCAGGTCGTCGAGCGACTTGACGCCGTTCTCGCCGAGCAGCACCAAAGCGGCCGGGTTCAGGCCCTCGATGGCGGCCACCTCGTCGGTCACACCGAGCTCGCGGCGCTTCTCCTCGAACTGGCGGTCCTGCTCCTCCAGGAAGGTGCGGGCGCGGGCGCGCAGCTCCTGCGCCACCTCCTCGTCGAAGCCCTCGATCTCGGCCAGCTCCTCGACCGGCACGAAGGCGACCTGCTCCAGGCCGACAAAGCCCTCGGCGACCAGCAGGTGCGCGATCACGTCGTCGACGTCGAGCGCCTCGATGAACATCTGCGAGCGGTTGCGCATCTCTTCCTGGCGGCGGCGCGATTCCTCTTCCTCGGTCAGGATGTCGATCTCCCAGCCGGTGAGCTGCGAGGCCAGGCGCACGTTCTGGCCGCGCCGTCCGATGGCGAGCGAGAGCTGCTCGTCGGGCACCACGACCTCGATGCGGCCCTGCTCCTCGTCGAGCACCACCTTGGTCACCTCGGCCGGCGCCAGCGCGTTGACCACGAAGGTCGCCGGGTCCGGCGACCAGGGGATGATGTCGATCTTCTCGCCCTGCAGCTCGCTGACCACGGCCTGGACGCGACTGCCGCGCATGCCGACGCAGGCGCCGACCGGGTCGATCGAAGAGTCGTGCGACAGCACGCCGATCTTGGCGCGGCTGCCGGGATCGCGCGCGACCGCCTTGATCTCGATGATGCCGTCGTAGATCTCCGGCACCTCCTGGGCGAACAGCTTGGCCATGAACTGCGGGTGCGAGCGCGACAGGAAGATCTGCGGTCCGCGCGTCTCCTGGCGCACGTCGTAGATATAGGCGCGCACGCGATCGCCGGTGCGGAAGGACTCGCGCGGCAGCGATTCGTCGCGCCGCATCAGGCCCTCGGCGCGCCCCAGGTCGACCGTGACGTTGCCGAACTCGTTGCGCTTGACGATGCCGTTGACGATCTCGCCGACGCGGTCCTTGTACTCCTCGAACTGGCGCTGACGCTCGGCCTCGCGCACCTTTTGCACGATGACCTGCTTGGCGGTCTGCGCGGCGATGCGGCCGAGATCGATCGGCGGCAGATCGTCGATGATGAACTCGCCGACCTGGATTCCGGGCCTGAGCGCCTCGCCCTCGGCCGGAGTCACCTGGGTGAACTCGTTCTCGACTTCCTCGACCACCTCGCGGAAGCGGCGCAAGCGAATCTCGCCGGTCTTGCGGTCGATTTCCGCGCGTATGTCATGCTCGTGGCCGTACTTGGCGCGGCCGGCCTTGCCGATCGCCTGCTCCATGGCCTCCAGCACCTCGTCGCGCTCGATGCTCTTCTCGCGCGCCACGGCGTCAGCCACCTGCAGCAGTTCCGTCCTCGATAGAGCCGTTGTATCCATCACTCACTTAGCCTCTGGTCGCCTCTGGCGTTGTCCCTCGATCTCGATCCGACGGCGCTGCCGGTCAGCTCTTCGGCCGGCCATGGGCCGCGATCAACTCATCGGTGAGCACGAGCTTCGCCTTCGCGATCGCGGCAAAACCGAGCTCGACCGGCCCGTCCTCGCAGTCGATCAGCACCCGGTCGTCCGTGACGCCGCGCAGACGGCCGCGAAAGCGGCGCCGGCCGTTCTGCGGCATGACCGTCTCGATGCGCGCCTCGAAGCCGGCGAAGCGCCGGAAGTCGTCGAGCCGCGTCAGCGGCCGGTCGATCCCCGGCGAGCTGACCTCGAGCACGTAGGCGCCGCGGATCGGGTCCTCGACGTCGAGGATCGCCTCCACCGCCCGGCTGACGGCGGCACAGTCCTCGACCGTGATACCGGCGCCGTCCTCGCGCTCGATCATGATCTGCAGCTTCGGGCGCTGATCGCCCGCCATCAGAATCCGCACGATGGCATAGCCCATCGCCGTCAAGCTCGGCGCAATCAGCCGCTCGACCTCCGCCGCGCGGCCTTCGCTCGTCTTGGCGCTGGTCTTCGCGCTAGTCTTGGCCAGCAGGGGTTCGTCCTCCAGCAGAGCTTGAGGCAAATACCCTCTCCGTTCGAGATCGCCGTAATAAAAAAGTGGGCCACAGGCCCACCGTAGCTCAGAGCCTGATGCAACCGTCAAATCGGCGGTACAGCGTGCTCTATGGGTAGGCGCAATGTACGCCCCCGGGCCTTGGCTCGCAAGGCCTTTCTCCCCCCGTCCCGGACCCCGCAGGAACCCGGAACGGGCCGGAAACGGCGGCCTCCGCCGGCCCCCGGATCCGCCTTTGGGCACCCCCTCTGGTCAAGGCCGCGGCCGGCGCTCGAACCTCAAGTAAGCGGGGCGGCGGCCGGCGTCAATGGCCTTGGCCTCGTAGCGCGTTTCCGGCCAGTCGTCCGGCCGCCGGCGCCAGTCCTCGGGCCCGCGGGCGAGCCAGCGGAAGTCCGGGTGGGCCGAGGCGTGCTCCAGCATCCAGACCAGATAGTCCTGGTGGTCGGTCGCCAAGCGCAGCTCGGCACCGTCACGCATGACCCGGGCCAGGTCGTCGAGCGTCTCGCGCTGCACGATGCGCCGCTTGTAATGGCGAGTCTTGCGCCAGGGGTCGGGGAAGAGAATGAAGACCCGGCCCAGCACGCCGTCCGGCAGCGCCGCCAGCAGGTCGCGCCCGTCGCCCTGGTGGATGCGGACGTTGTCGAGGTCCTCGCGCTCGACCAGACTCAGCAGGCTGGCCACGCCGTTAACGAAGTATTCGGCGCCGAGGAATCCGACCGCAGGATGCCGGGCGGCCTGCCAGGCGAGATGCTCGCCGCCGCCGAAACCGATCTCGACCCAGAGGTCATCCGCCTTGGGAAAGAGCGCGGCCGGATCGAGCTGCGCGGGCGGGGCGGG
>JBHJOF010000216.1:0-3315 GCA_050330055.1 Kiloniellales bacterium
TCGTAGAGTGCCATTCTGCCGCAGCAAAGATTCGCGAAGTCCGCATCCTCGGCCACAATATTGCGCCAGGAAAGCAACTCCCGGAGTTTTCACACAGCCTGCTTCGCCGACCATGACGGCCTAGGGAGAAAGGGGGGGCGATTCGCTGTCCAAGAATCCCCGAACAGCGTGCAACAGGCAGGACCCTACGCCAATGCGGCACCCGCCACGCCATTAAGCCGGACAGCCGTGGGTCAGGCCCGGCAATGACATCGAATAAGAAGAAACCCGGGCCCCTCAGCGGCGGACTCGGGTTTCTTGCATCCACATTAAAATGCGCTCAGGGCTTCTCGCCGCGGGCCAGGCGCTCGTTGATGTGGTCGATCACCGCCGGCAGCTCGGCCAGCGAGTCGATCACGTAGTGGGCGCCCGCCTTGCGCAGGGTCTCGCGGGTCAGCTCCAGGCGGCGCTGAATCTCGGCCTCCGGCAGGCTGTCCGCCTCTTCCAGCGAGTTGATGTTCATGTAGTTGCTGTAGCGCGCCACGCCGACGCCCCAGCAGCCGGCCTCGAGCGCCTCGCCGATGCCGGAGACCGTGTCGTCGACCTTCACCACCGCCTGGATCGGATGGACGTTCAGCAGGTCGAGATTGCGGTAGACCATGAAGGGCTTGGGCCGCGCGCCGTGCTCGACCTCGTCGCCGGCGACCGAGGCATCCGGCACGTAGCCCTGCTTCTTGGCGTCCTCCTCGAGGATGTCGACCATCGAGCGCATGAAGCCGGTCGAGCTGCCGATCTTTATGCCATAATCCTTCTGCAGGCGCTGCGTGGTCTCGGCGACGCCGGGCAGCAGCGTCGTGTATTTGCGCAGGCAATCGAGCTGCAGCGGCACGAAGTCGGCGAACATGCGGTCGACGTCGCCCTGGTCCGGGTACCTGCCGTGCACCGCCTTCCAGCGCTCGCGGATTTCCGGCACCTCGGTCAGGGCCTTGATGTGCAGGTCCTTGCGCAGGCCCATGGGGCCGCGCGCCTCGGTCATGGAGATCTCGACGCCCTGCTTCTCGAAAACCTCGACGAAGACCACGGCCGGCGCCAGCACATAGGCGTCCGCAGTGGTGCCGCTCCAGTCCAGCACCACGGCCTTCACCGGGCCGCGGTAGCTGCGGTTGTAGACGTAGGTCGACTGCACGGCCACGGCCGCATTGACGCCTCTCGAAGCGCGTCCTTCGCCAGCCTTGCTCTGCACGTTCATCTCTGTTTCCTCCTTGTCCGGCGGCTCACCGGCCGCCGATGGTTCGCTCTTGGGCCGCAGCCCGGTTCCAAACTTGCTGGGCGCGCGGCGCCGCTCGGGCGGCGGCCGGCGCCCGGTTCTCGACGCCCATCTCCTTGAGCGTGGTCTCGATGGCGGCGAGCGCCGCCCTCATCTCCGCGGCGCCCAGGCGGCCGATGCAGCCGATGCGGAAGGAGTCGGCGACCGTAAGCTTGCCGGGATAGATCACGAAGCCCTTCTGGCGCAGGCGCTCGTAGAAGTCCTCGAACACGAAGCGCGGGTCGGCCGGCATGTGGAAGGTGACGATGATCGGCGCCTGCAGCCGGTCCGGCAGCAGGGTCTCGAAGCCGAGCGCGCGCATGCCCTCGACCAGGATGCGGCAGTTCTCGGCGTAACGCCCGCCGCGTCCGGCGACGCCGCCCTCGGCCTCGAACTCGTCGAGCGCCCGGTCGAAGGCGGCGATCACCTGGACCGGCGGCGTGAAGCGCCACTGGCCGTTCTTCTCCAGGCCCTGCCACTGCTCGTAGAGGTCCAGGCTGAGCGAGGGCGAGTTGCCCCTGGCCGCCTCGAGCGCCGTCTTGCGCGCCAGGCAGAAGCCCATGCCAGGCACGCCCTCCAGGCACTTGTTCGAGGAGGCGACCGCGGCGTCGAAGGGCACCTTGGCGGCCTGCAGCGGCAGCGCGCCGAAGGCGCTCATGGCGTCAATCAGCAACCGGCGGCCGTGCCGCGCCGTCACCTCGGCCACCTCCTCGATCGGGTTGAGGATGCCCGAGGTGGTCTCGCAGTGGACCACGGCGACGTGGGTGATCGCCGGATCGGCGGTGAGCGTCCACTGCAGCGCCTTGGGATCGACCGGCACGTCCTCCGCCGTCTCCTGCGTCACGTAGGCGCGGCCATAGTAGTCGCAGATCTTTGCCATGCGCTTGCCGTAGGCGCCGTTGATCAGGATCAGCAGCTTGCCGTCCCTGGGCACGAAGTTGCCGAGCATGGCCTCGACCACGAAGGTGCCGCTGCCCTGCAGGGGCACGCAGACGAAGTCCTCGCGGTTGCCGATGATGTCGAGCAGGCGCTCGCGCAGGCGCCGGTTGATGGCGATGAAATGGCGGTCGCGCGAGCCGTAGTCGTGCAACATGGCCTCTTTCACCGACGGCGAAGTGGTGAGCGGCCCCGGAGTCAGCAGCCAGGGATCGCCGGTCGGGGTGGCGGCAGGGCTCCTGTCCTTCGGCGGCATGGCGGCTGTCCCTATTGATACGGCGGGCGACTGAGCGATCACTTGCGCACTATGTCGGCTCCCCTTAGCATAAATCAAATCGATAATATTTATATGAAAGATAGGTGACGCAGATGAATTATGCCCAGCTCCGGGCCTTCCACGCGGTCGCGGAGGAAGGCGGCTTCACCCGTGCCGCGGCGGCCCTCAACGTCACCCAGCCGACGCTTTCGGGCCAGGTCGGCGCCTTGGAGGAGAGCTACGGCGTCAAGCTGTTCGAGCGTCGCGGCCGCGGCGTCGAGCTGACCGACATCGGCCGCGGACTGCAGGAGATCACCCGCCGCCTGTTCGACCTGGAGCAGGAGGCCGAGCAGCTGCTCTCGTCGGCGCGCGGCCTCAGGAGCGGCCGCCTGCGGGTCGGCGCCGACGCGCCCTACCACCTGATCCCCTTGCTCGCCGCCTTCAACCGCGAGTATCCGGGCATCACGCTGTCGCTCTCCTTCGGCAACTCTGAACGCGTGCTGCAGGAGCTCTTCAACCGGCGCAGCGACGTCGCCATGCTGCCGGACCTACCGGCCGACCCTCGGCTGCACGCCGTAGCCTTCCGGCGCGAGCGGATCGGCGTCTTCGTCGACCGCAATCATCCCTGGGCCGCGCGCAAGAGCATCAAGCTGCAGGAACTGGCCGACCAGCGCCTGATCCTGCGCATTGCCCCGGCTGTCGCGCAAGCGGCTGCCGCAAGCGGCGTCGCGCGCCGGCCGATCGTCGACATGCCGGCCTATCTTGACCGGCTGAACCGCTTTGTCTTCCGCTCGGGCCTCGTGATGAAGCCGATCATCGCCGCTGCACAGGCAGCCGG
>JBHJOF010000217.1:0-14084 GCA_050330055.1 Kiloniellales bacterium
ACGCGATCGACTCGTCGAGGATCATCGGCTGGCGCGCGGCGGCGCGCACCCGGGCGTTCTCGGCGAGCGTCATGCAGGGCTGCTCGAGATAGTAGTCGGCGTCGCCCATGGCCTGCACGAAACGCAGCGCCGCATCGACCTGCCAGGCGCCGTTGGCGTCGGCCAGCAGCAGCACCTCGGGCGGCACCACGGCACGCACCGCCTTCATGCGCTCGACGTCCTCCAGCGGATCGTCGCCGACCTTGACCTGGATGCGCCGGTAGCCCTGCGCCAGGTACTTCTTCGCGGCCGCCGCCATGGCCTCGGGCGCGGCTTGCGAGACCGAGCGGTAGAGCAGCACGCTCTCGCTAAAGCGGCCGCCGGACAGCTCGGCGAGCGGCAGGCCCGCGGCCTTGCCCAGCAGGTCCCAGCAGGCCATGTCGACCGGCGCCTTGACGGCCAGTTGGCCCAGCATGGCGTGGTCCATCAGCTGGTTGATGCGGGCGAGCTGGCAGGGGTCGGCGCCGAGCAGCTTGGGCAGCAGCTCGGCGACGCCGGCACGGATGCCGGCGGCGAAGCCCTCGGCATAAAAGGCGCCGAGCGGCGCCACCTCGCCCCAGCCGGTCAGGCCCCGGTCGGTCTCGAGCCGCACGATGGTCGAGTCGGTGCCGTCCTCGGACTGGCCGCGGCAGGTGTAGGGCCCGTCCCGGAAAGGCTGGAACTGGCGATAGGCCGCCGCCCGCACGATCCGCATGCGTCCCCTTGCCCCTCCTCCGGCCCGCCCACTGGCCTCGTGAAGCAGAACCATGGACCAAGCCTTCGCTCGGGGCCAGTCCCGCGGCGTTGGATTCCGCCCCGCCGAAGCCCATAGTAGGAGCCAGACGCCACGCCGCAGCGAGGAGGCTGGAACCATGCAGACACAGAACCGCCTGTTGGACGATCTGGCGCGGGTGGCGAGCGGCGCACTGGGCGTCGCCTCGGGCATGCGCGAGGAGATCGAGGTCAGGCTGCGCGAGCAGTTCGAGCGCGTGCTGGCGCGCATGGAGCTGATGACCCGCGAAGAGTTCGACGCGGTGCGCGCCATGGCGGCCAAGGCGCGCGAGGAGCAGGAGATCCTGGCCGAGCGCGTGGCGGCGCTTGAGCAGGCGCTCGGCAAGGCCGAAGGCGAGTCCGCAAAGCCCGCCGCCAAGCGGGCCGTCCCCAAGCAAAAGGCCGCTCCGAAGGCCAACGGGGAGGAAGGGGCCTAGCCGCCCCGTCGCCGCCGTCACCGGGGGTCTCATGCTTCGACAGGCTCAGCATGAGGAGGCCGGTCCGAGTCCCCAAACCTCATCCTGAGCTTGTCGAAGGATGAGGATTGAGGTCTGGCCACCCGGCGCCAGCGGGAGCCGAATGTGTTCCAACCGGACTGATTCCAGCGGGTTTTTCCCCCGCTTTCCCTATTGCATCGCGGAATCAGAACTGGCACCCTACATTTAGTGGGCGATTCCTTGTGAAGCCCGATATATCGGCGCAGATGGGGTGTCGCGGCTGCCACTTGCTGCAACCGGGGGAAGCTGCACGCGATGGTGTCCTTGTCCAGCCCCTGCGAAGCCCAGCACAACCCGCTCGATGTCCTGGAAGAACTGATCAACGCCAACGACTGGCCCTTCGACCGGGCCAGCGAGCAGGAGCTGATCGCCGAGGGGAGCGGCCGCTGGTGCGACTATCACCTCTGCTTCGTGTGGCAGCCCGAGGTCGCTGCCGTGCTGTTCTCCTGCCACTTCGACCATCGGGTGCCGCAGGGCAAGCGGCGCGACGTGCACGAGCTCCTGGCCGCGGTGAACGAGCGGCTCTGGCTCGGCCACTTCGACCTGGCCAAGGAAGAAGGCGTGCCGATGTTCCGCCACACCATCCCGCTGCGCGGCGCGCCGGTGGTCGCGGTCGAGCAGCTCGAGGACGTGGTGGACACGGCGGTCGTCGAATGCGACAGCTTCTATCCGGCGCTGCAGCTCGTCATCTGGAGCGGCCAGAGCGTGGCCGACGCGATGCAGGCCGCCATGATGGAAACCGTCGGCGAGGCCTGAGGGCCCCCCAAAAGCCCGTGGGAGTTCCGCAATGCCGATAAACGTGGGCGGGCCGCTGCTCCTGGTGGGCTGCGGCAAGATGGGCGGCGCTTTGCTGTCAGGCTGGCTGGACGGCGGCGTCGCGCCAAGCGCCGTGACCGTGGTCGAGCCGCATGCGCCGGCCGCGGCCGAGGTCGCGGCCAAGGGCGTGGCGACCTGCGGTGCGTTGGACCAGGTGCCGGCCGATCTGGCGCCCGCCGTGGTGCTGCTCGCCGTCAAGCCGCAGATGATGGACGCGGTCATGCCGGGCTGCGCCGGCTTCGCCGGGCCCGGCACGGTCTTCCTCTCGATCGCCGCCGGCAAGACGATCGGCTACTTCGAGCAGCACCTGGGCGCCAAGGCGGCGATCGTGCGCGCCATGCCGAACACGCCGGCCGCGGTCGGCCGCGGCATGACCGTGCTGGTCCCTAACGCGAAGGTCAGCAACGCCCAGCGCAAAGTCTGCGGCGCTCTGCTCGGCGCCGTCGGCGAGACCGCCTGGGTCGAGGACGAGGCCCTGCTCGACGCCGTGACCGCGGTCTCCGGCGGCGGGCCCGCCTATGTCTTCCTGCTGATCGAGGCGCTGGCCCAGGCCGGGGCCGACGCCGGGCTGCCCGAGGAGCTGGCCATGCGCCTGGCTCGCGTCACCGTGGCCGGCGCCGGCGAGCTGGTGCATCGCTCGGACGCGCCGGCCAGCGTGCTGCGCGAGAACGTGACCAGCCCGGGCGGCACCACCCTGGAGGCGCTCAAGATTCTGCGGGCGCCGGACGGCCTGCAGCCGCTCATGACCCGCGCCATCGCCGCCGCCACCCGGCGCAGCCGCGAGCTGGCCTCCTGAGCGGTGCTGCGGGTTTCTGCCATCCTCCGGCCAATGATCCATGGCTCGTGCTTTGTCCGCTTCGCGGATACCCCCCTCCCAACCCTCCTCCGCAAGGGGGGAGGGCTATGAATCGGTCGAGCGCACGGCTTCCTAACCTCCCCCCTTGCGGGGGAGGTCGGCGCGTCCTTCGGCTGCGGGCCTCATCCTGAGCCTGTCGAAGGAGAGGCCCGCGGCTCAGGATGAGGGCGCCGGGAGGGGGGGACGGCGCGTAGCGCCAAAAGGAAAGGATGTATGCAACGCGCAGCGACTGGTTTCCCATGACCGGCACCAACCTCAAGGGCAGCGCCCTTAAGGCCAGTGCAGGGCGCATGCAGGAGGCGCTGGCGGCGGCCGGCTTCGGCTTCGAGGTGGTGCAGTTCCCCGAAAGCACGCGCACCGCCGAGGAGGCGGCGGCCGCGGTCGGCTGCAGCGTCGGCCAGATCGCCAAGTCGCTGGTGTTCCGCGCGGCGGAGAGCGGCCGGCCGGTGCTGGTGATCGCCAGCGGCGCCAACCGGGTCGACGAGAAAAAGGTCGCTGCCTTGCTGGGTGAGAGCATCGCCCGCGCCGACGCCGACTTCGTGCGCGCCAAGACCGGCTTCGTCATCGGCGGCGTGCCGCCGCTGGCGCATCTCGAGCCGCCGCTCACCCTGATCGACGCCGACCTGCTGGCGCACGACGAGATCTGGGCCGCGGCCGGCACGCCCAACGCCGTGTTCCGCCTGGTCCCGGGCGAGCTCGCCCGGCTGACCGGCGGCCGCGTCGCCGAGGTCAAGCGCGGCGCCTGATCGATTCACGCCTCAGGTCCGCACCTGAGTGACCGGCTGCTTCGGGCTGGACGCGAGGGCGGCGCTGGCGATGGGGCGGAACATGCGCCGGTACTCGCCCGGCGTCAGGCCCGTGCACCGCTTGAAAAGCGTGCGGAAGAAAGCCGGGTTCTCATAGCTGACAGCCGTGGAGATCTCCTCAATGGGCGAGCCCTCGAACTCCAGCATCTGCTTTGCCGCCTCGATGCGCAGGTTCTGCACGTAGCCGATGAGGGTGGAGCCGGTCGCCCGCTTGAAGCGCCGCTTCAGGCTCCGCTCCGGAATACCGGATGCCGCGACCGCCCCGGAAACGGCCTGCGGGTCGCGATAGTGCCGTGCCAGCCAGTCCTCGCAGACGCGAACCACCGAGTCCGCGTGCGGCTGCCGCCGCACCAGGCTGGCATAGGGAAGCTGTCCCTCGCCGTGCCATTTCAGCAGATAGACCTTGGCGATCCGCAACGCCTCGCCCGGGCTGCAATGGCGCGCGATGATGTGGATTGCAAGGTCATGCCAGGAGGTCGTTCCGCCGGCCGTAACGATGCGCCCGGAAGGGTCGGCGAAAGCGATGTTGGGTGCCGCCTGAAAGCGAATTTCGGGATAGCGCGTGCGGAAAAGGTCCTCATAGCCCCAATGAGAGGTCGCCTCGCGCCCGCTCAACAACCCGGTGGCGGCGAGCATGATCGAGCCGGAGCAGGCCGAGTAGATCGTGCCGCCGGCACGATAGCGGCGCCGGATCCAATCCAGCAGCGCGGGATAGCGATCCTTCATGTCGTCGTCAGGAGCGAGCCACAGCTCGGGCAGGATTACGACCTCGCCTGCGGGATCGTCCTCCAGGCCCAGGTCCGGGCTCACCGGAATGTTGTTGCCGCAGGTAAAGGGGCTGCGCGTCAGCGAAACTATCCGCGGCCGGATCAGCTTGCGCGCCGGCTCCCTGCCGGTCAGCTCCTGCCACAGATTGCCGGTCGCGGCCAGCACGTCGACCATGCCGTAAAGCGCCGAGCCGGCCGTTTCCGGCACCGCGACGATCAAGGCCTCGACCGCGGCGGAATCCGGCCGCCCCACGCCTCGCCTCCCGACCTTTGTGGCACGAATCGAACGGTTTTGACGAAAGTCGATCTGATGGCGGGCAAAGTCCAGCCCTATCTTGCCGGCATCCGCTCCACTCCGGCGCTCCGCTCCGGGCATCGCTTGAGGGGGGGTGGGCTTTTACAAACCTCAGAAGATGGAGAACACCATGACCACGAAATCCGCGGCTGCCGTGCAGCAGCCGGTCACCATGAACGGCCTCAGCCTCCAAGGCATAAGCGACACAGTCAAGGTGATCGCGGCCGACAAGAGCCTGGCGCGATTCCAGTTTCGCGCCAGCAACCGCTGGATCGGCGGCGGCGAGAACCGCTCGACCATTCGCGACTTCTACGGCGCAGGTCGCGAGGATGACTCGCGCAGCGCGCCCTTCGAATTCACCAACGGCGAGCCCCCCGTCCTGCTCGGCAACAACGAAGGGGCCAATCCGGTGGAGTTCCTGTTGCACGCGCTGGCGGGCTGCGTGACCACCACCTTCGTGCTTCATGCCACGGCACGCGGCATCGAGATCGACGAGCTCTCGACCGAACTCGAGGGCGATCTCGATTTGCGGGGACTGCTTGGCTTGGACGAGTCGGTGTCGCCCGGCTACGAGCAGATCCGCATCAAGCTCAAGGTCAAGGCGAGCTGCACGGCCGAGGAGCTCGACGCACTGATCGCCTTTACGCAGCAGCATTCGCCGGTTTGCAACACCGTCTGCCGCCCGGTGCCCGTGAAGATCGAGCGAGTCGCCGCCTGACGGCTGCGGTGACGGGAACCTGCAGGCGCAACGCGGACCTCCCCGCCGTCGAACCGCGGACCTGCGGGGAGGTCGCGCGGCCCAAGCGACGATCCCGCCGCTTCCGAATGCTGGAGCCGCAGCCTATGGCGCGACACGTCTTGGCACGACAGGAATAGCAACCCATCTGTGAAGCTGCGTTGCGACCTTCGCTTTGTCGCGACAGCGAAGCGGTGTAGCCTAGATGGGTCGTTATGGCGAAGAAGGCCGACATTCCCAACCAGGTGATCGACGCGGCTCTGGCGCTTGCGGCCGAGCAGGGCTGGCGCGATTTGTCGCTCGCCGACATCGCGGCCGCGGCCAAGCTGCCGCTGTCCAAGGTCCATCCGGTCTATTCCTCCAAGGCGGCGGTGCTGGCCGGCTTCCTGCGCCGGGTCGACGCCGCCGTGCTGGCCGAGCCGGCTGAGGAGGGCAGCGCCCGCGACCGCCTGTTCGACGTGCTGATGCGGCGCTTCGACGCCCTGCAGCCGCACCGCGAAGCCCTCGCCAACATCGCCCACGACGAGCTGCGCGCGCCGCTCGGCGCGCTCTGCAGCCTCTGCGCCCTCAGGCGCTCCATGGCCCTGATGCTGGAGACCGCCGGCCTGGATTCGACCGGCCTGCGCGGCGCCCTGCGGGTCAAGGGCCTGAGCGCCGCCTACCTGGCCAGCTTTCGGGTCTGGCTGCGTGACGACAGTCCCGACATGGCCCGCACCATGGCCGCCCTGGATGGCTATCTGCGGCGCATCGAGGGCCTGATTCAGCGCCTGCCGCGGCGCCGGTCCCGCAATGCCGCAGGCGCTGCCACCCCCGGGGCCGCCCCGGGCACCCGTTCCGGCGGGCCGGAAACGTCGAGCCAGCCGGCCTAGCTCAACCACCTGATTTAACAGATTTTTCCGGCCAATTCTGCTGCCGCGGCCGATATTTTATTGCACTGCACAAAATAAACCTTGACGCGGGCGGAAAGGCTGCGCATATAGCGTGCATGCTGCACTGCAGCATAATTTTTCGGACCAGGAGGAAGCCCCATGGCCAAGGCCACAACCACCACCGCAAGCGCAAGCGCGGAGAAGGACGTCTACAAAATGTTCGACTTCACCAAGTTCGACACCAATTTCACCGATTTCAGCAAGTTCGCCAAGCAGTTCGGCATGCCGAACCTCAACGGCAACGACTTCATGGCCGTCCAGAAGAAGAACCTGGAAGCCGTGACCGCCGCCAACCGCATCGCCCTCGAGGGCCTGCAGGCCCTGGCCCGGCGCCAGGCCGAGATCGTGCGCCAGAGCACCGAGGACTTCGGCAAGGCGGCGCGCGAGCTGTCCGACAGCAAGTCGTTCGAGGACACGCTGGCCAAGCAGGCCGATCTGGTCAAGGACGCCTACGAGCAGGCGCTGGCCAACGTGCGCGAGCTGACCGAGATGACCGTCAAGTCGCAGAGCGAGGCCGTGGAGCTGATCAACGCCCGCGTCGCCGAGGGCTTCGACGAGTTCAAGGCCGCGATCAAGAAGACCGCTGCCAAGTAACAGTCGGGAAAGCGCGCCTGGCCCAGGGTCAGGCGCAGCGCCTCCGGCATGGGGCCGCTCCGTTCGGGGCGGCCTTTTGCCGTTTGGGCCGCGGTTAGGAGCGGCCGGCGTTTTCAGGAGAGGCACGCCCTTGACGACCCCCGGCTGTCGTCCCGGGGCTTGTCCCCGGGACCCAATGCCCTGGCCGTTGGTGAAGCTGTTATGGAGCGCCCCCGCGCTTGCGGCTGGCGAGGGCGTAAAGGTAGTAATGCATTGCCACGCTGGAACGCCAGTGGGTCCCGGGGACAAGCCCCGGGACGACAATGGTGTTCTTCCGTGCGTTGTTGTGACCATCGCCAGGTATGGATCCTGCAGGGAGTACGAGAAGGGGGAATGGAATGACGGCTGCGCCTAGCCGGCCAGGGGAGATCGGTGCCGAGATCGGCATCGACGACTTCCAGCGGGTCGACGTGCGGGTCGGCACCATCGTCAAGACCGAGCCCTTCCCCGAGGCGCGCAAGCCGGCCTTCAAGCTGTGGGTCGATCTTGGCCCGGAGATCGGCGTCAAGAAGAGCTCGGCCCAGCTCACGCATCACTATGACCTCGAGGGCCTGGTCGGCCGCCAGGTCGCGGCCGTGGTCAACTTCGCGCCGCGCCAGATCGGCAAGGTTCTGTCCGAGGTGCTGGTGCTCGGCTTCCCGGACGGCGAGGGCGAGGTGGTGCTGGTCGTCCCCGAGCGGCCGGTGCCGAACGGCGGCCGGCTGTACTAAACGCGTCCGGCTTTATGAAGGACAAACTCCCCCTCACCCTCCCAAGCGCCCTTCGGTCGCTTGGGCCCCTCCCTCTCCCCCGGAGGGGCGAGGGGTTTCAAGTGCGTGCGCGGCCTCTTCTCCCTCGCCCCTTGGGGGAGAGGGAGGGGCCCATCGCGACAGCGATGGGAGGGTAAGGGGTAAAGCCTAGCTACTGGCACGACATCAGCCTGATCGAGCAAGCAACAGGGAGGGCAGCATGGCGGCTTACTGGATCGCCCGGGTCAACGTCTCGGATCCTGACGCCTATGCGGAGTACGCCAAGCGCGCGACGGTCGCGCTGCAGAGCCACGGCGGCCGCATCCTGGCCCGCGGCGGCCGGGTCGAGAGCCTGGAGGGCGAGCCCTACGCCCGCAACGTGGTGGTCGAGTTCCCCAGCTTCGAGCAGGCACTCGCCTGCTACAACTCGCCGGCTTACCGGGAGGCCAAGGCGCTGCAGGAAGGCGCCGCCGTGCGCAACCTCTGCATTGTCGAGGGGTTGTAGCGGCACCTGGCTGCCACGCCGGGCCATGCGCTCACCGCATGCCAGAGCTTCGCATTCGTCGCTTTTTTATCCTGCATTTGCGGCTTACATGCGCCGCATCGCGCAGCCGGCGAAACACTCTGGATTTAGCTCAAATGCTTCCCAACCTTCCCCTGCAGGGCCGCGAGAAGTTCCCGGAACATCCCTGCGACGGTCCCTTCCCGACCGATCTGATCGCCTAGGTTTCGCGCGCCCTCACGGCGCGTCGGCAGACGGCGGCGGCCCCCGTGGTCGCCGCCGTGTGCTTTTCCGGGCCCTGTCATCCGGGTGGCCGGTAAGATTGATGAAAAAATTGCGCGGGCAGCCCCGAATCCCAAGCCTTCGTTAACGATTGCCGTGCAAAATCTGTGTCAGCCGCTCGATGTTTCACCCTTGCACCGGCTGTCCACGATGAAAACGCTCCGCAACAAGTCAGCTTCGCGACATGCCGGACCCAGCCGGCGCGCGGAGCGCCGCTCTTTTGCCGTCCTGGCCCTGCTGGCCGCCGCCATCTGGTTCGCCTCGACTCTCGCGGTCCAGTACTCGGTCTGAGCCCGGCCTGAGGGTCGGCCCGCCGCCGGCGGCCGAGGCCCAGATTCTCCTTCACGCACCCTGACAGCATTGGTGAGCCCGCATTGTCGGGGCCGCAAAGCTCCCGTTAGACTGCTCCCACACGCGCGGTCGCGCGACGGCAACGCAGGGGCAGGTCATGACATCGCCAGCCAAGCAGGCGGCCTTCGACTGGGTCGAGGCCAACGCCCAGGCGCTCTCCGACTGGAACCAGGTGATCTGGCACTACGCCGAGCCGGCGCTGCGCGAGTACAAGTCGGCCGCCTGGTACGTCGAGCGCCTGCGCGCCGAGGGCTTCGACGTCGAGGCCGGCAGCGGCGGCATGCCGACCGCCTTTGTCGCCACCTTCTCCTCCGGTGCCGGTCCGACCATCGGCGCCTATGCCGAGTACGACGCCGTGCCCGGCAACTGCCAGGCCGCCAGCACGAAGCGCGAGCCGCGCGCCGGGCTCAGCCGCTTCGCCGCCGGCCACACCGATCCGCACTCGGCGCTCGGCATCGGCGCGCTGGGCGGCCTGCTTGCGGCCAAGGCGGCGATGCAGCAGCACGGCCTGGGCGGGACGCTCAAGTTCTTCGGCGAGCCGGCCGAGAAGCTGCGCCTCTCCAAGCCGTTCCACGCCGCCAGGGGTTATTACGACGGCCTCGACGCCGTCATCTCGTTCCACCCCGCCTACATGCTGCCGCTGGTCAACACGGTGCGCTGGGACACCCACTGCGGCGCCGCCTACGCCTGCGTCTACTCCTTCCTCTGCGAGTCGCCGGAGACCTGGCTCGCCTCCGGGCTCGCCTCCGGCGGCGGCGAGGCGCACAAGGCCACCATCCCGGCGGCGCACGTCTCGGCCCGGGCGCCGGGCGCGACCGACGCGCTGGTCTCGATGTACATGCTGACCAAGCAGACCCAGAGCGCCATGCTGCCCTTCAGCGGCGGCTGGAGCCTGAGCGAGGCGATCCTGACCGCCGGCCAGGCCACGGCCGACAACCTGCCGCCGCAGCTGGCGCAGATCCAGTACCTCTGGCGCACGCCGACCCTCGAGCAGGCCGAAACCGTGGCGGCCGTGCTCGACAACAACGCCACGGCCGCCGCCAAGGCGGCGCACTGCGCGGTGACCAAGACCTGGGTCACCAAGTCGCGCCCCGGCCTGCCGAACCACGCGCTGGCCGCGCTCACCTTCGCCAACCTGGAGCTGGCCGGGCCGCCGCGCTGGGGCGACGAGGCGATCGCCGCCGCGCAGGCGATCCAGAACGCGCTCGGCCTCGAGCCCATGGCGCGGCCCTTCGTCGAGGCCTGCGAGGCGACCATCGCGCCGCAGGAGGCCGAGCGCCTGCTGCGCCGCGACCTGCCGCCCTGGCAGCAGCACTCGACCTCGGACGACTACACCGAGTACTGCTGGCACGCGCCCACGGTGCGGCTTTACGTCGGCCGGCCGATGCTGAAGGCCCCGGACCCGGCCAAGCATCCCGGCTTCGCCTATCCGGCCTGGGCGATGAACGCGCTGGGCGGCATTCCCGCCTGCATCGACCCGATGATCCTCTCGGCCAGCAAGACCATCGGCGCCACCATCCTCGACCTCGTGAGCGACCCGGTGCAGCTCGCCGCCGCCCGCGCCGAGTTCGAGGCCCGCACTGGCGGCGGCATCGGCGGCGAGCACTGGCTGGCCCCACTGCTGCCCGCCGACGCCAACCCGCCGATCGACCTGCGCTGGCCGGAGTACGTCACGACGGTGCGCGGCGAGGAATGGTGGATACCGGTGAGCGAGGAGTTTTAGCCGGCTAGCCCTGATTTGTGTGGAAGCGCTAGTGGCTCTGCAGGATCTCTAGAGCAAAGACGGGGAGTTCGATCCTTGGTGTCTTAGGCACTATTCAGAGCAGAGAAATGGTATAATCGTCAGTCGCAAATTGATTCGATTCGCAGCGCGGGTACGATTGATGTCGAACGCCGAATCTATTGATCGTAGCCAACTCACGTTCTCCCAGGCAGAGGGGCTTGCTCCCCTCCCGGGGCCATTGCAGTTGCATTTTCTTTCAGCGGCAGCGCGGGCGTATCTGTGGAAAACAACATATGATCTTATCAACAATTCTAAGCGAGAGACCTACTCTGGTTTCGAATTCTTAAGTGAAACGTGGAAGAACATTCTTGAGGATGCCCATGTTTACTTTTTTCACAAGCCGGTAGATGAGTACTCGTATCATATAGACGATACAATAAAGTATCTTAAGCCGTTTATGTTGCGCGGCAAATACAATGAAGTATTTGACTTCATAGAATTTATACTAAGGCATCCTCGCTGTCCGGGGCCCTTTTTGGACGGCGTCATTCGAGACTTTCAGCGTTCCCACCTCGCCTATACCGTGGCTCCCGAAGCTGGTCCTTCCATCGTGCCCGCGGTCACAGAGCAGGAAGGGAATGCCATAAAGAAGGCTTTCGAGACGCTAAGCGATCACGGGCTTAGTGGGGCGCGTGTGCACCTTCAAAAGGCTAGCGAAAACATAAATGCAGGACGGTACGCTGACAGCGTTCGGGAGGCCATACATGCTGTTGAGTCGGTCGCGCAAAAGCTCAGCGATAAAGCCGACAAGACCCTTGATCCTGCGCTAAACGAGCTAGCGAAGAATATCCAGCTTCATCCCGCCCTTAAAACGGGCTTTAGCAAGCTATATGGCTATTCGAGCAATGAGAAGGGTGTCAGGCACGCGCTCCATGATGATGAAGCCAAGGTAGATATGCATGATGCTGTGTTCATGCTTGGGGCATGTGCATCTTTCGTGACCTACCTTGTAGGCAAATCCAGGGATGCGGGCTTGCTAGAGAGATAGCGGATGCTATTTGCGTTTCTAATTTTACATCGGCAACCGCACCCTTGCCCTCAAGCCCCCGCCCGGCGCGTCCTCCAGCAGAATGTCGCCACCGTGGCTGCGCACCACGTCGCGGGCGATGGTGAGGCCGAGGCCGGTGCCGCCGGTCTCGGGGTTGCGCGACTGGTCGAGGCGGAAGAAGGGCTTGAAGACCTCCTCGCGCTTGTCGGCCGGGATGCCGGGCCCGTCGTCGTCGATGGTGATCTCGATCAGCCGGCCGCGGCGACCGGCGCGGATCGCCACCTGGCTGCCGTGGCGCTGGGCGTTGGCGACCAGGTTGGTGAGCGAGCGCCGCATGCCCGAGGGACGCAGCGGCAGCACCAGCGCGTCCTCGCTGTGCAGGTCGACCGGCGTCTCGTCGTGGCTCAGCTGGTCGACCACCTCGTGCAAGAGCGCGCCCAGATCGGTCGGCCGCGGCAGCTCGGCGCCCTCGCCGCGGGCGAAGGTCAGGTAGCCCTCGACCATGCGCTCCATCTCGGCGACGTCGGAGGCCAGGCTGGCCGCCTCCGGCGTGTCGCCCAACATGGCGAGCTGCAGCTTCATGCGGGTCAGCGGCGTGCGCAGGTCGTGGCTGACGCCGGCCAGCATCTCGGTGCGCTGGGCGATGGTGCGGCGGATGCGCTCGCGCATCTGCAGGAAGGCGCCGGCCGCCTGGCGCACCTCGTCGGCGCCCTCGGGCTTGAAGTCGGGCACGTCGCGGCCCTTGCCGAAGTTCTCGGCCGCCTGCGCCAGGCGCCAGATCGGCCGCACCTGGTTGCGCATGAAGAGCGTGGCGACGCCGAACAGGACGATCGAGCTGCCGACCATCCAGATGATGAAGATGTAGGTGGTCGAACTGAACAGCCGCTTCTGGGCAAGCACCACGCGCAGCACCCGGTCGGGCAGCTGCACCTGGATCAGCACCTTGCCTTCGCCGTAGCGGCTGTCGATGTGGAAGGGAAAGATCAGGCGCTCGTCGAGGGCGTCGAAGAGCTTCTGCTCGAGAATGCTGCTGCCCGGTTCCTCGGTCACCCGATCGAGCAGCGCACCCATCTCCAAGCTCACCTCGTCGAGTGACATGGTCCGGGCGGCGCGTTGCAGGGCGCCGGATTCCTCCACCGCACGAGGGTCGTCGCCCATGACCTGCAGCAGCATGCCGATGTCGCCGGCCACGCCCTGGGTCAGCCGCTTGGTAATGGTGTCGTAGTGGCGGTCGTAGAACACCCAGGTGGCGATCACCTGGGTCAGGATCAGCGGCATGACGATGATCAGCAGCGAGCGGCCGAGCAGGCTGCGCGGCAGGTAGCGCTTGATCAGCGACCGTCGACCGGGGAGCTCGCCAGAAAAGCCAGAATAGGGGGTCATGCTAGTCAGGTTGCAGGATGTATCCGGTGCCGCGCACGGTCTTCAGGTAGCGCGGAAACTTTGGGTCGGGCTCCAGCTTGCGGCGCAGCCGTGCCATCTGCACGTCGATGGTGCGCACGTTGCCGGCGATCGGGCTGGCGGCGACCAGATCCTCGCGCGACACCGCGACGCCGGGCTTGCGCGCCAGCGCCTTGAGCAGCGAGGCTTCGACCGCGGTCAGGCGCACGAAGGCGTCGCCGCGTCGCAGCTCGTCGCGCGCCAGGTCGAAGCAGAACTCGCCGAAGCGCAGGCTCTCGATCACCGCCTCGGCCGGCGGCGCGGCGCGGCGCAGGATCGAGCGCACGCGCAGCACCAGCTCGCGCGGTTCGAAGGGCTTGGTAAGGTAGTCGTCGGCGCCGCTCGCCAGGCCCTCGATGCGGTCCTCGGTCTCGCTCATCGCGGTCAGCAGCAGGATCGGCACGCCGCTCTCGCCGCGCAGCGAGCGGGTCAGCGCCAAGCCGTCCTCGCCCGGCATCATGATGTCCAGCACCAGGAGGTCGAAGGCGATGGACGCCAGCTTGGCGCGCGCCTCGGCCGCGTCGGTCGCCGTGGTGACGCGAAAGTTCTGCTCCATCAGATAGCGGCGCAGCAGCTCGCGCAGCCGCGTGTCGTCATCGACCACCAGGATATGAGGCAGCTCGTCCGCCATGGCCGGCAAGTATAGGGCCACGCCGGGCGGCCGCCCAGCCGCCCGTACCAAAAAAGGGGTCAGACCCCTTTTCGGCCCATTCTCAGAAAAAGGGGTCTGACCCCTTTTTTGGGCGTTGGCCGGCGCGCAGGCCCTGCAGCCGCTCCAGGCAGGCCTGGCGGTCGGGCCGGAAGTCCTCGGCCATCCACCAGTCCTCGACCAGGCGCAGCAGGCGGCCGACCTCGGGGCCGGGCGGGACGCCGAGCGCCAGGGCGT
>JBHJOF010000218.1:0-5371 GCA_050330055.1 Kiloniellales bacterium
CCGTTGGTATAATCCGGCAGGACGAACTCGGCGACAATCGGGGCGTGGAACGAGGCGGCGCGGGCGCTCGCCTTGTCCTCGTCGAGGATCTCGTCGGGCAGGCCCTCGTTCAGTATCTCGACCTCGCGGTAGTGGGCGAAGAGCGCGCGCGACACCAGGACGTGATCGAGCATGGCCGGTATGCCCTGATGCAGCACGCTATAGCGCCGCGATTCCGGCAGGCTGCGTTCGAGCGAAATCAGCGCCCGTCCCGCCAGCCCAGGGTTGCCGGTGTCGCTCGGCTCGCCGCGAAGGGTGCGCAACGGCGTCTCGCGCTCCTCGGCATTGAAGTCGCCCACCACGGCGATCAGCGGCTCGGCCTCGCGGTCGAACAGGGCCTCCAGCGCCAGGCGCGCCTCGAGCGCCTGGCCGCTGCGCTTCAGGGTGGCGAGGTAGAAGCCCTCGGCCCAGCCGGCGACGCTCTTCCACATGAAGGGGCCTTCCTTCTGGCCGGCGATGGGCGCGGCGAGCGGTGCCCGCAGGTGCAGATCGATCAGGTGCAGGCGGCGGCCGCCGGGCAGCGCGATCTCGACCTGCAGCAGCGGCCTGTCCCAGGTCACCGCCTGAGGCTCGGTCTCGGCCGGTCCGGCGGACCGCCCGGCGGTCGGCTGGGCGGTCGCCGGGCGATAGGACGGCGGGGTGACCAGCTCGTGACGCAGCGCCCGCGCCGCCGTGATCGGGAAGCGGCTCAGCACGACCAGGTTGTGCACATCGGCGATGCCGCCATCTCGCGCGCTGCCCGCCACGGCGCGCTCGAAGGCGGCATAGGGCGTGTCCTGTAGCAGCCGGTCGAGCGCCAGCAGCGCGCGAGGGCCGCCGCCCGGCGGATGCTGGCCGTTGACCTCCTGCAGACAGAGCAGGTCTGCGGCCAGGCGCAGCAGCCGCGGCCGCAGCACGGCGATGCGCTCGTCGAGGCTCGGCGCCCGGCTGGGCTGGTCGTCGAGGCTCTCGAGATTGAAGGTGGCGAGGCGCAGCGGCAGGGGCATTGCGGGACGGATGCCTAGATAGCTGGGCCGCGCGCCTGGCCGCCGGCTAGAGCACCGGCGCCAGATCGGCGTCGAACAGGGCCAAGAGCTCGGTGATCCGGCTGTCGCCGCAGCCGTGCTTCCTGACGATGTCCCGGGTTTCGCGTTGGGCAGCGGTCAGCAGCGGCAGGCGCTTGGCGCCAATGCTGTGGTGGATTTGCTTGGAGATAACGGCAGCCATGCGGTCGTGCGCGTTCTGGTCGAAGCTCACGTTGCGGCACTGCTTGGCAGCCTCTATGGCCTGGTGATAGCGGCTGTAGAGCGCCTCGGCCTCGTTCTCCTGGGCGCGGACGAGACCGCCCGTCGCGAGCATCCCGGCAAGGGCCACCACGGCGAGCCCAGGCAGCAGCGTTCTCATGCTCCTAACTCCCATCGGTCGTTGCAAATGCAGGCTGCCGACAGCATAGCGCGCCGCGCCGTGGCGGTCGCGCCCCTCCTTGCGGCTGCTCTCAAAACGACGAGTCCGGCTCCTCCAGGAATCCCGCCTCGGCCGCCGAGGTCTGCCGGCCGAGCACCGCGTTGCGATGCGGGAATCGGCCGAAGCGGGCGATGATGTCACGATGCCGTTCGGCGAAGTCGCACCAGCGCGGGTCCTCGTCCAGCTCGCGCATCAGACGGACGCAGTGCTCCTGGTGGGCCAGGTCCTCGCTGTGCTCCAGCGGCAGGTAGAGGACGGCCCGCTCGCGCTGCGTCAGCGCCCGGTCGAAACCCTCGGCGATGGCGTGGCACGCGACCGCGAGCGCGGCGGCGTCGGTGGCATAGTCCCTCAGGTCGTCGCGAAAGATGTTGCGCGGCGCCTGGTCGAGCAGGATGCAGAGCGCCAGGCAGCCGCGCGGCGTGCCGCACCAGGCGCCGTATCGGCCGGCCGCTGCCTTCTCGTAGTGCACCGACAGCCGGCGTCGCACCTCGTCATCGAAGGCGGCGTCCTTGACGAACCACTTCTCCTCCATGCCCGGCGCGAACCAGAAGCCGAGGACCTCGCCCTGGGCCTCCCCCGCATGATGCTGCATGCGCTCTCCCGTTCCTTTGTTGTTGCTCAGCGCCGTGCCGCACGGCGACGCGGTCGGGCCGACTTGCCGTTCCGCCGGCCGCCCGGCTGCGCCGGGCCCCAGAGCCGGACCATGGCGCGGTCGCAGAACGCCAGGCGGCCGTGCAGCCAGTCGCGGGTGCGTTCCTGGCCGTCGCTCTCGTCGCGCAGCCAGACGCCGAGCGTCGCTAGGAAGAGCGCCGTCAGGCCGACCTCCTCGACCTGGCGGCGCGCGCCGCCGGCATCGAGCAGAGCCGCCTCGCGCAGCCACTGAATGGTGCGCGACAGGTTGAAGATCATCGGCACCCAGTGATGCGGATGCGAGGGATAGAGCTTGGTGCCCAGCATCTCGCCGGTGACGCGCCGATGCGCGGCCAGCCCGTCGAACCAGCGCATCATCATGACGTGCAGGCGCTCCTCGGCGGGTTGTGCGCTGAATCCCGATGGCGGCGGAGCCAGCATGGCGCGCCACCCCTTGGCGAACCAGGCGTCCGTGACGGCATCGAGGTCGCGATAGTGCGCGACGACGTCTGCCAGGGAAATATCCAGCTGCTCCGCCACGTCGTGCAGGCGCAGCTTGTCCCAGCCGACCGCCTCGGCGCGCCCGAGCGCCGCCTCCAGAATGCGTTCGTCCAGGGCCCGGTCACCAGCGGCGGCACGGCCGGAGGCCCCGGGTCGCGTGGTCTTTGCCCGCGTTGACTTGGGCATGGGCCAGCTCCCTCGCGCTGCGGGAGCCCAGCCTAACACGGACTGCGAGCGCTGGTCAGCCCGGTGCCATGCCCGGTGCCATGCCCGGTGCCATGCGGTAGCCGGTGACGGCCTTCCCTTCGCCTGGAGACCGGCGCGCTAGGCGGCGCGCACCTTGGCCAGGAAGGCCTCGACCTGGTCGGACAGCGTATGCGCCTGTTTGGCCAGCTCGCCCGAGGCCGTCAGCATATGCGCGGCTGACTGGCCGGTTTCGTCTACGGCCGTGGTGACCCCGGCGATGTTGTCGGAGACCTCCTGCGTTCCGCTGGAGGCTTCCTGGACGTTGCGCGCGATCTCCTGCGTCGCGGAGCCCTGCTCCTCGACCGCCGAAGCGATGGTGGTGGCGATGCCGTTGATCTCGGCGACGGTCTTGGCGATCGCCCGGATCGCCTCGGCGGCACCGGTGGTGGCAGCCTGGATGCCGCTGATCTGCTGCGAGATCTCCTCGGTCGCCTTGCCGGTCTGGGTCGCCAGCGACTTGACCTCGGAGGCAACCACGGCGAAGCCCTTGCCGGCTTCTCCGGCTCGCGCCGCCTCGATCGTCGCGTTGAGCGCCAGGAGATTGGTCTGCTCGGCGATGTCCTGGATCAGGTTGACCACCTCACCGATCTTCTGCGCCGCCTCGACCAGGCCCTCGACCTGGCCGTTGGTCTGTTCCGCCTGCTCGGCCGCGTCGCTCGCCATCTTGGAGGACTGCGTCACCTGGCGGCTGATCTCCTGGATCGAGCCGGCCAGCTCTTCCGAAGCGCTGGCCACGGTCTGCACGTTGCTGGAGGCCTCCTCCGCCGCCGAGGCCACGGCCATGGCGCGCGACCGGGTCTGCTCGGCGGTGGTCGACATGGCTTCGGCAGTCGACTGCATCTCGGTCGAGGCTGAGGAGACGCCGTCGACGATGCTCTTGACGCTCTCCTCGAAGGAATTGGCGAGCTGCAGCATGGCCTGGCGCTTCTCGGCCTCGGTGCGCTTCTCGGTTTCCTTCTGCTCGACCTCCAGCCGCTGCTTCTCGATGGCGTTCTCCTTGAACACCTGGACGGCACCCGCCATGGCGCCGATCTCATCGACGCGCTCGCGGTCGGGCACCTCGACGCTCGTGTCGCCCTCGGCGAGGCGCAGCATGGCCCGGGTCATGGCCTTGATCGGATTGACGATCCGCTTGCCCACAAAAACGCAGACCAGCACCAGGATGACACCGACCAGAGCCGCGCCCAGCACGATCTTGTTGCTGAGCCAGTCGCTGGCCGCGATCTGCGCGTCGATGACGGTGTTGACTTCAAGCACGCCACGGACGTCGCCCAGCGCCCAGTCGGTTTTCGGCGAGTTCGGGAGGCTGTTGTGGCAGTTGACGCAGGTCTCGGCGACCATGAGGTCGGCGACGGCAACCCGCACGGTCGCCTGGCCGTCGCGTACCTCCTGGCGGGAGAACACCTGGTCCGGGTTCTGGCTCAGGAAGGCCCAGGCCTCCTGCTGAAAGGCATCGAGGGTCCGGTCGGCGCGGTTCGGAAAGGGGAATCCGCTGTAGAGATTGATGGTCGTGTTTTCCTTCGCCAGCAGCTCGCTCAGATCATGCATCATGGTCGCCGGCAGGGGGATCGAATTGGACTCGCCCCGGTGGTTGATCGAGGGCTTCAGGCTGCCAGTGCTCACGGCCTTGGTGACGACGTTCTCCGTGTAGTAGCCGCGGATCGTCTTGAACTGGTTGACCGTGGCAACGCCCGCCTGAATCGCGGCTTCGCGGGCATTGTCGAGAATCGCCCGCGGAATGAAGATCCAGGCGACGGCAAGACTGGCGACGAGCAGGAGCGGCAGCGGAATCACGAGCGCCCAAAGAATGCTCTTTTGCGCGGACTTCATCACGGTCTCCAGCAGAACCCAGGTGGCGAGGCCTCAGGACCGTAGATGGCAATATTTAACAAGGACTGTATGGAGCAAAACATTAGAACCTGCCTAAAGTGCATATGCATGTCTTTGACAAAGCTCTAGCGTCCACCTGGCACGCCGCTGCGACGGCTGTTCTGCGCGCCTAAGCGGCGCGCACCTTGGCGAGGAAGGCCTCGACCTGGTCCGACAGCGCCTGCGCCTGGCGCGACAGGTCGTTGGAGGCCTGCAGCATGTGCGAGGCCGACTGACCGGTCTCGTCGGCGGCGTGGGTGACCTCGGTGATGTTCGAGGAGACCTCCTGGGTGCCGGTCGAGGCCTCCTGCACGTTGCGCGCGATCTCCTGCGTCGCCGAGCCCTGCTCCTCGACCGCGGCGGCGATGCCGGCCGAGATCTCGTTGATCTCGGTTACGGTCGTGGCGATCGCCCGGATCGCCTCGGCGGCGCCGGTCGTGGCAGCCTGGATGCCGCTGATCTGCTGCGAGATCTCCTCGGTCGCCTTGCCGGTCTGGGTCGCCAGCGACTTGACCTCCGAGGCGACCACGGCGAAGCCCTTGCCGGCTTCGCCGGCACGGGCGGCCTCGATCGTGGCATTGAGCGCCAGGAGGTTGGTCTGCTCGGCGATGTCCTGGATCAGATTGACCACCTCGCCGATCTT
>JBHJOF010000219.1:0-30701 GCA_050330055.1 Kiloniellales bacterium
GGCAAACTAAAGGGCCGTCGCCGCTCATCTTTTCCCTCCCCCCTTGCGGGGGAGGGTTGGGAGGGGGCCAGGGACCACGGGGCGCGAAGCGGACAACACGAAGGCTTTATTGTTTAAACCGGACAGCAGTGGCCTTCGCCGACCATGACGGGCGGTGTGAACGAGCTTCAACCGGACAGCCGTGCATCAAGTCCGGGCATGACAGCGGGTGGGCTGGATAGCCTGTTTGCCGGTTTGAAGCATCCAGCGTTGAACGGAGTCCGAGGGTATCAGAGAAGGTTCACGGCGCCAGCACCGCTTTGGCGATGGCGCGGATCTCGGCGCGGACCGGGCCGGGGCGCGGCGGATCGGCGAGCGTGGTGAACCAGTGCTCCGGCGGTTGGTGGCCGCGACTGTGGCGCCAGGTCAGTGCGCGCAGGATCGCCTCGGCCTCGGCCGGCAGGCGCTCCGGAATCTCGTGGTCGTTGAGCGTCGCCCAGACGCCGGCCCAGGCGCGCCCGACCGACCAGGGATTGTAGCCGCCGCCGCCCAGCACCAGGACGCGCGGCGCCAGCGCGCGCGCCGCGGCCGCCACCTGCCAGAGCGCCCGATTCGACAGTATGAGCCGGCTCTGCGGGTCCTCGGCCAGGGCATCGGCGCCGCACTGCATGACCAGCGCCTCGGGCGCGAAGGTCTCGGCCAGCGGCAGGATCGCCGCTTCGAGCAGGAAGGCCAGCTCGCTGTCGTTGAAGCCGGGCGGCACCGGGAGGTTGCGCGCCAGGCCGCCGGCCCGGTCGTGCAGGCTGCCGGCCGCGCTGCCGGCGCGCTGCGGCCAGCGTCCGGCCTCGTGCAATGAGACGGTCAGCACGCGGTCGTCTTCGGCAAAGGCATCCTGCACGCCGTCGCCGTGTTGCGCGTCGATGTCGAGGTAGAGCACGCGCTTCAGGCCACCGTCGAGCAGAGCCAGGATGGCCAACGCCGGATCGTTGAGATAGCAGAAGCCGCTCGCCCGATCGGGCCGGCCGTGATGGGTGCCGCCGGCCGGGCTGTAGATCAGCCGCGGTCCGTCCGGAGCCAGCAGCAGCGCAGCGGCCAGCAGCGAGGAGCCGCAGGCCGTGGCCGGGCGGCTGTAGATCTCGCGGAACAGCGGATTGCCGTTGCAGCCGATGCTGAAGCGGGCGCGCATCTCTTCAGTGACCTGCTGCGTGCGCTCCGCCTCCTGCAGCGCGGCGACGTAGTCGGGATCATGGAAGCGCGCGAGCTGCTGCGGCGTCGCCACCGGACCGTCGAAATAGTTGCCTTCCGTCAGCCACCCGAGGGCGCGGCAGAGATCGCTGCAGGTGGAGACGCGGGGTATCGCCAAGGGGTGGCGCGAGCCGTAGCCGGAGCGCCGGTAGATTTCACTGCCGATGTAGTGCGGCCGGACTGCGTGGTTGCAGGTCTCGGCAGCGCCGCACTCGGCCACGACATCCAGGAACGGCATCGACGCTCCGCGACGATGGGGGGTCTCGCGGAAGAGTCTAGCCGCAAGCGCGCGTCAGCTACAACACCGGCTGAAGCGCGGTCGATGGCAGGTTATTCGTCGGCGCTCCCGGCCGCTGTCGCCGGCAGCTCCCAGGTCGTCGAGGGCCGCTCGCCGCTGTGGACCCAGTAAGTGGCCTCGTTCACCGAGTAGATCGCCCGATAGTGCGGGACCTCATCCCAGCTCATGACCTTGCCGTAGCGGTTGTCGAGCACGAAGGTCTGATCGTCGATCCGCACCTCGAGCACCGCATGCGCGATGCGCAGCCGCCTGTCGTTCAGGACGACGATGCGCATCTGGTCGGCCGGAAAGCCGATCATCTTGAGCGAAAAGTACTTGGCGATCGCGAAGTCCTCGCAGTCGCCGCCGCGCTCGAAGAACTCGTCCGGCGTCGCCCAGTAGTCGAGCTTACCCCAGTTGTCGCTGTCGGTCACATAGCGCACGCCATTGACGTAGGCGTTGACCCGCCGCAGCAAGGCGGCCGGGCGCTCGACCTGCAGGCTGGCGAGGAAGTCGAACCACTCCCGGAGGCCGACCTTGGCACCGCCGCTGCTGGCCGGGCTCGGCGTCCCGGCCTCCGGCCAGGCGGCGACCCGGTCGATCACGCCCGACCACTTGGGGAAGGCACGGCGGGTCTCGCTATCGAAGTGACCGCCGCTGATCGTCGCGCTGCCGGTAGCTGGTCGCGGCTCGCCGACCTGAAGCGCCCAAGCGGGCTGAGAAAGCGTAACGAGAAACGAAAGCACGAGGGCCAAGGCAAGGGGCGCCGCAGGGCGCGATAGGCAACCAAGAGACATACAGCAGAGCTCCAAACAAGATACCGGAGAACTCTGCGGTAGAAATTATTAAATCTTCTTAATAGAGCGGAGATATCACAGCCATATTACAATGAGCCACAACAATATCACAAAAGTGAATCCAATTTTATACTGATTAAGATAAGATTAAGATCATGTCGGATTGCATATGCCTTCGGAACAGACCGGTTCGCCTGCTCAGCGCCGCAGCGCCAGGGCGAGCACCAGCAGCGCGCTGGCCGCGGTCCACGAGCCGAGAATCCGTACGCCCAGCTTGTGCCAGCGCCGCCTGGCGAAGGCGGTGATCCCGACCACGTTGAGCAGCGCCAGGTGGGCCCCGACCCAGGTGCCGGCCAGGGTCACCAGCCGCTCCCGCAGGCCCTCCGCTTCGGCCGCGGAGTCGAGGCCCAGCGCCAGCGCCCCCGCTGCGGCCAGAGCGGCGCTCGCCAGGCGCGGCAAGGCTGCCGCCGCAGCCACCGCGATGCCGGCGATCAGCACCAGGGCCAGCAGCGTGGGACGCAGCAGGGCTGCTGCAGAGGCCTCGCCCACGCCGATGGACGCCAAGGCGAGGCCAAGCAGCAGCAGGAGGGCGAAGGTCGGTACCGCGAGCTGGGCATGGGCGGCCTCGCGCTGGCCGAGGCAGAGGCCGATGGCCAGCAGGGCCAGGACATGGGCCGGAACGATCAGGGGATGCAGCAGGCCGTTATAGAAGTCGCCGGCCCCCGGGATCGCGCTATGTGCCTGGGCGGTGGCGGGCAGCAGGAGGAGTGTGATCGCGAGCGCCGCACGACGCCCCATGCCCCTGCCTCATGCGAGTCCGACGAGGAAGGCCAGCCCGACCAGGGCGATGCCGCCACCGCCGGCGCGCACTGCGACGCGACCGGCCGGCCAGCGCACCGCCAGGCCGAAGCCGATGCCGATCAGGTGCAGCAGGCCGGTGGCAATCACGAATCCGACCGAATAGGTCAAGGCGTCGGTCGCCTCGGGCAGCTCGGTGCCGTGGGCGTGGCCGTGGAAGACGGCGAAGACGCCGACCACGACGGCCGCCAGCCACAGCGGCGGCCGCAGGGC
This sequence comes from Kiloniellales bacterium, assembly GCA_050330055.1. Classification (GTDB taxonomy): domain Bacteria; phylum Pseudomonadota; class Alphaproteobacteria; order Kiloniellales; family JAKSDN01; genus JBHJOF01. The sequence goes on from JBHJOF010000219.1 coordinate 3,370, forward strand.
GAGTGCGACCGCGAGGCCGAGCACGATGGCCGAGGCGGCGATACCGGCCTCGACCGCCGGCAAGGGCACGCCCAGCACGCCCAGCGCGCCGCCGCAAGCCATCACCAGGGGAAACACCACCGGCAGCAGCCAGATCGCCGGGGCGCCCAGGAAGGCTCCCCAGAGCCCGACCGCCACCATGGCGACCACGTGGTCCCAGCCGAAGATCGGATGGGTGAAGCCGCTGACGAAGCCGCCGACCGCTCCCTCGCCGACGTGCGCCAAGGCCGGCGAGGCGAGCGCCGTCAGAGAGACGACCAGAACCATGGCAAGCGCGCGGCGTAGCTTCATTGCAGAGTCCCCCTCTTGGTCTCGATCTGGCCCGGCAGCATGGCAAAGCACGCCTGCGGTCGGCAAGCGGTATCGCGCGCCAGTGTCGCGGTGATTCGTCGACCCCGCCTTGTTCGACGGCTATGCCGCTGCCATAGTCGCTGCAGCAGCGGGGGAGCCGGCGGCACCGGCTGAGAGGTCCCGACGAGGTGGGACGACCCCTTGAACCTGATCCGGTTCGTACCGGCGTAGGGAGCGTGACCGCATGCCGGGCGTCTTGCCCTCTCCGTCCCATGAGGCCTTGCCAGGCGGCCAGGACGCGCCGGCCATCGTGCTGCGCGACGCCGGGCTCCGCTATGGCGGCGCGGTGCTGTTCGACAGCCTGCAGCTCACCCTGGCGGCGGGCTGCACCACCTGCCTGCTCGGGCCCTCGGGGATCGGCAAGACCAGCCTGCTGCGCCTGATCGCCGGCCTGGCCGACGAGGTCTCGGGAACGGCGAGCGACTCGCAGGGCCGGCCGCTCGACGGGCGAATCGCCTACATGGCGCAGCAGGATCTGCTGCTGCCCTGGCTCAGCCTGCTGGACAACGTGCTGCTCGGTCCGCGACTGCGCGGCGAGGCGCGCGATCCGGCGCTGATCGCGCGTGCCCGCGCCCTGGTGGCCGAGGTTGGACTGGCGGCCGAGGCCGGCGCGTGCCCGGCGCAGCTCTCCGGCGGCATGCGTCAGCGCGCGGCGCTCGCCCGCACCCTGCTGGAGGACCGGCCAGTCGTGCTGATGGACGAGCCCTTCGCCTCGCTCGACGCCATCACGCGCTTCGAGTTGCAGGGGCTGGCCGCGCGCCTGCTGCAGGGCCGCACCGTGCTCTTGGTGACGCACGACCCGCTGGAGGCGCTGCGGCTCGGCCACGCCGTGCTGGTGATGCGCGGCCGCCCGGCCTACCTGGAAGCGCCACTGGAGCCGGCCGGCACGCCGCCGCGCGACCCGGCCGACCCGGCGCTGCTGCGCCTGCAGGGCGCGCTGCTACAGCGCCTCGCCGCCGCCCGCAACGGCGAGCCGACGCCATGAGGGCTCGGGCCTTGGGACGCCTGCGGCCGCTCGTGATCCTGGCCGGGCTGATCGCGCTCTGGCAGTTCGTGGTCTGGGCGAGCGGCGCCGCGCCCTTCATCCTGCCCGGCCCCGATCGCGTCGCGCTGGCCATCGTCGCCCGAGCCGACGAACTGGCGCGCCACGGCGCGGTGACCGCGGCCGAGATCCTGCTCGGCCTGGCCTGTGGCGGCCTGCTGGGCTGTGCCAGCGCACTCTTGCTCGCCGCGGCGCGGCCAGCGCGGCTCTGGCTCATGCCGGTGCTGGTGGTGAGCCAGGCGATTCCGGTTTTCGCGCTGGCGCCGATCCTGGTGCTGTGGCTCGGCTATGGCCTGGCCTCGAAGGTCGCCATGGCGACGCTCATCATCTACTTCCCGGTGACCGCTGCCTTTTATGACGGGCTCAGGCGCACCGAGCCAGGCTGGCTCGACCTGGCGCGCACCATGGGCGGCAGCCGGCTCGCCGCGCTGCGCCAGATCCGGGTGCCGGCGGCGCTGCCGGCGCTGGCTTCAGGGCTGCGCGTGGCGGCGGCGGTGGCCCCGATCGGCGCGGTGGTCGGCGAATGGGTTGGCTCGAGCGCCGGCCTCGGCTATCTCATGCTGCACGCCAACGCGCGGCTGCAGGTCGACGTCATGTTCGCGGCGCTCTTCGTGCTGGCTCTCTTGGCCGTGGCGCTCTACTTCGCGATCGACCGATTGCTGCGCCGCCTGACGCCCTGGCAGGCCGACGAGGCGGAGCGCCTCTGAGCAAGACCTCAGTAGGGCTCGTCCAGGATCAGGTGGCGCATGATCTCGGGCACGTCGGCCTCACTGAAGCGCGCCTGCTCTGCGCGATCGTAGGCGAAGGCCACAATGTGGGCCAGTTCCTCGCCGCTGAGCTCGATCTGATAGCCCAGGTCCATCTCCTGGAGAGCGGCCATGGCCTCGGCGCCGCGCAGCAGGCGGGCCACGAAATCGAAGAGATTGGCGTAGGGCTGGTCCGCCGGCGCGTCGAGCGCCGGCGCCGCCTGGCCGCCGACCCCGTTGATCGAATGGCAGATGACGCAGCCCTTGCCGACGAAGAGCTGGCGGCCGCGCTGCGAATTGACCGCCGGGATCAGCAGGGCGGGGCCGCTGGGAGCGGCAGCCGCTTGGAGTTCGCCCTCGGCTCCCGTCCCTTCCTGGGCCGCGGCGAAGTCCTGTGTCGAGAACGTCAGCAGCCCGCTCAGTGAAGCCGCCGCAATGAGGCGCAGCAAGGTCCCGCTCCTTCGCCCGACCATGTCCCATCCCTCCAGTTTCGGTGACGCGGATTTGGGCACTTTGCCCACAGCCGGGCGAAGCGCGCATTGACCCTGCTCAAGCCTTTCCGGGTTACTCGAGGAGACTTCCGCAAGTCTTTAGCCAGCGGGGTGAACGGCCTAAAGTCTCCCCTCGCCCACCGACCAGGAGCCCAGGGAGTCCCCGGCCATGGCGCTGCCGACCACGCAGGAGACCGCCGCCCAGTTCTCGCGCCAGGCCGAGGCCTATGCCGCCAGCCCCTCGCACGCGGGAGACCCGGACCTCGACATCGTCGCCGACTTTGCCCAGGCGGGCGCGACCGAACACTGCCTCGACATCGCGACCGGGCCCGGCCATACCGCCTTCCGCATCGCGCAGAGCGCTGGCTTCGTGGTCGGCGCCGACCTGGCCCCGGGCATGATCGCGGCGGCGCGGCGGCTGGCCGGCGAGCGCGGCCTTGCCAACACCGCCTTCGTGATCGCCGACGTGCATCGCCTGCCGTTCCCCGACGCGGCCTTCGATCTTGTCACCTGCCGCATCGCCCCGCACCACTTCGCCGACCTGCCGGCCGCGATCCGCCAGGTCGCCCGGGTGCTGCGGCCGGGCGGGCGCTTCGTCTGCGAGGACAGCCTGGGGCCGGACGACGCCGCGTTGGCCGGCTTCCTGGAACGGCTCGAGAAGGCGCGCGACCGGACCCATGTGCATTCGTTGAGCCGCGCGGAATGGCAGGCGGCGCTGGATAATGCCGGGCTGAGCATCGCGCGCGAGACGGTCTACCGGAAGCGCCACGCCTTCGACCTCTGGATCCGCCGCACCGGGCTTGCGGAGACGGCAATCGAGGCGATCATGGCCGAGATCCTGGCCGCACCCGCCGTCATCCGTGCCAGCCTGTTCGAGGTAGCCGACGGCCAGGTCGCCACGCTCAACGACCAGAAGCTGATCCTGCGGGCGGAGAAGCCGGCGTAGGATGGGGACTGCGCGTCACCGGGTCAGCCCGGTGAGCGAACCGCCCGCTGGTATACCACGGCGGTCTTGCCGCGACGCGACCGCGGACTCTATGATCGCGCCGCTTCACGCCGGCTTCTCGGCCGGGTACTGGGAACAGGGAAAGGGACCGGCAAGGCGGTCCGGCAAGCTGCGAAGGGGAGGCCCGTCTTGCGCCATGCCGTCAGCCTGAGCCTAATGCTGTTTGTGCTGTGGCTGCTGTTGTCGGGTCACTACGAGCCGCTGATCACGGGCTTGGGGGTGGCTTCGTGCCTCTTCGTTGCCTGGATCGCCCACCGCATGGACGTGGTCGACCACGAGGGCCATCCGATCCACCTGACCTGGCGCGCCGCCATCTACTGGCCCTGGCTGTTCTGGGAGATCGTCAAGTCGAACATCGCCGTGGCGCGCATTATCCTGGACCCCCGGCTGCCGATCCGGCCGCAGGTGGTCCGGGTCAAGGCCAGCCAGGCCGACGATCTCGGCTACACGATTTACGGCAACTCCATCACCTTGACGCCCGGCACCGTGACGATCGACGTGGTCGACGACCACATCGAGGTCCACGCGCTGGCGGACGCCTTCGCCGAAGGCCTGCGCAGCGGCGAGATGGACCGGCGCGTCACCGATATGGAAGGCGTGCTGGAGCGGCAGCAATGATGTTCGCGGCCGCCACCCTGGGCATCCTGGTCACCATGGCGCTGGTCCTGGCCCGCGCCTTCCTCGGCCCCACGGTCTACGATCGCATCCTGGCGGTGAACACCTTCGGCACCAAGATCGTGCTGCTGGTTGCGGTTTTCGGCTTCCTGACCGAGCGGCCGGACTTTCTCGACATCGCGCTCCTCTATGCCCTGATCAACTTCGTGAGCACCATCGCCGTACTGAAGTTCTTCGAATATCGCGATCTCGGTCACGCCGGAGGGCCTGGTGGGAGACGCCTGAGCGAGGAGCCGGAGGAGTCGTGAGCACCGTGGCGGTGATCCTCGATATCCTGTCCTGGGCCTGCCTGCTGGGTGGCGCGGCCTTCAGCATCATTGGCGGCATCGGGCTGCTGCGCCTGCCTGATCTCTTCACCCGCATGCACGGCGCCGGACTGATCGACACCTTGGGGGCCGGACTGATCCTGATCGGCCTGATGCTGCAGGGCGGCGCCAGCCTGGTCACGGCGAAGCTGATCCTGATTCTCCTGTTCATCTTTTTCACCGTCCCGACGGCGACCCACGCCCTGGCCAAAGCGGCGCTGCACAGCGGCGTCAAGCCCCTCGTCGAGCATGACGGGGGCGAACGGAAGGAGGGCGGCCCATCCACGAACTGATCGACATAGCGCTGCTGGCCTTTCTCGCTGCAACGGCGTTGGCCATCGTGCGCATACACAACCTCTTCGCAGTGGTCATGCTGGCCGGCATCTACAGCCTGCTGGCTGCCGGCATCTTCGTCCAGCTCGACGCGGTCGACGTCGCCTTCACCGAGGCCGCGGTAGGCGCCGGCATATCGATCATCGTCATGCTGGGCACCCTGGGGCTCACCAAGGCGCGAGAGCGCACGCCAATCAAGAGGAGGCCACTGGCGCTCTTGCTGGTCATCGTCACCGGTGCGGCGCTGCTCTACGGCACGCTCGACATGCCTCACCTGGGCGACCCCGAGGCGCCGGTCCAGACCCACGTGGCGCCGCGATATATCGAGCAATCCGGTAGCGAGATCGGCATCCCCAACATCGTCACCTCGGTGCTGGCAAGCTACCGCGGCTACGACACGCTGGGCGAGGTTTGCGTGATCTTTACCGCCGGCATCGGCGTCGTCCTGCTGATCGGGGGACGGCGCAGCCGCAAGCCGGAGGCGGCCACGGCAACCGGTCCCATCCCAGGCGATGCAAAAGTCAAGGACGGGGGCGCATGAGGCACCACCTGATCCTCCGCGTAGTCGCCAAGCTGCTGATCCCGGCGATCCTGCTGTTCGGCTTCTATGTCCAGTTCCACGGCGACTTCGGACCCGGCGGCGGCTTCCAGGCCGGCGTGATCTTTGCCGCCGGAATCATTCTCTATGGCCTGATCTTCGGCATCGAGATGGCAAAGCGCGTCGTGCCGGCGGGCGTGGTGCAGATGTTCGTCGCGGCCGGCGTGCTGCTGTACGCCGGAGTCGGCGTCGCATCCATGGTGCTGGGCGGCAATTATCTCGATTACAACGTGCTTGCTCACGAGCCGACCCATGGCCAGCACATCGGTATCCTGCTGATCGAGTTCGGCGTTGGCGTCACCGTAGCCGCCGTCATGATTGCCATTTTCTACTGCTTCGCCGAACGGGGACGCTGAGTGCTCGATCTTGGCCTGTATAACTATTGGATAGTTGTTCTCTTGATGATGACCGGATTCTACACGGTCATTGCGCGCGGCAACCTGCTCAAGAAGATCGTCGGACTCAACATCTTCCAGACCTCGGTCTTCGTCTTCTATATCTCTCTGGGCAAGATCGAAGGTGGCACGGCGCCGATCCTCGATCCCGCCTTCGACACCTATTCCAATCCCTTGCCGCATGTCCTGATTCTCACCGCCATCGTGGTCGGAGTGGCCACCACCGCTGTCGGCCTGGCGCTGGTAGTGCGCATCCGCGAGGCATACGAAACCATAGAGGAAGACGAAATCCAGGCGCACGACGCGGCCAGAGAGCGGGAAGAGCACGAATGATCGCGGCCCACCTGCCGGCGCTCCAGGTCGTGCTGCCGCTGATTGCGGCGCCGCTGTGCGTGCTGCTGCGCCGCGCCGGGCCGGCCTGGCTGTTGGCCAGCCTGGTGAGCTGGGCGGCGCTGGCGATCGCGATCGCCCTGGTGCAGCGCGTCTGGGTCGGCGGCACCATCGTCTACGAGCTTGGCGGCTGGCCGGCGCCCTGGGGCATCGTCTACGAGATCGACCTGGCCAACGCCTTCGTGCTGCTGATCGTCTCGGCCATAGGGGCGGTGGTGCTGCCCTATGCCAGGCAGAGCGTGGCGGCGGAGATTCCGCCGGAGCGCGCCCACCTCTTCTACACCATGTATCTGCTGTGCTTCACCGGGCTGCTCGGCATCGCGATCACCGGCGACGCCTTCAACCTCTTCGTGTTCCTGGAGATCTCGTCGCTCTCGTCCTACGTGCTGATCAGCCTGGGACGGGACCGCCGGGCCCTGGCGGCAGCCTACCAGTACCCCATCATGGGGACGGTCGGCGCCACTTTTTACCTGATCGGCGTCGGTTTCCTCTACATCATGACCGGCACGCTCAATATGTCCGATCTGGCCGAGCGGGTTACAGAGGTCAACGATACGCGTACGATCCACGCTGCCTTCGCCTTCCTGGTGATCGGCATCGGCCTCAAGGCAGCAGTCTTTCCGCTACATCTCTGGCTGCCCAATGCCTATTGCTACGCACCTTCGACGGTGACGGCTTTCCTGGCGGCGACGGCGACCAAGGTCTCGGTCTACGTCTTGATGCGGCTGATGTTCTCCATCTTCGGGGTAAGCTTCGCCTTCGGCACGGAGCAGATCGGCACCGTTCTTGTACTGCTCGCCGTGGCCGGCTTCCTGATCACGTCCCTGGTCGCCATATTCCAGACCGACGTGAAGCGGCTGCTCGCCTATTCCAGCGTGGCGCAGGTCGGCTACATGGTTCTCGGCATCAGCTTCGCCAGCGCGACCGGGCTGACCGCGGCCATCGTGCACCTGTTCAACCACGCGCTGATCAAGGGCGGCCTCTTCCTCGCCATTGGCTGCGTGTTCCTGCAGATCGGCTCGGTTCGGCTGCGAGATATGGCCGGCCTCGGCCGTGCCATGCCCTGGACCATGGCGGCCTTCGTCGCCGGAGGCCTGAGCCTGATCGGCGTGCCGCTGACCACCGGCTTCATCAGCAAGTGGGTGCTGGTCCAGGCCGCCATCGAGGCGGGCCAATGGTATGCCGCCGTGCTGGTCCTGGTCGGCTCGCTGCTGGCCATCGCCTACGTCTGGCGCGTCGTCGAGCAGGCCTATTTCGTCGCGCCGTCGAATCCGGCGCCCCGGGTGAGCGAGGCGCCACTCTCCATGCTGGTGCCGACCTGGATCCTGATCCTGGCCAACATCTACTTCGGCATCGACACGTCGGTGACGCTGGGCATCGCGCGGCGCGCCGCCGACACGCTGATGGGGCTCGGGTCATGAGCACGGAGTGCCTGACCTGGCTTGCGCTCGCCATTCCACTTGCGGGCGCGCTGCCGATCGCCTTGACCGGCGGCTGGCCGAACCTGCGCGAAAGCGTCACCCTGGTGACCGCCAGCCTGCTGTTTCTCACGGTGGCAAGCCTGCTGCCTGACGTGCTGGCCGGCGCGCGGCCCGCAGTCACCCTGGTCGAGATCCTGCCCGGACTGCCGATCGCGCTCCACGTCGAGCCGCTCGGCATGATCTTCGCGCTAACCGCTTCGTTCCTCTGGATCGTCAACTCGATTTACTCCATCGGCTACATGCGTGGCCACAAGGAGCAGAACCAGACCCAATTCTATGTCTGCTTCGCGGTCGCGCTCGGCAGCACCATGGGTGTCGCCTTTGCCGGCAACATGCTGACTCTCTTCATCTTCTACGAGGCGCTGACGCTCTCGACCTACCCGCTGGTCACGCACAAGGGCAACCGCGAGGCGGTCATGGCCGGGCGGACCTATCTGGGCATCCTGCTCACGACCTCGATCGGCATCCAGCTGATCGCCATCATCTGGACCTGGACCGTCGCCGGCACCCTCGATTTTACGCCGGGCGGCATCCTGGCCGGCAAGATCGCGGGACCCGCGGTAGGCATCCTGCTGTTTCTCTACGTCTACGGCATCGGCAAGGCTGCCCTGATGCCGGCGCACCGCTGGCTGCCGGCGGCGATGGTGGCCCCGACGCCGGTCAGCGCCCTGCTGCATGCCGTCGCCGTGGTCAAGGCCGGCGTCTTCACCGTCCTGAAGGTCACGGTCTACATCTTCGGGATCGACTTCCTGAAGGAGCTCGGCAGCAGCGAGTGGCTACAGATCGCCGCGGCCGCCACGATCATCATCGCCTCGCTGGTCGCCCTGACCAAGGACAACCTCAAGGCTCGGCTGGCCTATTCGACCGTCAGTCAGCTTTCCTACATCGTGCTCGGCGCAATGCTGGCGACGAGCTGGGGAATCATCGGCGGCGGCCTGCACCTCGCGATGCACGCCTTCGGCAAGATCACGCTGTTCTTCTGCGCCGGCGCCATCATGGTCGCCAGCCACAAGACCGAGATCAGCCAGATGCGGGGCATTGGCCGGACCATGCCCTTCACCACCTTTGCCTTCCTGATCGGAAGCCTCAGCATCATCGGCCTGCCCCCCTTCGGCGGAATGTGGGGCAAATGGTTCCTGGTGATGGGGTCCCTCGACGCCGGCCAGCTTGCCATGGTGGCGGTTCTGGTGGTCAGCACGATTCTGAACATCATGTACCTGCTGCCCATTCCTTTTCACGGCTTCTTCAGCAAGCCCGATGGCCCCGCCAACCCGGACCACGGCCACGAGCAGGGCATCCACGAGGCGCCGCTTCCCTGCCTCATTGCGATCTTCGTGACGATGCTTGGCTGCATCGCCCTGTTCTTCTTCTCCGAGCCGATTTTCGAGCTGCTGCGCCAAGCGGTCGCGCCATAGGGTGATAGGAATGGAAGAGAAAGAGAAAACCTACATCTTCGACAACCCGCGCAACGTGAAGCTCCTGATCTACGGGCTGGTCGTCTTGTGCGCGGTCCTCTTCCTCCTCGACTTCTTCATCCACCGGCACATCGAGCACTCCTTGCAGTCATGGTTTGGCTTTTACGGCGTCTACGGCTTCGTGTGCTGCCTGTTCCTGGTGCTGGCCTCCAAGCAGATGCGCAAGATCGTGCGGCGCAAGGACGACTATTACGATGAGTAGCGTCGCACCCTTCCTGATCTTCTTCGTTGGAGGGGCGCTCGTTGCGGTGACGCGCGGCCGACTGCGCCAGGGCGTGTTGCTCGCCATTCCGGTCGTCGGCGCCATCAACCTGTACTTCCTGCCCGACGGCGCCTCGGGCTCGATCGAGCTCTTTCAGTACACGCTGGTCCTGGTGCGCGTCGACAAGCTCAGCCTGGTTTTCGGCTATATCTTCCACCTGGCGGCGCTGCTCGGCATCATCTACGCGCTCCATGTCCGCGACGGCGTCCAGCACGTGGCGGGCGTGCTTTACCCCGGCAGCGCCATCGGCGCCGTGTTTTCCGGCGACATGATAAGCCTGTTCGTCTTCTGGGAGCTGACCGCCATCACGTCGGTCTTCCTGATCCTGGCGCGCCGCACCGAGCGGGCCCAGGCAACGGCCATCCGCTATCTCGTGATCCAGATCCTGTCGGGCATGCTGCTGCTTGCCGGCATACTGGTGCGGGCCTCCGAAACCGGCTCCATCGCCTTCGACTTCATCGGGCTGGATGGGCCGGGCGGATGGCTCATCCTGCTGGCGTTCGGCATAAAGTGCGCCTTTCCGCTGCTGCACAACTGGCTGACCGACGCCTACCCTGAGGCGACGCCAACCGGCACGGTCTTCCTCAGTGTCTTCACGACCAAGCTGGCGGTCTACGCCCTGGCGCGCAGCTATCCCGGCACCGAGATTCTCGTCTATATCGGCGCCACCATGACGCTGTTTCCGATCTTCTATGCGATCATCGAGAACGACCTGCGCCGCGTTCTGTCTTACGGCCTGATCAACCAGGTCGGCTTCATGGTTGCGGGTATCGGCATCGGCACCGAGCTGGCGATCAACGGCGCCGCCGCACACGCCTTCGTGCATATCGTCTACGAGGCGCTGCTGTTCATGTCGTTAGGCGCGGTCCTCGACCGGGTCGGCAAGATCAACGGCTCCGAGTTGGGCGGCCTCTACAAGAGCATGCCGGTTACGACCGTGTTCTGCCTTATCGGCGCGGCCTCGATCTCGGCCTTTCCCCTGTTCGCGGGGTTTGTCGCCAAATCCATGGTGCTGGCGGCGGCACTCCACGAAGGCTATGTGACCGTGTGGCTGATTCTGCTGCTGGCCTCCGCAGGCGTCTTGCACTACGCCGGCATCAAGATCCCGTACTTCGCCTTCTTTGCTCAGGATGCCGGCATTCGCGTCAAGGAAGCGCGCCCCAACATGCTGGCGGCCATGGCCCTGGCATCCTTCGGCTGCATCTTCCTGGGCGTCTATCCCTGGCCGCTGTACGACATCTTGCCCTTCCCGGTGGACTACGAGCCCTACACCGCCAGCCATGTGCTCGAGCAGAGCCAGCTCCTGTTCTTCTCGGCCCTGGCCTTCGTCGTCCTGCAGCTCACCAGGCTCTATCCGGCCGAGCTTCGCGGCGTGAACATTGATGCGGAGTGGGTCTACCGCCGCCTTCTGCCGCACGGCATTCGTCGCCTGGTAGCGGCCTTCTCTCCGCTGAACCAGGGCCTCCGCAGCTTCGTGACCGATGCCCTCGTCGGCGGCCTACTGACCGGGATCTATCGCCACATCGGGCCGACGGGCGTCATGGCGCGCACCTGGACTACCGGCGCGACCGTGGCCTGCGTAATGCTGATATTCGGCGTCGTCCTGCTGTTCAGCTACATTTAGGAGTAGCGCATGTCTTTCGAGGGAAGGGTCGCTTTCGTCGCCGGAGCCGGCGGCGGCATGGGTCTGACCATCGCCAACAGCCTGATCCTGGCGGGCGCGCACGCCGCATTGGCCGACGTCAAGCCGCGGCCGGATGAGATCGCGGCGGGGCCGGGCGGGCACCTCTATCTGCAGGGCGACCTCAGCGACGAAGCCACGGTCAAGGGTGGCATCGCCGAGACCGTCGCCCGCTTCGGCCGCCTCAACTACCTGGTCAATGCCACCGGCGTGCTGTGGTTCGGCCGCGACAAGTCGCTGGTCGAGATGGACCTGGCAGTCTGGGACCAGGTCATGGCGATCAACCTCAAGTCCTTCGTACTGACCGCGCGCTACGCCATCCCCGAGATGAAGAAGGCGGGGGGCAGCGCCATGGTGCACATCGCTTCGATCGACGCGCTGCGCGGCGACGACAAGCCGCAGGATGCCTACGGCGCCAGCAAGGCCGCCATCATCCGGCTCTCCAAGTCGATCGCCATCCAGTTCGCCGCGGACGGCATCCGCTCCAACACGATCCTGCCCGGCCCTGTGCTCTCGCCCATGCAGGAGCGCTGGCAGCGCAAGCCCGAGCTGCAGGCCCAGGTCGCGGCGCACGTGCCGCTCGGCCGCCTCGGCACGCCGCAGGACCAGGCCGATGCCTGCCTCTTCCTGCTGTCGGACAAGGCCTCCTTCATCACCGGCACCGAGTTGATCGTCGACGGCGGCGTGACCGCCAGGCCCTAGGCCGTTGACAGGCATACAACCGGCGCGATTCTGCGATTCCAGGCTCGCTCAACCGGGCTTGCGTGCGAGGGCAAGACCATCGTCATGGTCGAGCAGAACGCCAAGAAGGGCCTGGAGTTTGCCGATATCGGCTACGTCCTGGTCTCGGGCCGCCTGGCCATGGCGGCCCCCGGCGACGAGCTGCTGGCCGACCCCCAAGTGGGCCAGCTGTTCCTGGGCGGATGACAGCACGCCGCTGCCGCTTGACAGCGACCGCTACTGCCCCAGCTCGATCGCGAGGTCGGTTTCCTGGCCGGCTGCTACGGCTGCTTCGCGGCTCGCCTGGCGGTCGCCCTGCTGGGCGACGATGAAGTAGTCGCCGGCATTGATCGTGAAGACCGCCTCGCTGCCGCAGCGACGATCGAGGTAGGTGCGGTCGCCCTGCAGGTCCTGCTTTGCCATGTAGATGTCGAAGCAAGCCTCGGCCGGGACTTCCGCATCCACGGTTCCGAGCCTGAGACGCAGCGTTCCGGCATTCAGGTTCATGACGCGATCGAGCACCTCGTTCGCCTTCACGTCCAGCACCTGGCTCGCCTGCGCCAAGCCGTTGCTTGCCTGCACATAGTAGCTGCCGGCCGCCAGGATGAAGACGACCGGGCCGCCGCAGGCGCGATTGATGTAGCGCCGATTGCCTTGCAGGTCCTCCTTGGCGTCATAGACGTCGAAGCAGCCTTCCAGCGGCGGCATGCCCTCGCTCAAGACCGCCCGCGCGCGCAGGTAGCCGGCGTTCAGGCTCACCATCTGGTCGGTCAGCTGTGCGGCCTGGACCGCCGTCTCCAGCGTGGTCGAGGCATCGCCGCTGCTGACCTGCAAGAAATAGACGCCGGCCGGCAGGGTGAAGAGCATCGACTCGCCGCAGCTGCGATGGACGTACTTGCGATTGCCCAACAGGTCCTGCTCGGCGCCATAGACATCGACGCAGCTTTGCAGCGGCCCGGCGCCCTCAGCCAGGCCCGCCTTGACCCGCAGATAGCCGGCATTCAGGTCGAACTGCTGGTCGAGCAACTGGTCTGCGCTGATCTCGAGATCGGCGGCGGCCGAGGCATTCCCGGTGGTAGCCGTAGCGTAGTAGTGCCCGACCGGCAGGGTGAAAAGCGCGACCTGGCCGCAGCTGCGGCTGACGTAGGGGCGGTTGCCCTCTACGTCCAGCTGGGCTTCGTAGACATCGAAGCAGCTCTCGACGGCTTCGGAGCCTTCGGCCAGGGCCGCCTTGGTCCGCAGATAGCCGGCGTTGAGATCGAATGCCTCGTCTATGACCTCCGCCGAGCGCACGGTGATCTCGTCGGCGGTACCGGCATTGCCGCTTTGCGCCTGCACGAAGTAGGTGCCGGGATCGAGGGTGAAAAGCGCCGTCTTGCCGCAACTGCGACTCACGTAGCGGCGGTTGCCGTCGATGTCCTGCGCGGCTTCGTAGACGTCGAAGCAGCTCTCGACCGGCGCCCCGCCCGCCGCAAGGGCCGCCGTTACCCGCAAGGTTCCAGGCTCCGCGCCGTTCGACGGGCCAGGCGTCGGCCCGACTCCGCCGGCGCTTTGCGGCAGCGTGCGGACCATCTCGTCGAGCTCTTGCGACCTCTCCCGGGCCTGCTGCAGCAGCACCTCGATGCGGGCGATCTGCTGAGCCAGCTCCTCGTCCCGCCCCTCGGCCTTGGCAACGCTCGCCTGCTCCACGCTGCTGGCGACCTCACCGACCCGCTCGACGTAGGACTTGGCGGTCTGCTGGCACTGCAGGAACTGGTCCGAGGACACCGCCCCCGAATCGAGCGCGATGCAGCAGGTCTTCAAGTGCAGCGCCGTCTCCTGCGCCCGCTCGCCCAGCTCCTGCACCCTCTCGCGGCCAAGCAGGACCTCGCCTTCCGTCTCGATGAGCTTCAGCTTGGCGCCCAAGGTGACCGAGGTCTGCTCGAAGACCGTTTCGCAGCGGTTCACCGTCGGCCGCAACAGGTCATAGCCCAGGTAGGCAATCACAAGGGCAGAGACGGCGACGGTGATGACGATGATCGGCGTTTTCACGACACCTCGGCCCTTTCGCAGGCAGCCCGGCTCCCTCTAATCGAGGCGAGACATCAATCGACAATACATAGCACAGATCCCGCCGTCCGCGGCGAGTCGCCGGCGCGACCCGCGTCGGCTTGCGAAATGGTCGCAGCGTCCGGCCCGCCACGCTGCAGCGGAACGCACATCCTGGTTTCCTTGCCCGAAGCAGGTCGCGCGGATAGGCTATGTCCAACGACCAAAGCGCAACAGTGAGGCCTGTACGCCATGGAAATGACCGGCGAGTATCGCATCCCGGCCCCGCGCGAGAGCGTCTGGCAGGCGCTCAACGATCCCGAGGTGCTGAAGCGCTGCATCCCCGGCTGCGAGGAGCTCGAGAAGACTTCGGATACGAGCTTCGCCGCCAAGGTCAAGGCCAAGGTCGGGCCGGTCTCGGCCAAGTTCCAGGGCGCGGTGACGCTCTCCGACATCAATCCGCCGGAAAGCTATACCATCTCCGGCGAGGGCAAGGGCGGCGCGGCCGGCTTCGCCAAGGGCGGCGCCAAGGTGCGGCTGGCCGAGGACGGCGCCGCCACGCGCCTGCACTACGACGTGCAGGCCCAGGACGGCGACAAGCTGGCGCAGATCGGCTCGCGCCTGATCGATGGCACCGCCAAGAAGATGGCCGACGACTTCTTCGGCAGGTTTGCGGCCGAGTTCGGCCCGGCGGAGGAAGTGCCCGAGCCGACCGCCGCCGAGGAGGCCGAGATGGCGGCGGCCGCCATGGCCGGTGCGGCCCCGGGACATGCCGCACCCAGCGACGCCGACCTCAACAGGGACGTGGGCAAGGGCGCTCGACCCGGCATGTGGGTGGCCGGCCTGATCATCGTCGTCATCCTGCTGCTGCTGATCTTCGGGCTGGGCTGAGCCTCGAGCGCAAGGGCGGCCGGCCCCCGCCAGGCCTTTCTCGCCACCGAAAGCCGGCCGCGGTCGCTGTCGCGGAATCGTCATGTGCGGCCAAGGCGGTCGCGCCCTAAGCTCTTGACCGATCAAGTGTGCCGCCACAAACTCGGCAACAAGGGGACGCGCGGCGGTGTGCCATGCAAAGTGGTTGGCGCCGCCAAGTCCACATAAGTCCGGAACCCATGAGGGCACCCCGGGGCGACGTCAGAGGGAGAGCGAAGCATGCCGACCGTGTCGATGACGGTGAACGGCAAGGCTGCGACCGGAGAGGTTGAAGGTCGCACCCTGCTGGTTCAGTTCTTGCGAGAAAATCTTGGTCTTACCGGAACGCACGTTGGCTGCGACACCAGCCAGTGCGGGGCTTGCGTGGTGCACGTCAACGGCAAGTCGGTCAAGGCCTGCACCATGCTGGCGAGCCAGGCCGAGGGCGCCCAGGTGACCACCATCGAGGGGCTGGCCAAGAATGGCGCACTGCATCCGCTGCAGGCGGCCTTCAAGGAGCATCACGGCCTGCAATGCGGCTTCTGCACGCCGGGCATGATCATGAGCGCGCTCGACCTCTTGCAGGGCAACCCGAAAGCGAGCGAGCCGGAAATCCGGGAGTGGCTGGAGGGCAACATCTGCCGCTGCACCGGCTACCACAACATCGTCAAGGCCGTACAAGCGGCCGGCAAGCAAATGGGAGGCTGAGTCATGCCAGAGGGAAGCGGGATCGGCGCACCGGTCCGCCGCAAGGAAGACCAGCGCTTCATCACCGGCACGGGCCGCTACACCGACGACTTCAATCGTCACGGCCAGGCCTATGCCTATTTCCTGCGCTCGCCGCACGCCCACGCCAAGATCAACGCGATCAAGACCGACGCGGCCAAGAAGGCGCCCGGCGTCGTCGCCGTCTTCACCGGCGCAGACCTGGAGGCGGCCAAGGTCGGCGGCCTGATCTGCGGCTGGCGGGTCACCCAGATCAACGGCGAGGGGCACGTCAACCCGAAGCATCCGGTGATCGCGGTCGGCAAGGTGCGCCACGTCGGCGAGATGGTCGCCATGGTGATCGCCGACCGCTACGAGCAGGCGAAAGACGCAGCCGAGCTGATCGAGGTCGACTACGAGGAGCTGACGCCCAGCGTCGACCTGGTCAAGACCTTCGCGAAGAGCGCGCCGCTGATCCATGACGACGCACCCGGCAACCTCTGCTACGAGTGGGAGGTCGGCGACAAGGCGGCGACCGAGGCGGCCTTCAAGAACGCAGCGCACGTCACCAAGCTGGACCTGATCCAGAACCGCCTGATCCCCAACGCCATGGAGCCGCGCGCCGCGCTCGGCGAGTACAACCCGGCGAACGGCGAGTTCACGCTGACCACGACGAGCCAGAACCCGCACGTCGCGCGCCTGATCTACGCCGCCTTCATCGGCATCGCGCCGGAGCACAAGATCCGCGTCATCGCGCCCGACGTAGGCGGCGGCTTCGGCTCGAAGATCTACGTCTACGGCGAGGACACCGCGGTGCTCTGGGCCGCCGGCCAGGTCGGCCGGCCGGTCAAGTGGACGGGCGACCGTTCCGAGGCTTTCCTCAGCGACGCGCACGGCCGCGACCACGTCACGCACGCCGAGCTGGCGCTCGACAAGGACAACAAGTTCATCGGGCTCCGGGTCGACACCACCGCCAACATGGGCGCCTATCTGCAGGTCTTCTCGACCTGCGTGCCGACCTATCTCTACGCCTGCCTCTTGGCCGGCCAGTACAAGACGCCGGCGATCTACTGCTTCGTGAAGGCCGGCTTCACCAACACCGGCCCGGTCGACGCCTACCGCGGCGCCGGGCGGCCGGAGGCGACCTACGTGGTCGAGCGCCTGGTGGAAAAGGCGGCGCGCGAGCTGAGCGTCGATTCGACTGAGCTCAGGCGCAAGAACTTCATCGCGCCCGAGGAGTTCCCCTATCAAACCCCCGTGCTGATGACCTACGACTCGGGCAACTTCAACCTGCTGCTCGACCGCGGGCTGGAGATGATCAAGTACAAGGACTTCCCGGCCCGCAAGGCGGAGTCCGAGAAGCGCGGCAAACTGCGCGGCATCGGCTTCTCCTGCTTCATCGAGTCCTGCGGCCTGGCGCCCTCGCGGGTGATCGGCGCCCTGGGCGGCGGCGTCGGCCAGTGGGAGTCGGCCAACATCAAGTTCAACCCGACCGGCAGCGTGCTGCTCTATACCGGCAGCCACAGCCACGGCCAGGGCCACGAGACGGTCTTCGCCCAGATCGTGTCCGACGCGCTGGGCGTGCCGATCGAGCAGGTCGAGGTGATCCACGGCGACACCGGCATCGTGCCCTTCGGCATGGGCACCTACGGCTCGCGCTCCGGCCCGGTGGGCGGCGGCGCGGTCAAGAAGGCGGCCGACAAGATCGTAGAGAAGGGCAAGAAGATCGCCGCTCATCTGCTTGAGGCCTCGGTCAACGACATCGAGTACTCCAGCGGCGTCTTCAAGGTGGCCGGCACCGACCGGCAGAAGTCCATGGGCGAGATCGCCTTTGCCGCCTATGTGCCGCACAACTACCCGCTGGAGGAGCTCGAGCCCGGCCTCGACGAGACGGCCTTCTTCGACCCGGTCAACTTCACCTTCCCCTCCGGCACCTACATCGCCGAGGTCGAGGTCGATCCGCAGACCGGCGTGGTCGAGCTGCAGGATTGGGTTGCAGTCGACGACTTCGGCACCATTCTCAACCCGCTGATCGTCGACGGCCAGGTGCATGGCGGCATCGCCCAGGGCGTCGGCCAAGCGCTCTACGAGAACTGCGTCTACGACAACGAGAGCGGCCAGCTCCTGACCGGCTCCTACATGGACTACTGCATGCCGCGGGCCGACACCCTGCCGCCGATCCGGCTGCAGACCACCAACATCCCCTGCCCGCACAACCCGATCGGGGCCAAAGGCTGCGGCGAGGCCGGGGCGATCGCCTCGCCGGCGGCGGTGATCAACGCGGTGGTCAACGCCATCGGCGTCGACATCGACATGCCGGCTACGCCGGAAAAGGTCTGGCGCGCGCTGCAGTCACAAAAGCAAGCCGCCGAGTAGGGAGGGCAGAGCCATGTACAACTTCACCTATCATCGTCCCTCGACCCTCGCCGACGCTGCCAAGGCGCTGAGCGCCGCCGCCGAAGGCAAGCTCCTGGCCGGCGGGCACACTCTGCTGCCGACCCTGAAGCAGCGCCTGGCCAGCCCCTCGGACCTGGTCGACCTGAGCGGGGTCAAGGAGCTGCGCGGCATAACCGAGTCCAGCGGGACGATCGTGATCGGCGCCACCACGCCGCACGCCGTGGTCGCCGCTGACAAGACGGTTAAGGCGAAGATCCCGGCGCTCGCCCATCTGGCCGACTGCATCGGTGACGCCCAGGTGCGCAACTGCGGCACTCTGGGCGGCTCGATCGCCAACAACGACCCGGCGGCAGACTACCCGGCCGGCCTGGTCGGTCTCGGCGCCACGGTGACGACCAACAAGCGCAAGATCGCCGCCGACGACTTCTTCACCGGCCTGTTCGAGACGGCGCTGGAGGAGAACGAGATCATCACCGCGGTCTCCTTCCCGGTGCCGGAGAACGCGGGCTACTCAAAGTTCCCCAACCCGGCCTCGCGCTACGCCATCGTCGGCGTGATGGTGAGCAAGGGCGCCGGCGGCGTGCGCGTCGCGGTGACCGGCGCCGGCCCCTGCGTCTTCCGGGCCAAGCCCATGGAGGACGCGCTCGGCAGCAACTTCTCGGCCGGCGCGCTCGACGGCATTTTCCTGTCGGCCGACGGCCTCAACTCGGACATCCACGCCAGCGCCGAGTACCGCGCGCACTTGGTCAGCGTGATGGCCAAGCGGGCGGTGCAGGCGGCCGGCGGGTAGGAAAGAGATTCCGCTTTCTGTTGTCCGCTACGCGGACGCCCCCCTCCCTGCCCTCCCCCTCAAGGGGGGAGGGAAAAAATAAATGCGGCGCCACATTAGTCCCCCTCCCCCCTTGAGGGGGAGGCGGCGCGCAGCGCCGGAGGGGGGCTGGCGCGAAGCGCCCAAAGGGCACTTCGTTGAAACGAGTCACCCCCGAACCGAAGTGGTCGCCTTTCTACTGCGCGGCCCCGAACTCGGCGGCCTGGCGCTCGACGGTCTTGGGATCGCTCAACAGGCCCGCGTGCAGTTGCTGCGAGACGGGGTCGGGGAAGACGTCCTCGAGGCCCTGCTCGATCGCCTCGAGCGTCGCCGTCGCGATCTGTGCCGGCGGTACCTTTTCCGCCTCGATGTCCCGCGCCATGTCGGTTTCCACAGGGCCCGGGTAGACGCCGACCACCAGCGTTCTCTGCGCGCGCAGCTCGCCGCGGACGCCCTGGATCAGCGAATGCACCGCAGCCTTCGACGCGCTGTAGGAGCCCAGCGCCGGGAAGTTCACGTGCCCGGCAATGGACGACACCGTCGCGATCGCGCCGCCGCCGTTCGCCTTGAGGATCGGCGCAAAGGCCCGGATCATGGCGAGCACGCCGAAGTAGTTGGTCTCCATCTCCTGCCGCGCCGCCTCCAGGCCAGAGGCGCCGACCAGGCCGACGAACTGCGCCACGCCCGCATTGTTTATCAGCAGGGTCGCGTCCGAGGCGAGCTTTGCCGCGGCCTGAACCTGATCGGGCTTGGTCACGTCGAGCGCGATCGACACGACGATCCCGTCAAGCCTGGACTTGAGCTCGGAAAGCGATTCGGGGTCGCGTGCGCCCGCATAGAGGCGGTCGGCGCCGGCGGCGGCCAGGGCCTCGACGAAGGCCTTGCCGATGCCGCGGTTGGCGCCGGTTACAACTGCCACTGAGCCACGTACCTTCATAGACATGTCCTTTCACGGATGATGGGCGATACTCCGCTTTGGCGCGGGACCGACTGGGGTTGACGGAGCCGGCCCGGCAAGTCCTTTGGGCCGGCACTTGGTGCCTTTCCTCCCTCGGGCTTAGACCGACGCTGCCTGCGCGCTCTCGCCGAGCGCTGGATAATCGGTGTAGCCCTGCTCGTTTCCGCCGTAGAAAGTCGCTGGATCGGGCTCGTTCAGCGTGGCATCGCTGCGCCAGCGTTGGGGCAGGTCCGGATTGGCCAGGAACAGTTTGCCGATGGCCACGAGATCGGCGTGGCCGCTCGAGAGCGCAGCTTGGGCCTGCGCCTTGTCATAGCCGCCGTTGGCGATGTAGGGACCGCCGAAGGCCTCGCGCAGCGCGTCGAAGTCGAACGCGCGATCCCTTTGCGTCCCGTCCTCGAAGCCGAGCTCGACCACGTGCAGATAGGCGAGGTCCAGGCGGCCGAGCTCGCGCGCGGCATAGGTGAAGCTGCGCTGCGGGTCGGAATCGGAGATGTCGTTGAAGGCGTTGACCGGCGAGAGCCGCACGCCGACGCGGTCGGCGCCCCACACGCTGGCCACCGCATCGGTGGCGTCGAGCAGTAGCCGGGCGCGCTTCTCCAGCGAGCCGCCATAGGCATCGCTGCGCCGGTTCGTGCTGTCGCGCAGGAACTGGTCGAGCAGGTAGCCGTTGGCGGCGTGGATCTCGACGCCGTCGAAGCCGGCCTGCAGCGCGTTCGCGGCCGCCATGCGGAAGTCGGCGATGATGCCCGGGACCTCATGCGTCTCCAGAGCGCGCGGCGTCACGAAGGGCTGCAGACCCTCATGGGTGAAGGCCTTGCCCGCCGGCTTGATCGCCGAGGGCGCCACGGGCAGCGCGCCGCCCGGCTGCAGCGAGGGATGCGAGATGCGCCCGACGTGCCAGAGCTGCAGGAAGATGCGCCCGCCGGCCTTGTGAACCGCCTCCGTCACCTTGCGCCAGCCGACAACCTGCTCGGCGCTGTGGATGCCCGGCGTGTTGGGATAGCCGACGCCCTGCGGCGAGACCTGCGTGGCCTCGGTGACGATGAGCCCGGCCGAGGCCCGCTGCTGGTAGTAGGTGACGTTGATCGGCTGCGGCACGTTGCCCGGCCCGGCGCGATTTCGGGTCAAGGGCGCCATGACCAGCCGGTTCTCAAGAACGTGCGGGCCAAGCACGAAGGGGACGAAGAGGTCGGCCCTCTCGCCCAGTCTGGCCTCCCCGAGTCTGGCCGCATCGCTGTGCGCTCGATCGCTCATTACGCTTCCACTCCTCTCTCTTTTGCCTGTCACATAATGGTTAAGTTACGGACCAAATGGTCCAAAACATTCAAAAAAACGCACCTGAAGGTCTGCTCAGTCGAGGGCCTGCAGGGTGATGGATGCCGCATCCTCCAGCGCCGCACGCGCCGCGCCGCCCTTGGCCGTGACAGCGAGACCGGCGAGGCTGGTGCTGAGGAAGCGCGCCAGCGCCCGGGCGTCGCGCCTGGTCGGGATGTCGCCGGCCTGCTGGCCGCGCTCGACCGCGCCGAAGAAGGCCTCTTCCAGGCTCGCCTGGCACTCCCTCACCCGCTTTGCCGCCTGCGGGTCGTGCGGCGAGATCTCCACCGCGCAGTTGTTGACGAAGCAGCCCTGCCGGGCGCCGGCGCCGGTCAGCTTGTCGATCGAGCGCGCGAAGGCGGTCGCGATCGCCTGCTTGGCCGGTGAGTCACCACCCAGAAGATCGAGCATCCGCGTGGTCTCCGTCTGGCGATAGCGCTCGAGCGCGGCCAGGAGCAGCTCGTGCTTGCTGCCGAAGGTGTCGTAGAAGCTGCTCTTGCTGATCCCCATGGCTTCCAGCAGGTCGCACAGCGAGGCCGCCTCGTAGCCTTTCGACCAGAAGACCTGCAGGGCCTTGTCCAAGGCCTCCTCGGTGCTGAACTCGCGCGGCCGCGCCATGATCGTCTGTCTCGGACAGCATAGTGGAACAGCAGATGGGTATTCTGGACCATTTTGTCCAGAATGGAAATGCATGGCTTCCTTGCCCAGCCGGGACGGTGCCTCCGCCGGCATCAGGCTCCCGCACTCCACATCACCTCTGCTACTGTCCAAGCCTACAAGGAGGCACGCTTTTCAAGGAGTTTCAGCCGCCGATGCGCCGCCTCGTCATCCTCTTGGCAGGTCTGCTCGTTCTTCTCGGCGGGCTGGCCTCGGCCGCCGTGCTGTTCCGCGTGCCCCTCGCCGAGGCGGTGATCGAGAACCGGCTGGCCGCCTATGGACTGGACAGCCTGCGCCTGCAGATCGCATCGCTGGGCCGTGAGCAGGCGCTGGTGGTCGCGGTCACCGCAGGCGAGAACGACGAGCTGCAGGCGCGGTCGGTCGCAATCCGCTATGACCTGGCCCGCCTTTTCGACGGAGCGCCGCTCGACGCGGTCGAGGAGGTCGTGATCGAGGGCCTGACCCTGCGCCTCGACCTGACCGGCCAAGGGCCACCGCTCGGCAGCCTGCAGGAGCTCTTGGCCGGCGACCGGGATCAGGCCGGCGATACGCTGCCCAAACTGCCGCCGGTCACATTGCAGGACGCACGCATCGAGGCGGCAACGCCGCTCGGCCAGATCGCTGCAACGCTGGAGGGGATGCTGGGGCCGACCGCCGACGGCAGGATCACCACCAGTCTGGCGCTGAGCGCCGAGGGTGGGCCCGGCCAGCTCGAAGGCACGCTCTACGCCGAGGCAGGACCCGACGGCACGGCTACTGGCAGCCTGGTGCTCGACGAGGGCCGCCTGCAGGTGACTCCGGCGGAGGGTGCGCCGCCGCTCGCGGTCGAGGATTTGAGTGGCGCACTCGCCTTCACCTTGGAGGCTTGGCGGCCCGTCGTGCTGACCGGCGACTTCACGGCCGAGGGCCTGCGGCACCCCGGCGGCACGCAGGACCGCGCAACGCTGAAGTTCGACGTAACCGAGACCAGCGCCAGCGCCGAGATGCATTTCGCCGCCGCCGATGGCCTGTTGAAGGGGAGGCTGACGCTCGCCGTCGACGACTACATCACCGCCCCGACGATCGAAGCGCGGCTGACGGCCGAGGCCGACGCTGCAGCCGGACTGCTCGATCTGCTGCCGCCGCCGCGCGCCACGGCCGGGTCGGGCAGCCTCGACCTGCGGCTTGCGGGCCGGCTTGCTCCCTTCGCTGAGTTCGGCAAGGCGCCGCCGAGCGCCCTGTCCGCGCCGCCGGCCCTGCAGCCGCTGGCCGCCTGGCTCGGCCAGGGTGACCTCACGCTCGACAGCCGCCTCGCTCTGGCCGCGCTGGCGTTGCCCGAAGTGGCGCAGGGCATCGGTGCCTCGCTCGCGGCGAAGGCTGCCCTGGACGTCGATACGGTCCAGCTTGCGCTGACTGAGGACGCGAGCCTGTCGATCGCCGAGGTGGATCCCGCCTTGCTGGCCGGGCTCGGCCTGCCGGCGGACGCCGTCGCGTTGCTCCGGGACGGCGGCAATCTCGTTGTCAAGACGGCTAACGCACCGCAGCTTCGCCTCGAGCCGTCTGGCGCGGGCCTGGCGCTAAGGCTGGCTGCCACCGCGGACATCGCGCTGGCAGGCCCAGGATCACCGAGCGCCTCGATCGAGGTGGCGCTGACGGGAACCGCCGAGTCCTTCACCGGGACGGCCGCGGTCACGGCCAGCGCCGAGCGGATCGAAGCCGGCGGCAACCGTATCGCGCAGGCCGAGGTCCACCTGCCGCTCGCCATCGAGCGCGACGCGGAGTCGCTGCGCCTTTCGCTGACCGCGCCCGGACATCTCTCCGCGGCGCGCCTCGAGCGCGATGGTCTCGACAGCCGGAATCCCGCCGCCACGCTCGAAAGCGGATGGCTGACCGTCAGCTTGGGCGCAGCCGGTGCGGCAGGCTTCGAACACGCATTCGAGGTCCGGCCCAAGCTCTTTACCCTGACCGTGCCCGGCGCGCGCGAGCCAATTGCGCTCGACCTGGGTCCGCTTTCGCTGAGCGGCCGTACCGAGGCCGGCGCTGCCTATGAAGGCACCGCACAGCTGTCGCGCGGTGCAGCGCGCTTCGAAGAGCCGGCCGTTACCTTCGACGAGCTGAGTGGCGAGGCCAGATTCGATGCCAGCTTTACTCAGGTCACGGCCGACCTGGCAGCCGTCCTCACCAGCCACGACGAGCCTGCCCTGCTGGTGCCACTGACGCTGGCCGTCCGGCTGGTGCGTGATGGTCCGGCTCTGCGACTGGCCGGCCAGGCCGAGCCCAAGGATGCGACGCCAGAGACCGCCGGCCTGCGCCTACCGATCACCGCCCGCTACGACCTGGACAAGGGGCGCGGCCAGGCGAGCTTGGCTGAGACCACGCTCAGCTTCGTGCCGGGCGGGCTGCAGCCGAGCCATCTGCTGCCGAGCCTGGCCGATCTGGCCAACGTGGCCGGCGAGGCCAAGGTCGCTGCCAGTCTGGCGCTCGGCAGCGGTGCGCCAAAGGACACCGGGCAGCTGAACCTACTGAACCTCTCGTTCCGCAGCGGCAGCAACCAGGTGAGCGGCCTGGACCTGGCGCTCACGCTGGACAGCCTGCAGCCGCCAGCCAGCCCGCCGGGCCAGCGCCTCTCCATCGCGCGGCTCGACAGCGTGCTGCCGATCGAGGATATCGAGGTCATCTTCCAGGTCCCAGCGGCGGAGCAGCCGCAGGTACGTTTGTCGCGTCTCGTCTTCACCCTGGCCGGCGGCCGCTTCGAAGCTGGCGATACGCTGCTGATGCCAGGCGCCGCACGCCCTGTGGTCCCTGGGGCCATAACATTTGATGTGACCGGCCTCGAGCTGGCGCCGCTGTTCGAGGCACTATCAGTCCAAGGCCTCACCGGCAGAGGAACCCTCGACGGCCGCATCCCGATCGCCCTGGAAGGCGAGGAGGTCGCCTTCGACGGCGGCCACCTGGCGTCGCGCACGCCGGGTACCCTCTCCTACCGCTCGCTTAGTCTGCGGAGCAGCCTGCCGCCGGATGCCGACGATCTCGCCCTGCTGCAAAGCCCCGTCGATCTCGCGATCCTGGCACTGGGCAATTTCCACTATGACCGGCTGACACTCGAGCTCGACAAGGAAGCGGCCGGCGAGACCGAGCTCAAGCTTCACGTCGAAGGAAAAAATCCTGATTTGCTAGGTGGTTATCCATTTGTATTCAATATAAATCTCAAGGGAAATCTCAATCCCCTTATTGCCGCCCTGCGGCAAGGGGCGACGATCTCGGACGAAATGATCCGGCGGACGTGGAAGGCGGCACCCTAGCCTGCGTATAACCTGATGTCTTGTCAGGATGGCGGGCCTGCCCCAGCATGCGTTCCGTGCTATGGGGGCATCCGCTGGCGGACAGGCGCCGTGATGGAAACCGCGCCGCCCTTGCTCGGGCAGGCGACACGCGAGGGGAGGTCACCCTTGTACGCAAAGAGCCATTCAAGTGCGATCGCGCCCGGCCGGCAGGCCCGGATTCACCGGATTCCGGGGCTGGCCGTCCTCCTCGTCGCCGCGGCGCTGACGGCCGCGTGCCAGCCGACAGTCAAGGTCGAGGCGCCGAAGGACCCGATCACCATCAACCTGAACATCCAGGCCGACGTCCGGGTGACCCTGGAGGAGAAGGCCAAGGAAGACATCTCCGCCAACCCGGGAGTCTTCTAGTCGGGCAGGATTGACGACACCTCTTTTCAGGAACAGCTGCGCGGACAGACTCCTATGCTGAAACAGCGACGCTTTCTTCTCCGACTGATCGGCGCCCTGCTGCTGGCCGCTGCGCTTGGCGCCACCTCGGCCCTGAGCCCGGCCCTGGCGCAGAACCTCGACTCGCTGCGTGCCTCCGGCGCGGTGGGCGAGCGCTTCGACGGCTATGCCCAGGCGCGCGACGCCAGCCTCAGCGGCTACGTCCAGCAGGTCAACCAGCAGCGCCAGCAGATCTACCAGCAGCGCGCCGCCGAGCAGGGCGTGCCCGCCGAGCAGGTCGGCCGGGTCTACGCCAAGGAAATCATGGCCAAGGCGCCCAAGGGCACTTACTTCCTCAACGAAAACAACCAGTGGGTCCAGAAGTAGCGGGCCTGCCTTAAGGCGCGACTTCCGTAGGCTAGGTCGCCTTTCTGTGGTCCGCTTCGCGGACGCCCCCCTCCCGGCGCTTCGCGCCGACCTCCCCCTCAAGGGGGGAGGTAAAGAAGCTGCACAGACCGCTTATTTTGTTGCCCTCCCCCCTTTGGGGGGGAGGACTGGGAGGGGGCTGGCGCGAAGCGCCAAAAGGTCGTGCGGCCGATAGCAAGGCTCGTTCAACCGAGCCCCTACGTTGCAACGATGTGCCGAGCCTCTATAGTCGGCGCCGTTAGATCTTCGGACCGGGGCTGAGCCAGATCAGCGCCCGGCCCCGCCGCGACGAGGACACTGGCCCTATGGCGAAGCCGATCCCCCTGCCCGCCTCGGTCGACGACACCCAGGCGCTGCTGACCAGCGGCCGCTACGTGGCCGACCGCAGCCTGGCGACCGTGCTCTACCTGGCGCTAAAGCAGCACCGGCCGCTGTTCCTGGAGGGCGAGGCCGGCGTCGGCAAGACCGAGATCGCCAAAGTGCTGGCCGAGACGCTGGGCCGCCGCCTGGTGCGCCTGCAGTGCTACGAGGGCCTGGACGTGGCCTCGGCGGTCTACGAGTGGGACTACCCGCGCCAGATGGTCGAGATCCGCCTGGCCGAGGCGACCAGCGACCAGGACCGCGAGAGCCTGGAGAGCAACATCTTCTCAAGGCGCTTCCTGATCGAGCGGCCGCTCTTGCAGGCGCTCGAGCCCGGCGTCGAGGGCGCGCCGGTGCTGCTGATCGACGAGCTCGACCGCACCGACGAGCCCTTCGAGGCCTTCCTGCTCGAAGTGCTGTCCGACTACCAGATCACCATCCCGGAGATCGGCACCATAAAGGCGCCCGCGCCGCCGATCGTCGTCATCACCTCGAACCGCACGCGCGAGATCCACGACGCCTTGAAGCGCCGCTGCTTCTACCACTGGCTCGACTATCCGAGCGCCGAGCGCGAGCTGGAGATCCTGCGCGTCAAGGCCCCGAACGCGCCGGCCGCGCTCTCGGCCGAGATCGTCGCCTTCGTGCAGCGGCTGCGCCAGGTCGACCTCTTCAAGCTGCCGGGCGTCGCCGAGACCATCGACTGGGCCGAGGCGCTGACCCAGCTCGACAAGGTGGCGCTTGACCCGCAGGCGATCGACGACACGCTGGGCGTCCTGCTGAAGTACCAGGATGATATCTCGAAAATCCAGGGCAGCGAGGCCGCCCAGCTCCTGGCCGAGGTCAAGCAAGGCGTGGTGCGGGCGGCGATCGGTTAGCGTCGTGGTTCCGCCCTCACGCTGTCATGGTCGGCGAAGGCCGACCATCCGCGTCTTTATTGTTCTCGGCGGAGTGCCTGATCTGCGGCAACAAAACAAACACGTGGATGGTCGGCCTTCGCCACTGCTGTCCGGTTTAATTTCATGACCATTGTAGCGCCAACTGGTTGAGGTTTGGCGGGAGGGTTGGCTCGGGTTCGAGCAATCGGTCGATGC
>JBHJOF010000220.1:0-20971 GCA_050330055.1 Kiloniellales bacterium
CTTATTCCCTCTCCCTCGAGGGGAGAGGGATGAGTCGCCACGCCTAATCCCGGAAGTTCTCGTACTGCAGCGGCAGCTCGAGCTTCAGGCCCTTGACCAGCGCGATGGCGTCCTGCAGGTCGTCGCGCTTCTTGCCGGTGACGCGGAGCTGGTCGCCCTGGATCGCGACCTGGACCTTGAGCTTCGAGTCCTTGACCGCCTTGACGATCTTCTTGGCCAGGTCCTGCGGCACGCCCTGGCGCACCTGGGCCTTCTGCCGCACCGACCGGCCGGCCGCCTTCTCCGGCGGCTTGAAGTCGAGCGCGGCGGCGTCGACCTTGCGCCGCGCCAAGTGGCCCTTCAAGAGCTCGTGCATCTGCTTCATCTTGAGCTCGTCGTCGGCCAGGATGGTGAGCAGGTCCTTCTCGCGCTCGATCTCGCACTTCGAGCCCTTGAAGTCGAAGCGCTGGCCCATCTCGCGCTTCATGGCGCCCAGCGCGTTGTCGACCTCGGCCAGGTCGGTCTGCGAGACGATGTCGAACGAGGGCATGGCGCGTCCCTTTCGCTGAGGCGATCCGTCGGGTGGACTCGGGCGCCTATGGTGCCGAGCGCGCGGCGGGAATCAAGCCCGCTCAAGCTCGAGCGCCGTGTAGCGAACGCCGCTTAGGTCGCGCTGACCACCAGGCCGGTCTTGGTCCACAGCACGTCGTCGGTCAGGCCGCGGCACCAGGCGGCTTCCGGCGCCTGGTCGGCCAGCTCCGGCATCACGCCATAGGGCACGAAGCGCGCCGGCAGGCCGGCGGCGGCGAACACCTCGAGCATCGCCGGCCAGCGCACCAGATTGATCTCGCGGCCGTGGATGCGCCAATAGTCCTCCGGCTCCAGGCGATAGATATCGTGGAAGGGGCGGCGCGTGCTGTGATGATTGCCGAAGTCGACCAGGTGCAGGAAGCGGCAGTCGGGCGCCTGCAGCGCGGCCAGGCGGCGCAGGCTCTCCGCCAGCGGGAAGATGTGCTCCAGGCAGGAGTTGGACAGCACCACGTCGACCGGCACCATGTCCGGCAAATCGAGCAGCGGGCAGCGGTGGAGCTCGACCCGCCCGGCGAGCGCGGCCCGCCAGACGGCGAAGTCCATCAACGGGCCATAGATCGCCGTCAGGTCCTTGTGCAGGGGCAGCAGGTAGCCCTCGACGACGCGCGGGTCGTCGAGCACGCCCGGCACGAAGGCCGGCTCGACGGCGACGAAGGCGGCGGCGCCGCGGTATAGGGCCAGCGGCCCCCAGCCGAGCATCGGGCCGCAGCCCAGCTCCATGACCCGCCGCCCAGCGAAGTCGAGCGGCCGCCAGCCGATCGTACGCGCCAGAATCGCCTCGTAGCGGCTGAGGAAATCGTAGGGGCGCTGCGCGCGCATGTTCTTGGGCTCGGCCAGCAGGTCGTCGATGACCGGCGCCCCGCCGCGCAGCCGCCGGCGCAGGCGCCGCACCAGCTCGCGCGGCGGCAGGTCGTAGAGTTGCGCCAGGCGCCGAGCGAGCAGGCTGCCCGGCCCATCGCCCATCAAGCCCGCTCGACCTTGAGCACCGTGCCCTCGACGCCGGTGACGGTGATATTGGTGCCGGCCGGCAGGTCGGCGCCCTCGATCTTCCAGCGCGTGTCGTCGACCTTCAGCATGCCGACGCCGTTGACGATCGGCTGCTCCAGGGTGAAGCGCCGGCCGATGTATTGCCGGCCGCGCCGGTTCAGCATGGGATGGTCGCTGACCGCCGGATGCCGGCGCGCGAAGGCGCGCCAGCCGAAGATCGCGGCGACCGACACCACGGCGAAGATCAGCCACTGGTATTCCCAGGCCATCGCCGGAACGAGCAGCAGCACCAGGCCGACCACGCCGGCGGCAACGCCGAGCCAGAACAGGATAAAGCCGGGCGCGAAGACCTCGGCCACTACCAGCGTGACGCCGGCGACCCACCAGTGCCAGAACTCGGCCTGCTCCAGGATCATGCACCGCCCCCGTCGCCACGCGACCAGGGACCGCCCGGCGCGCTTGCTGCGGCGGCGTTCTTGCCGAGCGCCTCGCGGGCGATCTCGGCAATGCCGCCGATGGCGCCGATCACGTTGGCCGCCTCGAGCGGCATGAAGAGGATCTTCTGGTTCGGCGACTCGGCGAAGGCGCCGAGCGCCTCGATGTACTTCTGGGCGACGAAGTAGTTGACCGCCTGCAGGTTGCCGCCGGCGATCGCCTGCGAGACCATCGCCGTCGCCTTGGCCTCGGCTTCCGCCTCGCGCTCGCGCGCCTCGGCGTCGCGGAAGGCCGCCTCGCGGCGGCCCTCGGCCTCGAGGATCGCCGCCTGCTTGGCGCCCTCGGCACGCAGGATCGCGGCCTGGCGGTCGCCCTCGGCGTCGAGGATGGTGGCGCGCTTGTCGCGTTCCGCCTTCATCTGGCGGGCCATGGAGTCGACCAGGTCCTGCGGCGGGCTGATGTCCTTGATCTCGATGCGCGTCACCTTGATGCCCCAGGGCGCCGTGGCGTCGTCGACCACCAGCAGCAGCCGGGCGTTGATCTGGTCGCGCTGCGACAGCAGCTCGTCGAGGTCGAGCGAGCCCATGACCGTGCGCACGTTGGTCATGGTGAGGTTGAGGATCGCGTTCTCCAGCCCCCGCACCTCATAGGCCGCCCGGGCCGCGTCGAGCACCTGGTAGAAGACCACGCCGTCGACCTGGACCAGGGCATTGTCCTTGGTGATGACTTCCTGCGAGGGCACGTCGAGCACGGTCTCCATCATGTTCAGCTGGGCGCCGATGCGGTCGACGACGGGAACAATGACGTGCAGGCCCGGGCTGAGCGTGCGGATGTAGCGGCCGAAACGCTCCACCGTGAACTCGTAGCCCTGCGGCACCGACTTGATGCCCATGAAGACGACGACGACCGCCAGGACGACGACCGCGATCACGAAAATCGAGAACCCGCTTAAGGCTACCTCCATGGTCGGTCTCCGCTCTGATGAACCGCTTCAGGCAGTCCCCGGCTGCTCGTCCGCATCCCGCCGCCCGGGCCCCTTTCGCCCCCTCTTTCGACCAGGGGTCACCGAGGGCCCGACTCCGCCTAGCACGGAAGTGTAAAGGATTTGCCCCAGGATTACCCTCGCGGGAAGGCCCGGCACGGAAAGGCGGCACGGCAAAGCCGCCGGGCGCCCCGCCTGGCCCGGCTATGGCCGTGCCGCCACGCCGGTAAACCTAATATCAAGAGCCTCTTGATTTAATCCGGCTGGCGACTCAACTTAACAGTTTCACAATGGAGCTCGATTTACAGTGACGGCTGAGCGGCAGCAAAGAGAACGCCGAGGTACGGCACAGTTCTGGGTCGTCGGTGGCAATTATACCGACACGCACTTCCAGGAGGCCCTGGCCCCCGGCGAGCAGTGGTTCGGTCCCTTCGACGACTACGAGTCGGCCAAGGAGGAGTGGGCCAAGCACGCCTGGCGCACGGTCGACGACTGCACCACCCGCTATCGGATTGAGCGGATCGACCCCGAGTCCCCGCCGCCCTGCACCGACTGAGCCGCCAGGCGCGTGCTCGGCCAGGCCTTATACGCCGTCTCGAATCCCGAGACTCATGGCCCATCCTTCGAGACGCGTTCTTCGAACGCTCCTCAGGATGAGGAATGCCGTTCTATATCGACTGCCTACTATTTCATGCTGAGGAGCCGCGAGTCCGCAGGAGCGGGCCTCCGCCCGCAAGCGGCGTCTCGCGCGCGAAGCAGGCGGCCCCAATGGACCGGGGGGCCGCCAAGCATGGGGGATCGGCCATGAGTATCGGGATCTGGTATTAGGGAATGCCCTGGAAGCTGCCTGACAGCGACGCCGATCTGCTGGCCCTGGCCAAGGGCTATCCCTTCCCCGCCCCCGAAGGCTCCTACCTGTTTCGCGGCGGCCGTGCCGAGCCGCTGGCCGGCGATTTCACGCCCGTGCTGTACGACGGACGCGTGCCGGTGCTGGCGCACGGATCGAACCGCTCGCCGGAGCAGCTTGCCCGCAAGTTCGGCGCCACCGCCGAGATCCCGGTCACGGTCGGCTGGCTGGCCGATTACGACGTGGTCTATTCGGCCCACGTCACCCAATACGGCTCGATCGCCTCGACCGTGCAGCACCTGCCGGGCGCCCGCGCCCGCATCTTCATCACCTGGCTCGACGAGGCGCAGCTCGCCCGCATGCACGAGACCGAGGGACCGAGCAGCTACCTCTACGGCCGCCTGCGCGACATCGACCTGCGGATGGAGGCCGGGCCCGGCAAGGTCGTGAGAGAATGCAACCTCTACCTCTCGCGCAACGGCTGCCTGGCGCGCCAGGCAGCGCCGGTCGGCCTGGCCGCGGTGACGGCCGAGGGCCGCATGCACGAGGCCCTGCCGCAGCCCGCGGTGCTGGCCCACGTGCACGAGCGCTACCGGCCCCACCTCGAGCTGGATGCCATGATCCTGCGCAAGATCCGCAACGCCGAGCTGCGCCGCGCCCTGGTCGAGGAGCTGCGCGCCGACGCCGTGCCCGCCGCCGCGCCGCACTTCCAGGCAGGGGGCGCATGAGTTTCGGGGACACCATTAGAATGGTGTCCCCGAAACTCCGGCGGCATCGGCCGGTACATGACCGGCTGCGACGCGCCTTCTAGCTCATGCTTCGACAGGCTCAGCATGAGGGGCTTGTGCTGATCCAGCACAAGCCCGCCTCACCCTGAGCCTGTCGAAGGGTGAGGTTGCCACTCGCTGTCTGCCGCTTGACAGATTTGGACGCTTGTCCTAATTTCAGGTGTAGGATGCACGTCCTACTTGCCTTGAGATGTGGTTGGCCGGGGAAGAGTTTTCGTGGGTAGCAAGACAACGCGCGATCACATCGTTGAAGCGGCCGATCAGCTGTTCTATCGGCAGGGCTACGAGCACACGTCGTTCTCGGACATTGCGGATGCCGTGCAGATCTCGCGCGGCAACTTCTACTATCACTTCAAGACCAAGGACGAGATTCTGGACGCCGTGATCCATGAGCGTCTGGTCAATACCCGGACGATGCTGGAGCGCTGGAGGGTCGAAGGGAAAGACCCCGCCGATCGCATCCGGAGCTTCATCCATATCCTGATCGCGAACCGGGCCAAGATAAAGCGCTACGGCTGCCCGGTCGGCACGCTCTGCACCGAGCTGGCGAAGCTGAACCATGCCTCGCAAGCCGAGGCAAACAGGCTGTTCACGCTGTTTCGGACCTGGTTGCGCAGGCAGTTCACATTGCTCGGCCGCGAGGCAGATGCCGACGCGCTGGCGATGCATCTTCTCGCCCGCAGCCAGGGCGCCGCCACGCTGGCCAACGCCTTTCACGATGAGACCTTCATCAAACAGGAAGTAAAGCAGATGTGCGACTGGCTGGACTCGTGCGTGGAAGGGGCCGCGCCTAGTGCGCACGACGCGAATGGGGCGCGTAAGCGCGTGACGCACTAGGGCGGGAGCGGACCGGATGTTTATCGTACTGCT
The DNA here is from genome assembly GCA_050330055.1 of Kiloniellales bacterium. GTDB lineage: Bacteria > Pseudomonadota > Alphaproteobacteria > Kiloniellales > JAKSDN01 > JBHJOF01. The sequence continues at coordinate 5,480 of JBHJOF010000220.1, forward strand.
CAAGTTTTCCGGTAACAAAGGCCAGGCCGGACAGTTCATGGAAGGCCACAAGGATTGGATCAAGCGCGGTTTCGATGACGGCGTGTTCCTGCTGGTCGGCAGCCTGCAGTCAAATCTGGGCGGTGGCATCGTCGCCCACAATACGTCGCTGCCGGACCTGCAAAGCAGGGTGAAGGATGATCCCTTCGTAGCGGAGGATGTCGTCAGCGCGGAGATTCTCGAGATCACGCCGTCAAGAGCCGATGAACGGCTAGAGTTCGTTCTCGGATGAGCAGTCACCCCGGAATTCGATCGAAGGAGCAGACAGATGAGCGGGACGATCGTGGGTCCCGATGGTAAGACGCGCTGCCGCTGGTGTGCTGCCGCACCTGAGTTTCTCAGCTATCACGACAGCGAATGGGGCTTCCCGGTCAGCGATGATCACCACCTCTTCGAGAAGCTGAGCCTGGAGGGCTTTCAATCCGGGCTGAGCTGGCGCACCATACTCGCCAAGCGCGAGAACTTCCGCGCCGCGTTCCATGATTTCGATTTCGACAGGATCGCGCGCTTCACCCAGCGCGACCTCAATCGCCTGCTCAAGGACGAAGGCATCGTCCGCCATCGCGGCAAGATCGAGGCGGTCATCAACAACGCAAAGCGCGCTCAGGAGCTGGTCAAGCGAGAAGGCTCGCTGGCCGCCTTCATCTGGCGCTACGAACCCGACGTGAAAAAGCCGGCCAGACCGCAGTCCGCATCGACCTCGGCGGAATCGATCGCCCTATCCAAAGACCTCAAAAAGCAAGGCTGGAAGTTCGTCGGACCGACCACAGTCTATGCCTTCATGCAGGCCATGGGGCTGATCAACGATCACGTCGAGGACTGCGTGATCCGGGCCAAGGTTGCCCGCGCCCGCAAGGATTTCAGACGACCAGGGCTTTGAGCGTCTACACCGGGGAGGCGGACGCGGTCTCCGGCCGGGCGCAGACGAACAGCCGCAGGCCGCTCTCCGCCTCGCTGTGCTCGATCCGCCAGCCGGCGGCCTCCAGCAGGGCGCGCAGCTCGGCCTCGCCGTAGTCGTTGAACCAGCCGTGCCGGCGCCGAGATTCGCTGCTCTCCTCGCCGCGGCAGCGATAGGTGCAGATCAGCCGCGGCGCGGCCTCGCGCATGCGCGCCAGCAGCGCCGGGACGTCGTGCATGTATTCCAGGAGCTCCAGCGCGACCACGACGTCGGCGGTTTCGCCGGGCAGCTGGCCCTGGTTGAGATCGACGCAGAGCGTGTCGGGCGAGAAAGGAATCAGGTCGACCGGCAGGTAGCTTGCGCTCTCCGGCAGCAGCGCGCGCAGGCGCATGGCGCCGGCGCCGAGGTCGAGCACGGCCTCGCCGGGGCGCAGGAAGGGTGCCGCCAGGGCGGCGCGCTCGGCCGCGCCTTCGACCAGCTCGGCCGGGTCGGACCAGCGCACGTGATCGGAGCCTTTGACCGCGGCCAGCGCCTTGGTCAGGCGCGAGCGCTCCTCCGGGTCGTCGCTGCCACGGCTCGAGCCGGCCGGTGCCGGCACCGGGCCGGGCGGCCGCAGATAGGCGGCCTCGGGCTGGAAGCCGGGCGCCAGGCAGAAGACGTTGTGGCTGCCCTGCGCCGGTACGAAGGGCAGCAGCGGGCCGCCCAGGTCGCCGCTCGGCATGACGTGCAGCGTGAAGCCGAGCGACTTCAGCCGCGCCACCAGGGCGAGCATGGCACCGTGGCCGGGCTCGCGATCGAAGGCGCGGCCCTTCTCCCAGACCAGCGCGGCGACGCGGCCGCTTTCCAGGAGCTCCGCCGCGCCGGCGACGACCTGCGGCTCGAAGCCCTCGACGTCGATCTTCAGGAAGCAGCGCCGCTCGGCCAGCTCGGGCCGCTCGGCCATCAGGCGGTCGAGGGTGACGGTCGGCACCGCCAGCTTGAAGTCGCCCTGCGGCATGCCCTGCAGGCCGAGCCCGTACAGCGAATGGCCCATGCTGGAGTTGGCCACCAACGGCGCCGTACCGAAGTCCACGCCGGCCGCCGCGGCGACCACCTCGATGCTGGCCTCGAGGCCGTTGTAGGTGATGGCGCGCATGAGCTGGACGACGTTCAGGGGATGCGCCTCGATGGCCAGCACCTTGACGTCGCCGCGGTGCCGGGTCGCCGCGCTCAGGGACATGATGCCCCAGTGGGCGCCGACGTCGATGAAGAGATCGCCCGCCGCCAGATGCGCGTCGAAGAAGGCCCTCGTCGGATACTCGTAGCCGCCGTAGTAGGCCTCGCGCTCGACCAGGAAGCGCACCGCCACGTCGCGCAGCGCCGGGCGCGGCACCGGCAGGCGGAAGCGCGGCCGCTCGCCGGCGTCCTTGAAGGCCGAGGGCAGCAGCAGGGTGCCGTCCTTGGCAGTCGGGATGTGGACCCCGGTCTCGGCAGGCTGGTCTTCGGTCTCGCTGCTCATCGTCTCTCCCGACCGGCCGCCCTGCGGGGTATCGCAGGGGGCGCTACGCAAGCCCACCGGACGAGGCATGGCAAGGAACCAAAATGTGCCATTTCACACTTGCTCGCGCGACGATTGCACCCTCTTGGTCACCCGCCAGACCACGGCGTTGCGGACGTCGCAGTCCTCCAGCTCGCGGCTGGTCTTGACGGCGTAGGCGGTGACCCGCTCCAGCCCGGCTTTCGGCAGGTAGGTCCGGCCCGGATCGCCCAGCAGCACTTCGGCGCCCTCGGCCGCCAGCGCCTGCAGCCAGGCGAAGACCCGCTCGGCCATGGGCCGCTCGTAGCAGACGTCGCCGGCCAGGATCAGGTCCCAGGCACTGCTGCGGCCGACCAGGTCGTGCTCAATTACGTCGATCTCGACCTCGTTCAGCGCGGCGTTGAGGCGGATCGCCGCGACCGCGAAGGGATCGATCTCGGCCGCCGTGACCGCGGCGGCACCGGCGCGGGCCGCGGCGATGCCCTGCAGCCCCGAGCCGGCGGCGAAGTCGAGCACCCGCTTGCCGGCGACCATCGCCGGGTTATCCAGGAGATAGCGCGCCAGCGCCTGACCGCCAGCCCAGGCGAAGGCCCAGTAGGGCGGCGGCAGGCCCTGCTGGGCGAGCTCCTCCTCGGTCGCCTGCCACAGCGGAACCACCTCGCTCGCCAGGTGCAGCACGATCTCCGGCACCAGGGGCGTGCCCTGGACCAGCGTGTTGGCGCGGACGAAGGCGGCCGGGTCTCCCGTGAATCTTGTGGGGGCCGCCAGGCCGACGCCGCTCACTGGGCCGCCGCGAAGGAGAGCACGATACCCGCCAGCAGCAACCAGCCGACGAAGCGGTTGCCGCGGAACTTGGCAAGACAGTCGGCCGGGTCGTCGATCTTGAGGCCCACGACCTGCCAGGCCAGGTGGGCGGCTGCGGCGGCCAGGCCCAGATAGAACGGCCAGGCCAGGCCCGCCGCCGTACCGGCCACGGCGAAGAGAGCGACGGCAACTGCATAGAAGGCGACCAGCCAGGGCTTGGTCGCGGCGCCGAGCTTGAGCGCCGTCGACTTGACGCCGATCAGCGCGTCGTCCTCCTTGTCCTGGTGGGCGTAGATGGTGTCGTAGCCGAGCGTCCAGGCGATGCCGCCGGCATAGAGCAGCAGCGGCGGCCAGTCGAGCCCGCCCGTGGCGGCGCTCCAGCCGACCAGCGCACCCCAGTTGAAGGTCAGCCCCAGCCAGGCCTGCGGCCAGTAGGTGACGCGCTTCATGAAGGGATAGGCGACGATCAGCGCCAGCGAGGCGGCACCGAGCGCCACGGTGAAAGCGTTGAACTGCAGCAACACGACGAGCCCGACGGCGAGCTGCAGGACGAGGAAGCAAACCGCCTGCCTGACCGAGACCTCGCCGCTCGGGATCGGGCGCTGCGCGGTGCGCGCCACGCGCCCGTCGAAGTCGCGGTCGACGATGTCGTTGTAGGTGCAGCCGGCGCCGCGCATGACCAGCGCGCCCACAGCAAACAACAGTGCGTACCAGAGCGAGGCAAGCCAGTCTCCGGCCCCACCAGCTCCACCAGCAAGCGCCAGCGACCACCAGCAGGGGAACAGCAGCAGCCAGGTGCCGATCGGCCGGTCGATGCGCGCCAGGCGCAGATAGGGCCGCAGCGCCGCCGGCGCCAGCCGCAGCGTCCAGTGATCGCCGCGAATGTCGCTGGCCGAGGTTGCAAGCGTGCTATCCAGGCGTCCGGTCATGATCCCGTGATGCGACCGAATGATGACGAGATTGTGATCGGCGCCCTATAACACGCCTGGGGTTCCCATAACACGATCAAGAGGGACAGCACGGGCAAGAGGATTGGACAGGACGGCATGATGACGGAGCGCGTCACAACCAGGCTGTTCGTCGAGGACGACCTCCGCCCCGGCGCGGCGGTCGGGCTCGACCATGCGCGGGCGCATTTCCTGCGCTCGGTGCTGCGGCTCGAGCGCTGCGCTGCGCTGGCGTTGTTCAACGGCCGCGACGGCGAGTGGCTGGCCCGCATCGAAGGCCTGGGCAAGGGCTGGGCCTCGCTACTGGTCGAGCGCCAGACCCGCGCGCAGCAGCCCGAACCCGACCTCTGGCTGCTGTTCGCGCCGATCAAGCGGGCGCGCATCGACTTCCTGGCCGAGAAGGCGACCGAGCTCGGCGTCGCCCGCCTGCTGCCGGTACTGACCAAGCGCACCGTCGTCACCAGCGTCAACCGCGAGCGGCTGGCCGCCAACGCGCGCGAGGCGGCCGAGCAGTGCGAGCGCCTGACCGTGCCAGAGGTGGCCGAGCCGCAAGAGCTCTTCGCCGCCCTGGCGGGCTGGCCGCCCGGGCGCCGCCTGCTGCTCTGCGCCGAGGCGGGCGAGGCGCGGCCGATCGCCGAGGTGCTGGCGGAAGCCCGCTCCAGCGGATCAACGGGAGGCCCGGAAAGCCCGGAGTCCCGCTGGGCGATCATTACCGGACCTGAGGGCGGACTTGAGAAAACCGAACTTGACGCCCTATGCGAACTGCCTTCTGTTACGCCCGTCGGTCTCGGGCCCCGCGTGCTTCGGGCGGACACGGCGGCGCTGGCCGCGCTTGCCTGCTGGCAGGCCATGCTGGGCGACGGGGGGGAACGGCCGCGCCGGTGACGCCCGCCGGCGGCGCCCGTCGGTGCTGCTCGTCGGCGCCGCAGTTCGCTTCCCCTCTTCGCACCATGGGGCCCGGAGACTCCCGTCCAACAAGCCTTCTTCTCCTTCGTCACAGGCAGCCCGCAAACAAGCCATCTCATGTCCGCGCCCCCGCAAACCCTTGGCGAGCCCATCACCGACAAGCGCCAGCTCGTCGAGTACATCGCCGAGGGCTGCAAGCCGCAGGCACTCTGGCGCATCGGCACCGAGCACGAGAAGTTCGCCTATCGGCGCGACGACCACAGGCCGCTGCCCTATGAGGGCGAGCGCGGCATCCGCGCCATCCTCGAAGGCCTGCAGCGCTTCGGCTGGCAGCCGATCGCCGAGTCCGGCAAGCCCATCGCGCTCTCCAAGGGGAACTGCAACATCACGCTGGAACCCGGCGGCCAGTTCGAGCTGTCCGGCGCGCCGCTCGAGACCCTGCACCAGACCTGCGCCGAGGTGCAGACCCACCTGCGCCAGGTGAAGCAGGTCTGCGAGCCGCTCGACGTCGGCATGATGGGCATGGGTTTCCAGCCGAAGTGGCGCCGCGACGACATCCCCTGGATGCCCAAGGGCCGCTACGAGATCATGGGCGCCTACATGCCGACCAAGGGCTCGCTCGGCCTCGACATGATGCTGCGCACCTGCACCATCCAGGTGAACCTGGACTATGCCAGCGAGGCCGACATGGTGCGCAAGTTCCGCGTCGGCCTGGCGCTGCAGCCGGTCGCCACGGCGCTCTTCGCCAACTCGCCCTTCACCGAGGGCAGGCCGAACGGCTTCCTCAGCTACCGCAGCCACATCTGGACTGACACCGATCCCGACCGCTGCGGCATCCTGCCCTTCGTGTTCGAGCCCGGCATGGGCTTCGAGCGCTACGTCGATCACGTGCTCGACGTGCCGATGTACTTCGTCTATCGCGGCGGCCGCTACATCGACGCCAGCGGCCAGTCGTTCCGCGACTTCCTGCGCGGCAGGCTGCCGGCGCTGCCCGGCGAGGTGCCGACCACCAGCGACTGGGCCGATCATCTCTCGACCCTGTTCCCCGAGGTGCGCCTCAAGCGCTTCCTGGAGATGCGCGGCGCCGACGGCGGGCCCTGGGATTCGATCTGCAGCCTGCCGGCGCTCTGGGTCGGCCTGCTCTACGACCAGACGGCTCTCGACGCTGCCTGGGACCTGGTCGGGGACTGGAGCCACGCGGAGCACGAGGCGCTGCGTGCCGTGGTGCCGCGCCAGGGACTCAAGGCGCCGTTCCGCGGCGGGACGCTGATCGAGGTGGCGCGCGAGGTGCTGGCGATCGCCGAGGCCGGGCTCAAGGCGCGGGCACAGCGCGACGCCCTGGGCAGCGACGAGCGCCACTTCCTGCACTCGCTGCACGAGATCGCAGCCGGCGGCCCCTGCCCGGCCGAGGGCCTGCTGGCGGCCTACCACGGCGAGTGGGGCGAGGACATCGACCTGCTGTTCGAGGACATCGCCTATTAGCCGAAAGGCCCGGCCGACGCTCGCCCAGTGGAGGTGGGTGCCGGCGACCGCACATCGCCGCTTGGCCTAGGGCCACAAAGGGTGAGAGCCCCGGCTGGGGAACCGGGGCTCTCTGGGATACGAGGTATACGTACTGGGGAAGGGCTAGGAGGCTTCAGTTAACTCTCCAGGTATTAACAAAAGGTTAACGGAAACCCGCGAATTCACAGGATTTTCCGGCGACGCGGTGGGATCTTTCGGTCTTGGCCGCGCCCTGGCACAGGGAAGGGACCCGCCCATGCTCAAACAGCGCAATCCGGACGGCGTGCCGCCGCCCTTTTCCGCCTACAGCCTGGCCATCGAGGCACCCGCCGAGGCCCGCTGGCTGCACATCTCCGGCCAGGTCGGGGTGGCGGCCGACGGCCGCCTGGCCGCGGGCGCGCGCGGCCAGATGGAGCAGTGCTGGCGCAACATCCTGACCATCCTGGCCGATGCCAAGATGCGGCCGGCCGACCTGGTGAAGGTGACCGCCTACCTGACCCGCAGCGAGGATATCGGCCTCTACCGCGAGCTGCGCGACGCCCTGCTCAAGGGGGCGAAGCCGGCCTCGACCCTGGTCGTGGTGGCGGGGCTCGCCCACCCCGACTGGCTGGTCGAGATCGAGGCGGTCGCCGCCCAGGTGCCGCCGCGGCCTGCCTATCGCGACCGCTGAGCTGCCCGTAATAGGTCGCAGGACAGCCGCATGCCAGTTGCACTGGCCCCGGCAAAGGGGCATGTGATGCGGAGTGCCTGGCGAAGGGGAGCCGGCGGAACGCCGCCCTGCTTCCAGCCGTCCAGCGCGGCATCCGGGCTGTAACGGCGGAAACCATGGATTGGGCCTTCCTGGACTGGGCATCGCTGCAGATCGCCATCGTCCTGGTCCTGGTCCTCGTCGTCTTTTTCGGCTTCATCCGCGAGCGCATCCCGCCGGACGTCGTCGCCCTCGGCGCCGTCGCCCTGCTGCTCCTGGTCGGCATCCTCGATACCGACGAGGTGCTGCGGGTCTTCAGCAACTCGGCGCCGATCACCATCGCCGCCATGTTCGTGCTGAGCGCCGCGCTCGAGCGCACCGGCGCGATCGACGGCGTCGGCCGCCTGATCAGCCGGATCGCCGGGCGTTCGCCGATGGCGGCGCTGGCCGCCATGATGGCCGGCGTCATGGTTATGTCGGCCTTCATCAACAACACGCCGGTGGTGGTCATCCTGACCCCGGTGGTGATCGGCCTGGCCGGCACGCTCAAGCTGTCGCCCTCGAAGCTGCTGATCCCGCTCTCCTTCGCCACCATCTTCGGCGGCACCACCACGCTGATCGGCACCTCGACCAACATCCTGGTCGACGGCGTGGCGCAGCGTCAGGGCCTGGCGCCCTTCGGCATGTTCGAGATCACCGCCGCAGGCGCGGTCATGGGCCTGGTCGGCATCGTCTACATGGTGCTGGTCGGGCGCCACCTGCTGCCCGAGCGCGAGACCCTGGCCAGCCTGCTGCCGCAGGCCTCCGAGCGGCATTTCCTGGCCGAGGTCCTGGTGCCGCTCGACTCGCCGCTGATCGGCAAGAGCCTGAACGACGCCGGGCTGACCAGGACGCGCGGCTTCCACGTGCTCGAGGTGATCCGCGGCGAGACGGCGCTGCGCCAGAAGCTCGGCCGGCTGCCGCTCGCGGCCGGCGACCGCCTGGTGGTGCGCAGCCGCGTCGGCGACATGCTGGCGCTGCGCGAGGCCGGCGATCTCGCCTTCCGCGGCCGCGCGGCGCACGCCATCGAGCCGATCCAGTCGCAGGAGACGGTCATCATGGAGGGCATCGTCGGGCCGCACTCCCGCCTGGTCGGGCGGCGAGCCGGCGCGCTCAGCCTGCGCCGGCTCTACGGCGCCTCCCTGCTGGCGATCCACCGCCAGGGCGAGTCGATCGCCGACAACTTCGACGAGGTCCGCCTGCACGTCGGCGACACCCTGCTGCTCGAGGGCCCGCCCAAGTCCATGCGGCAGCTCTTCGACTACCAGGAGCTGGTCAACCTGCTGGAGCCGGGCGAGCGGCCGCTGCGCCGCAACAAGGCGCCGATCGCGATCGGCGCGGTGCTGCTGGTGATGGCGCTTGCGGCCTTCGAGGTGCTGCCGATCGCCGGGCTGGCGCTGATCGCCGCCACCGCTGTGGTGCTGTTCCGCTGCCTCGAATCGGACGAGGCCTATGGCGCGATCCGCTGGAACATCCTGATGCTGATCTACGCCATGCTGGCGCTCGGCTACGCGATGGAGAAGACCGGCGCGGGCGCGCTGATCGTGCACCACTTCGCCGCGCTGGTCGGCCACCTGGGGCCGGTGGCGGTGCTCTCGGCCGTCTACCTGGTCACCATGGTGATGACCGAGTTCATGAGCAACAACGCCACCGCCGTGCTGCTGACGCCGATCGCGATCGGTCTCGCCCAGCAGCTCGGCGTCGACCCGCGGCCCTTCGTGATCGCCGTGATGTTCGCCGCCAGCGCCAGCTTCTCGACGCCGATCGGCTACCAGACCAACACCTTCGTCTACAGCGCCGGCGGCTACCGCTTCCTCGACTTCGTCAAGGTCGGCGTGCCGCTCAACCTGCTGTTCTGGGCGACGGCGAGCTTCGTGATCCCCTGGTTCTGGCCGCTGGGGTGAGGGGGGCGAAAATCTAACGATCGGTATTGCGAGGCTGAGTACCGGTTTCGCCCCGGAGCAGACCTCCAATCCCCTCGTCAATGTCGGGTGAATGCGGACGGCGCGGCACCGCGGACGGCCGGGCCGCAGGCTGGCTAAGGCGCGAATCATGTGCTGTAATCGTAGCCCGTCTGGTCGCGCGGCGCTGCAAGCTTCGCACAGGTTGATGGAGAGAGGGGAAGATGGCATTTCAGCAAATCTGCCGGGCCCTGGCGCTGCCCATGGCCGTCGTCATGTTTTTCGCGAGCGGCCCGCTGCCCGCGGCGCAGGCGGCGATGGTTTCGACCGAGCAGGTGATCGACCAGGACCTGGCCGCCCAGGATCGCGGGCGCGTCTTGGACTTTCTCGCGCGCGAAGAGGTGCGACAGCAGATCGAAGCGCTGGGCGTCGACCCGGACGAAGCCGCGGCCCGGGTGAGGGCTCTGTCAGACGCTGAGATCGCGCAGATTGCCGCCGGATTCGACGAGGACCCGGCCGGGCAGAGCGTCATTGGCCCCCTCGTCGGCGCCGCAGTTCTGATATTCCTGGTGCTCCTGATCACCGATCTTCTGTGTCTGACCACGGTGTTTTCCTTCACCAAATGCGCCAAGAACTAGGTCGCCGCGCAGATGGAATCGCCCCGGCCTACACTCTGCTGCTGGCGATCCTGCTGACCGCCTGCGCGGCGCCCCAGACCCAGGAGATCCTGGCCGACTTCGATAACCTGCCGGCCCGTGCTGAGGTTACAGGCGTCCCCTTCTATCCGCAGGAGGACTACTACTGCGGGCCTGCGGCGCTGGCGACGGTGCTGACCTGGTCCGGCGATCCCGTCACTCAGCACGACATGGTGCCAGAGGTCTACAGCCCGGAGCGCAAGGGGACCTTGCGCTCCGACCTGCTGGCGGCGGCGCGTCGTCATGGGCGGCTGGCCGTTCCGATCGGCGACATGAAGGCGCTGCTGTCCGAGATTGCCGCCGGTCATCCCGTGCTGGTGTTCCAGAACCTGGCGCTCGACCTGTTCCCCCAGTGGCACTATGCGGTGGCCTATGGCTACGATCTCGAGCAGCGGGAGATCGTGCTTCGATCCGGCACGCATTCCCGATGGGTCGCCGACCTCTCCGCGTTCGAGCGCACCTGGGAGCGGGGCGACTATTGGGCGCTGGTCGTGCTGCCGCCAGAGCGCCTGCCGGCGACCGCAGACCAGCGCGCAGCACTCGCGGCGGCTGTGGCGCTGGAGCGGGTCGAGCGCCCGAATGCCGCCGCCCAGGCCTACCGGGCCGTCTTGTCGCGCTGGCCCGACAGCTTCGCGGCGCACATGGGGTTGGGCAACGCGCTCTACGCCCAGCAAGCCTATGCCGGCGCGGATCGGGCGTTCCGCGCAGCGATACGGCAGCGGCCCGACGATCCCGCCCCCTGGAACAACCTCGCCCATGTCCTGGCCGCGCTGGGGCGGCCGGCCGAGGCACGCCAGGCCGCCGAGGAAGCGGTGCGGCTTGCGCCGGGCGACGCCGCACCCTACCGCGACACCCTGCGCGAGCTGACCGGCGGCAAGTCGTGAGCGCCGGCGGCTAGCGCTTCCTCGACTTCGCCCGAGTCGGCGCGCCGCTCAACCTGCTGTTCCGGGCGACGGCGAGTTTCGTGATCGCGTGGTTCTGGCCGTTGGGGTGAGGGGGAGGTGAAAGCCCAGCGACTGATATGCCAAGCTGGACCGCCGGGCTCGACCTTTTCCGGACGTTACGACCGAGCCCTAGCCTTCGGCAGCTCTTTCCCGCGTCGACGAATCGTCGAGCTGCGCCGCACAAGCTTCCCGAACGCATCCGCGCAACCAGCGATGCGCCGGATCGGCGTCCAGCCGCGGGTGCCACAACAGCGAAACCGTGATTTCGGACAAGGAAACCGGCAGAGGGAAAGTGAACATGCCATCGCGCAGATTTCCCGTATAGCGTTCGGGAACGCTGGCGATCAGGTCCGAGGCGCGCGCCAAAGCCAGCGCTTCCGAAAATCCGCCGACGACCGTCACGATATCCCGTTTCAGCCCTAGCGACTCAAGGGCATCGTCGATCGCTCCCCTGTCGAGCCCCCGACGGGAGATGAGGATGTGCCGGCCGGCGGCATAGCGGTCAGGCGTGATGGTTGCCTCGCACAACGGATGCGCCATCCGCACGACGCCGACGAAACGATCGCGGAACAGCGCTTGCGCGCGCACCTCCGGCCCCATATCCAGTCCGACGACGCCTGTTTCCAGGTCCACGCTGCCGTCGCGCAGCGGCGTGCTGTCCTTGTCCGGCTTCTGCACGAAACGCAGCCGCACGCCCGGCGCCTGTTCGCTTACACGCGCCACGAGAGCCGGTCCGAAGTTCTCGACAAAGCCATCCCTGTTTCTGAGCGTGAAGGTTCGCACAAGCCGTTTCAGGTCGAGCGTCTCAGCGGGACGCAGAACGGCTTCGGCGTCCTGTACCAGCTGGCCGACGCGCGCGCGAAGCTCAAGGGCCCGTGGGGTTGGGACGAGGCCGCGCCCGGCCCTGACCAAGAGCGGGTCCCCGGTCATTTCCCGCAGTCGTGCCAGGGCCCGGCTCATTGCCGATGGGCTCCGCCGCAGCCGGCGGGCGGCACGCGCAACGCTGCCCTCCGCGAGCAGCACGTTAAGCGCAACCAGGAGGTTCAGATCGGGTCTCGGCATGGATCGACCATAGCACTGATGGGCCAACCTGACATGGCGTCAAACGCAATGATTAAGTGTAAATAGTGCATGTTCCGACATGTGAGGCAAAGGAATAGGGTTCAGACGGCTCGCTTTCCGGAGCCGCCAGAAGAATGACGGAGCTCATCGTGAAGCCGATCACGACGGACCGAGACGAGGCCAGAGCGGCACGCGGGGGACAGGCGCCGTCGCTTCGGTGGGCGCTCGCCAGCCTGGCGCTATCGATGTTGCTGTCCTCGCTCGGCATCAGCATCCCGAATGTTGCTCTGCCGACCTTGGCCCAAGCCTTCACGGCCTCTTTCCAAGAGGTCCAATGGATCATCATCGCCTATCTCCTCGCCATGACCATCATGATCGTCGGCGTTGGACGGCTGGGCGACATCGTAGGTCATCGGCGGGTGCTCTCGGCCGGCATCACCCTCTTCACGGCAGCCTCCGTTCTGTGCGGCGCCGCGCCCACGCTGTGGATTCTTACGATCGCCCGGGCGGCGCAGGGCCTCGGCGCGGCCGTCTTGATGGCACTCACGGTGGCGCTCGTGCGCGAGGCCGTTCCGAAGGAAAAGACCGGCAGCGCCATGGGGCTGCTCGGAACGATGTCCGCGATCGGCACCGCTCTCGGCCCATCGCTTGGCGGTGTTTTGATTGCCGGCGCCGGTTGGCGGGCGATCTTTCTCATCATGGTGCCGCTGGGGATCCTGAATTTCCTTCTCGCCCATCGCTACCTGCCCGTTCAGGGGCAGAAGGGGACGATCGATCGGAACAGCTTCGACGGCCTGGGCACACTGCTGCTCGGCCTGACGCTCGCAGCCTATGCGCTCGCCGTGACGCTTGGAGGCGGCCAACTCGATCGGTTCAATATGGCTCTGCTGTTGGCCGCCGTCCTTGGAGGGAGCCTCTTCGTGCTTGCGGAGGCGCGCGTAGCGTCGCCCTTGATCCGCTTGGCGGCGTTCCGCAATGCGGTGCTGAGTGGCAGCTTGGCGATGAACGTTCTCGTCGCGACAGTGATGATGGCGACGCTGGTGGTCGGACCGTTCTACCTCTCTCGCGCGCTGGGACTAGGCGAGGCTCTTGTTGGTGTCGTGATGTCGATCGGCCCGATCATCTCCGCACTGAGCGGTGTCCCGGCCGGTCGTATCGTCGACCGTTTGGGCGCGCCATTCATGGTCACCGTTGGACTGATCGAAATGGCGGCAGGCGCCTTTGCTCTCTCCGTGCTGCCGTCCATGTTCGGCATGGCAGGCTATATTGCCGCCATCGCCGTCTTGACCCCCGGCTATCAGCTGTTCCAGGCCGCCAACAACACGGCCGTCATGATGGATGTCAGCGACGACCAGCGGGGCGTAGTCTCCGGCATGCTCAGCCTGTCGCGCAATCTCGGGCTCATCACCGGTGCATCCGTGATGGGCGCCGTGTTCGCCCTTGCATCGGGGACGAGCGACATCACGGCCGCCGCTTCCGACGCCGTTGCCACCGGTATGCGGGTCACATTTGCCGTCGCGGGGGCTCTGATGGTCGGCGCGATCGCCATTTCGATTGGAAGCCGCGTGTTGGCAAGAGGCCCTTCCGCGCCTGAGAGCCTTTCATGACCCTCTGCGGAGAGGATGGGCTTGTGCCCAAAGCCACGATCTACCCACCGCCAGTCAACACCGGGCCACCCTACGCCGCCGTGCCGCTCAACCTGCTGTTCTGGGCGACGGCGAGCTTCGTGATCCCCTGGTTCTGGCCGTTGGGGTGAGCATCTGTGGGCGATTATAACCATTGCAAACCCAGCCCCGATCCCCTATATTGATGTCAGGCACTTAAGCCTACAGGGGACTTGGGAGTTTCACAGATGAAGGCCGTACAAATCTCCCGGCTTTTAGCCAATGAAGCCAAGGCGATAGAGTATGTCGAGTCGCTGATCTGGCCCGAAGGCCCCCACTGCTACCACTGCGGCGCGACCGACAAGCTGTACCGGATCAAGGCCAATCCCGAGAAGCGCATCCGCCATGGCCTGTGGAAGTGCGGCCACTGCCGGAAGCAGTTCACCGTCCGCATGGGGACGATCTTCGAGGACTCCAAAATCCCCATGGGCGTTTGGCTGTGGATCGTGTTCCACATGTGCACGGCCAAGAAGGGGATCAGCGCTTGTGAAATCCAGCGCCAGACCGGCCTCTCCTACAAAGCCGCCTGGTTTGCCTGCCATCGCATCCGCCTTGCCATGACCAAGGAGCCACTGTTGACCAAGCTCGGCACTGGCGGCGGCATTGTCGAGGCGGACGAAACATTCATCGGTGGCAAGAAGAAGAACAACAAGCACCGCCGCAAGCCCGGCTCGAAAGCCTGCGAGAAGATCGCCGTCCTTACCCTTGTGGATCGCGAGGGTGAAGCCCGAACCTTCAAAATCCCCGACACGAAGAAGGGCACGCTACAGGGCATCATCAGCCCAAACGTCGATAAGTCCGCCGTCATTATGACGGACGAAAATCCAAGCTATGTGGGCCTGGATGATCGGCACAAGGCGCACCACGCGGTCAACCACAGCGAGACCTTCGTGCGCGCGGTAATCATCCACACGAACTTTGCCGAGTCGTATCATGCACTGCTAAAGCGCTCGATCATTGGGACGCATCATCACCTGTCGGAGAAGCACCTTCACCGCTATCTGCGGGAGCGGGAGTTTCATTGGAACCGGCGGAAGGCTACCGACGGCGAGCGGACAGTTGACGCAATCCAGGGCGCAAAGGGGAAGCGGTTGATATATCGGACGCCAACAGCTTAATCCTTGGGCGGCGGCGCGGCAGGATGGCCGCGCGGCAAGGGAATCTTAGGTCGCTGTCTTATTGCTTCCAGCGCCTTTTGGGCAGCAGACTTTCCTGTAAGGGCAACAACGCCAGTGCAAACCGCCACCGCCAACATGACAAAACAAACGACTAGGTATGATGCCAAAGAAGCATCAATAGCCCCGCCTTGCTTGGCCAACCTGATTACGGCCGCGATTGCTTGAGGCAGCGTGCCTATGAAAATTCCTCCTGCCGTCAGTGAAGCGATGATAGAAATAGGCCGCGCAAGCGCCATGAGCCGTTCAAGCTCCCCGTCTTCTACAGCGTGGTACAGCATTGATTCAGGGACAGATAGCAACGCGCCTTCGAAGGGCTCGCCGCTGATCTTCAGTTCGCCAGTTTCAACCTCGACCTGCTGGCCCTCACTCATCACTGCGAAACTCCGGGAGAAGCCCCTCAGCTTCAGCCCATTGGTCTATCAGTTTCTTCGAGTGAGCCCGGATAAAGCCGCAGTTCTTGCAGATCAGCACCACAAGGGGAATATGCACCGGCGGGATTTGGAAGCCGTGCTCTTGTCCAATCGGCAACTGTGCTGTGTTGCTGGTGCCTGTAGTCGCTATGGACCATTCGTTAGTCGCACAAGACGGGCAGGCACCGCCGGCGCGGCGGGCCTTGAGAAACTTTAGAATGATGTCGGTAGTGAGAGACATGCCCGCGACTCTTGCACGGGCACGGGCAGAGTCAATCTTTGCGCTTGGTCTTGGTGG
>JBHJOF010000221.1:0-10467 GCA_050330055.1 Kiloniellales bacterium
GTAGCGGTTGACGTAGGTGCGGCAGGCGCTGGCCAGCATGATGCCGGGTCGGTCGTTGTCGGCGAAGACCAGCGGCCGCTCGATGGCGCCGGTCGCCAGCACGACCTGTCTGGCGCGCACCTTCCAGAGCCGATGGCGCGGCAAGTGGGCCGGCTTGTCGACCAGGTGATCGGTCACCCGCTCCAAGAGCACCAGGTAGTTGTGATCGAAATAGCCGTAGGCAATGGTGCGCGTCAGCAGGCGCGTCTCTTCCGCCTGGCGCAGCTCGGCCTCGGCCGCGGCGACCCAATCGAGCGCCGGTTGGCCGTCAATGGTCTCGTCGGTGAGGCCGAGCAGGGCGCCGCCCAGCTCCGGCTCCTGCTCGACCAGCACGACGCGGGCGCCGGCGCGCGTCGCGGCCAAGGCGGCTGCAAGGCCGGCCGGCCCGCCGCCCACCACCAGCACGTCGCAGTGCAGGTTGCTCTTGTCGTAGTGGTCGGGATCGCGCTGGCGCGGCGCCTTGCCGAGGCCGGCGGCGTTGCGGATCATCCGCTCGTAGGTCATCCAGAACGAGGCCGGCCACATGAAGGTCTTGTAGTAGAAGCCGGCCGGGAAGAAGTGCGACAGCGCGCTGTTCACCGCGCCGATATCGAGCTCCAGGCTGGGCCAGCGGTTCTGCGACTGGGCGACCAGGCCGTCGGTCAGCTCGAGCTGGGTGGCGCGGATGTTGGGCTCGCTGCGCGGCTCGCTGCCGACCTGCACCAGCGCGTTCGGCTCTTCGGCGCCAGCCGACAGGATGCCGCGCGGCCGGTGGTACTTGAAGCTGCGCCCGACCAGGTGCACGCCGTTGGCCAAGAGGGCCGAGGCCAGCGTGTCGCCGGCATAGCCCTGGTAGCGCCGGCCGTCGAACTGGAAGCTCAGCGGCCGGGCGCGGTCGATGCGACCGCCTTCTGCCTTGCGATAGCTCTGCACCATAAGCGCGCGCCCTCAGACGTAGTCGCGCTCGGGGAGCGCCGGTGGCTCTGCGCCCATGGGATAGACGGCGAGGATCTCGTAGGTCACCGTGTCGCGCGCGACGTTGAACCAGCGCCCGCAGCCGTGGATGTGGCGCCAGCGCTCCAGGAACACGCCCTTCACGTTGCTCTTCATGAAAACGTAGTCGGCCCAGGCCGCGTCATCGAGCGCGTCGGGATCCTTGGGCCGCGCGATGTGCGCCTCGTTGCCGTAGGAGAACTCGGTCTCCTCGCGCGCGCCGCAATAGGGGCAGGGGATCAGCAGCATCGCATGGTTCCCTAGTGCGCCACCGCGGCGGCGCCGTGTTCGTCGATCAGGAAGCCGCCGATGAAGCGGTCGAGCGCGAAGGGCGCCGCCAGCCGATGCGGCTCGTCGCGCGCAATGGTCGCGGCAAAGACGTGGCCCGAGCCGGGCGTCGCCTTGAAGCCGCCGGTGCCCCAGCCGCAGTTGATGTAGAGGCCCTCGACCGGAGTCTTGGAGATGATCGGGCTGGCGTCCGGGCAGGTGTCGACGATGCCGCCCCACTGGCGCAGCATGCGCATGCGGCGGAACATGGGGAAGAGCTCGCAGATCGCCGCCAGGGTCTCCTCGGTCACTGGCAGGCTGCCGCGCTGGCCGTAGCCGACGTAGTGGTCGACGCCGGCGCCGATCGCCAGCTCGCCCTTGTCGGACTGGCTGATGTAGGCGTGCACCGCATTCGACATGACGACGCAGTCGATCGCCGGCTTGACCGGCTCGGAGACCAGGGCCTGCAGCGGCAGGCTGGTGACCGGCAGGCGGAAGCCGGCCAGGCCGGCCATGACGCTGGAGTGGCCGGCGGTGACGATGCCGACCTTCCTGGCCTCGATCACCCCCTTGCCGGTCTCGACCGCCTGGACGCGGCCGTTGCTGATGCGGAAGCCGGTGACCGGGCACTGCTGGATGATGTCGACGCCGAGCGCGTCCGCCGCGCGGGCATAGCCCCAGGCCACGGCGTCGTGCCGCGCGGTGCCGCCGCGGCGCTGCAGCGAGGCGCCCAGCACCGGATAGCGGCCGCCCGCGCGCAGGTCGATCGGCGGGCAGAACTCCTTTACCTGCTTGGCGGTCAGGATCTCGGAATCGACGCCGTTCAGGCGGTTCGCGTAGACCCGGCGGGCCAGCTCGCGCAGGTCGTGCTGGTTGTGCGCCAGGTTCAGAACGCCGCGCTGGCTGAACATCACGTTGTAGTTCAACTCCTGGGACAGGCCTTCCCAGAGCTTGAGGGCGTGCTCGTAGAGCGCGGCGGACTCGTCCCAGAGGTAGTTGGAGCGCACGATGGTGGTGTTGCGCCCGGTGTTGCCGCCGCCGATCCAGCCGTGCTCGACCACCGCGACGTTCCTGAGCCCGTGTTCCTTGGCCAGGTAGTAGGCGGTGGCCAGGCCGTGCCCGCCGCCGCCGACGATGACCACGTCGTAGGCCGGCTTGGGCTCCGGGCTGCGCCAGGCCTCGGGCCAGTTCTCGTGGTGGCTGAGCGCGTTGCGCGCCAGGCTGAAGATCGAATAGCGGGCTTTCATGGGCTCTCTCAGGCCACCCTCCAGCTTCCCCCTGAAGCAGCCGGGGGCGTCAAACTACATGAGCCCGGGCGTTTCGCAAAACCGCCGGCCCAGTGGGACCTTGGGGCCGTTTTCCGGCGCCGCGACCGGGCCTCACAGCACTCGATGGCCCGCCCGCCAGCTTGCTGGTCCACGCCCGGAATTTTTCTGTTCGCGACACCCCCTCGGATATGCCAGATTCCCGCCGAGTGTCGCCTCTAGGCGAGGCGGGAGAAGGCTTTCCCGGGCCGGAGATGTTCGGAAACACGCCCCACGAATTGCCGCAGCGGATCGGCTTTCTGCTCATTCCCAAGTTCTCGATGATCGCCTTCACCTCGGCGGTCGAGCCGCTGCGCCTGGCCAACCGGGCGAGCGGCAAGGAGCTCTATCGCTGGCAGCTCTTCTCCTGCGACGGCAAGCCGGTGACCGCCTCCAACGGCATCGTGCTGCATCCCGAGGGCGGGCTGGAGCAGGCCGCGGCCTGCTCTACCATCATCCTCTGCAGCGGCGTAGACGTGCAGCGCTTCGGCGACAAGCAGCTGTTCTCCTGGCTGCGCCGCATGGACCGCAAGGGCGCCGACATCGGGGCGCTCTGCACCGCCAGCCACATCCTGGCGCGCGCCGGCCTGCTCGACGGCCACCGCTGCACCATCCACTGGGAGAACCTGGCCGGCTTCGCCGAGGACTTCCCCGAGATCGAGGTCAGCAACGAGCTGTTCGAGATCGACCGCAGCCGCTTCACCTGCTCCGGCGGCACGGCGGCGATCGACATGATGCTGAACCTGATCTCGATGCAGCACGGCCACGAGCTGGCCGCCACGGTCGCCGACCAGTTCATGCACGAGCGCATCCGCGACCAGCGCGACCACCAGCGCATGTCGCTGCCGGCCCGCCTCGGCGTGCGCCACCCCAAGCTGCTGTCGGTGATCGACCTGATGGAGAAGAACCTGGAGGAGCCGCTCAGCCGCACCCGCCTGGCCAAGAACGCCGGGCTCTCGACCCGCCAGCTCGAGCGCCTGTTCCGCAAGTACCTGAGCCGCTCGCCGGCGCGCTATTACCTGGAGCTGCGGCTCAACAAGGCGCGCCTGCTGCTGCTGCAGACCAACATGTCGGTGATCGACGTGGCGCTCGCCTGCGGCTTCGTCTCGGCCTCGCACTTCTCCAAGTGCTACCGCGACTTCTTCGGCCGCACCCCGCGCCGCGAGCGCGGCCTGCCGCCCGGCGCCGCCGACCTGCAGAGCGAGCGCGCTGCGGCGGGGCAGTAGCTGCCGCGCGCGCCGGCGCGCAGGCAAAGGCATGACGGCCGGCTTATACCAGTTCCCGATAGTGATGACTGATCGCCCATGCTTCGAGACGGCGACTAAGCTGTCGAAACAACAAGGATTTGACACGGATGAACACAGATGAACACAAACTACAAACTTGTTTGTTTAACGTTCATCTGTGTTCATCTGTGTCAAATCAGTTTGTTTCTCCGCAACGACTCACGCCGAATGCGGCACGCTCATCACGAAAGCAGAAGCGCCGGACAGGGTTTCCTGCCCGGCGCTGAAAGCTCACGCCGAAGGACCGCGGAGGGAGGTCAAGCCGGCTGCGGTGCCGGGCCTTCCGGGGCGCCGCCGGGGTCGCCGGACGCCTCGGGGGACGCCTCGGGACCGCTCGGCCGGCGCTTGCGTTCGGCCATGAACTGGTCGAACTCGGCCTTGTCCTTGGCCTGGCGCAGGCGATCGAGGAATTCGAAGAACTCCTGCTGCTCCTCCTCGAGCCGGCGCAGGGTCTCCTCGCGGTACTCGTCGAAGGCGCTGTTGCCGCTCGACTCGGCGCGCCGGCCGCCGCCGCACCAGCCGCCCCAGTAGCCCGCGCCGCCGTGCCGTCCGCCGTGGCGCCCCTCGTGGCGCGCGTTGCGCGCTTCCATGTTATGCCAACGGCCGCGGCCGTTGCCTCTCCAGTATCTCATGCGTCCGCTCCATATCAGATAAACCAGGATCGCCAGGCCGATCGGCCAGAAGACGATGAAGGCGAGCACCATCACCGCGATCCAGGCCCCCATGCCGTATTCGTCCAGCCTCGCTGCCACTTGCATCGGACCCTCATGTGAATGTGTTTTACATTTACATAGATATCCCCGGCCTGCGGGGGTTTCAAGGATTTTTCGTGTGGACAAGGGCAAAAATCGCACCGGCCGCCGGCCTCATGCTTCGACAGGCTCAGCATGAGGGCGCGCCCAGAGGCGCGCACTCAACCTCACCCTGAGCCTGTCGAAGGGTGAGGATTGGCCACACCGCCCTACCCCTCCGGCCCGCCGCCCGGGTCCTGACCGAGGCCGAGCCCTTGCAGGTATATAAGCACGCCGGCCTCCAAAAGCTCCTCCGGCGCCATCGGCAGCTTGCGCCGGGCCGCGTCGCCGCGCCCGAACAGCGAGGCGATGCCGTGCGCGAGCGCCCAGACGTGCAGCGCCATCATCATGGGCGGCGGCCGGCTCTCCCTGGGCAGCTTGGCGCAGAGCGCCTCGGCGGCGCGGCGCAGCACGGCGAAGGCCTGGTCGCCGGCCTGGGACAGCTCGCGGCTGGGGTCGGGCGGCAGCTGGGCCTCGAACATGGCGGCGTAGTAGGCCGGCTCGGCCTTGGCGAAGGCGAGATAGGCCCGGCCCAGCGCCTCGAAGGCGGTCATGGCGTCGGGCCGGCCGTCGTTCCAGGCCCGCGCCAGCTCCTCGGTGAAGTGCGCGAAGCCGCGCTGGGCCACGTCGACGATGAGGGCGTCGCGGTCGCGGAAGTGGCGATAGGGCGCGGCCGGACTGACCCCGGCCGAGCGCGCCGCCTCGGCGAAGGTGAAGCCGCCCGGCCCCTTCTCGGCGATCAGGTCGAGCGCCGCGGCGATCAGCGCCTCGCGCAGATTGCCGTGGTGGTAGCCGCGCCGCCCGCGGCCCCCGCCGCCACCGTGTCCGGACCAGCTCATGTGAAGAGCTTTTACATCATGCGGGGGGCGGGCGCAGCAGGAATAAGAAGAGCGTGCGCCGGCTAGTGGCACACAGCCCAAGCAAGTATATTGACTATTCCCAGACACTACATTGACAAAATTCCTCTAGCGGAAGATAAATGGGCCAATTCTGGAAATTTTTGTTTTCAAATTCCCAATGTTATATTCTAATTCTATTCCGAATATGTTTATGGATATTTTTTGAATTTCTTTCTCATTTATTGCAGAGCCCTCTGAGTGAGAAATATACAGTTCATCGATCTGATTTTTTCTCGGCTGTCCCTTACATCGCACGAATACCTTTATCTCCTGGGAGGGGTTTAGGCGAGCGACTTTTATAGTTAAGAGATTATCATTGTGATTTACTACTAAATCCTCGGGAAACACCTCATAATTCTCAATATTAGAGATCGTTTTCAGCCTAATATCGATATTCTCTGTCCCTTTGTTACCTCTGCTTGTTACAATGACTGCCATTGGTGCGTGCAGTATATCTGCAAGAAAGGACTCTGGAACACCGAAATCTGAAAGTTGCGAGACATCATAGGTCAGTTTCGCCACTTTTCTTGTAGTTAGGTGAGTGTATATTCCCCATAGCAAGGCCAGCCCGGCAATAATCGCAGAGCCTATTGCTACAGTTGTTGCTGTATCAGTTTCCATGTTTGTGGCAATACGACCCGATAGGGCTACGTCGGTTGGTGATTTAAGTAGCGTTAATTCGCATACTTCCTGCGCGATTAGTGCAAGTTTGGGAAACAACCTTCTTGGACTGCCATGATCCGTGGGACATATCGATACCCCGATTCCCCTACCGGTTGTAGAATAGTATAATTCAAAAGTCTACTGGCTGCTATCTAACCACCAACCAAGTTGCTCCCGATGTCCAAGCGCAAGGATAGGTTCCTGTCCGAAAATCCGTACTGCTGCTTCTGTGGCGGTAGCACTTCAGCTGTGGAAATTGAACATCTTCCTTCCCGCGCATGCTTCGATAGAAAATTGTATCCAGAAGGTTTTGAGTTCCCCGCCTGCCGAGCGTGCAACAAAAGTACAAGCGCAGATGAGCAAGTCGTCGCCTTGTGCTCTCGTATGCTTTCAAATCCAGATGCCAAGGCTCTGGCTGATGAGATTGGCAAATACGTGTCTGGCGTGGCGAACAACAGCGTTGGTGTGTTCGAAGAAATGACACGCTCGGGGCGCGAACTTGATAGCGACATTGCCGTATTTGAAGTTGGCGACGCCACCAATGAAGCATTTAAGCGTGTGTTAGAGAAATGGGCAAAAGCCTTTCACTACAAAGAAACGGGCATAATTGTGCCCGCAAATGCACACATCCATGTCGCGTGGTTCTCCAACGCAAATGTCAAAGACGTTCCTCCGGGAGCGTTGTATGGTCGCGTCCACGTTCTGAAAAGGAATGGAAAAAACATAGGCGACCAGTTCATGTACATAACCAACAATGATCCCAATCGCCCTAACCTTGGCTACTACACGGCTGCATTCAGAAGGTCATTTCTGGCAATTATGCTCGTTGATTTCTTTGGCGAGATAGTTGGACGAGGTGGCACCATTGATGCCAACAATGAGCAGCCCCCTTGAGGCAGTACCGATAGGACCGTCGCAACAATGCCCCTGCAAAGTGGAACCCTACTTCTCGAACAGCTTCCTCGGAAACTCGGAGAACGTCTCCGCGCCCTTCTCGGTCACCACGAAGGACTCGCTGATCGTGAGGCCGTAGCTCTCCATCCAGATGGCCGGGATGCAGTGTAAGGTCATGCCCGGCTGCCGCACGGTACGGCTGCTGACTCTGCGTCTCCCTACACCAAACTCTTCATATCCGCCGTGAAGGTCGGGAAGGCGTAGACCATGCTCTTGAGCGCGGCCGCCGTGATGCCATGCCGCATGGCCAGCGCGAAGAGGTGGATCAGTTCCTCGCCGCTGTGGCCGACCAGGTGGGCGCCGGCGATGCGGCCGCTGCCCCGCTCGACCAGCACCTTGGCCCAGGCGACGGTCTCGCCGTAGGTCTCGCCCGAGAACCAGTCGCGCATGTCGTTGACCTGGACCTCGACCTCGAGGCCCTTGTCCCTGGCCTGCGCCTCGGTCAGGCCGACGCTGGCGAGCGCCGGCACGGTGAAGACGCAGCTCGGCACGCTGCCGTAGTCGGGCGCCTCGCTGGTGCCCTGCACGATGTTGCGGCCGACCAGCTGGCCCTCGTAGGTGGCGAGCGGCGAGAGCTGGCCCGGGCCGACCAGGGCGTCGCCGCAGACCCAGACCGCCGGGTTCGAGACGGCGCGCAGGCAGGGCTCGACCTCGACCCGGATGCCGTCGTGGCGCACGCCGCCCGCCTCGAGGTCGAGGGTATCGACGTTGGCGACGCGGCCGGCGCCGTTCACCACGCGCGCGGCCTCGGCCGTCTGCTCGCGGCCCTCATGCTCGTAAGTGACGCTGAGCCGGCCCCTGGCGCCGGCGACGCGGGCGATCTGCTTCACCTTCACGTTGGTCTTGATGGTTATGCCGATGCGCTCGCTTTCCCGCTGCACCTCGGCAACCGCGTCGGCCTCGAGGCCCGGCAGCACGCGCGGCATGACCTCCAGTATGGTCACCTTGGCGCCGGCGCGGGCGTAGACGTGGCTGAACTCCATGGCGATCACGCCGCCGCCGATGAAGACCACCTCCTTGGGCAGCCGGCGCTCGCTCAGCACCTCGTCCGAGGTGATCATGAGCTCGGCGCCGGGGATCGGCAGCGCGCGCGGCTTCGAGCCCGTGGCGATGACGATGTGCCCGGCCTCCAGGGTCTCGCCGTCGACGGCCACCGCCTTGGGCCCGACGAAGCGGCCGTGGCCGCGGAACACCGTGCCGCGCTTGGCCGCGAGGCCCGCCATCTTCTCGGGGATCGAGGCGATCATCGCCTTCTCGCGGTCGATCAGCTTGCTCCAGGCGAGCCTTGGCTTGCCGACCGTGATGCCGTGCACCTTGGCGATCTCGATCTCGTGCAGCGCGTGCGCGGCGGCGACCAGCACCTTTTTCGGCGTGCAGCCGCGGTTCGGGCAGGTGCCGCCGAAGTCCCACTCTTCGACGAAGGCGATCGTCTTGCCGGCCTCGGCCGCGACG
This sequence comes from Kiloniellales bacterium, assembly GCA_050330055.1. Taxonomy (GTDB): domain Bacteria; phylum Pseudomonadota; class Alphaproteobacteria; order Kiloniellales; family JAKSDN01; genus JBHJOF01. The sequence continues at coordinate 8,628 of JBHJOF010000221.1, forward strand.
GCGGAGACGCCGAAGCCGGCGTTGCCGCCGCCCAGGATCACGATGTCGAATGTCTGCGCCATCTCTGACTTCCCTTATCTCGGCACCGCCCCGTCGAACCCCAGGGCAATCGCCGCAAGATCACTCGACCGCACCGATATGCGGCGCACCATGTACAGGTAGTAGAACCGAACGAACGGCGGATACAACAAGGGCTGCACTGGCCGAGCGACGCAAAGCGCTGGTGAGTTCCAACTGCGCACCACGATGCGAGGCACCGCGATTGCAGATATTATTCGGATCGACCGCTGGGAACTGATGTCCCTCAGTCTCAACAGCCAGGCCGACATCAGAAAGCGCATCGGCGATCTGCCCCTTGAGCATGGCGTCGAGGCCACCAAGCAACACCTTCTCGTCGACGCCCCTGCACCCATGAATCGCGACCACAAATTCGCACTTGGCAATGAGGTTCAGACACTGCGGCTCATCAAAATAGCGGCTGCTTAGATGAAGGGAACGGAAATTACCAGATCGCTTTATACCTTCGAAGAGATAGAGGCTGAAATCGTCACACGAGATGGCGCGCGCGATCCCTGAAGTTCCGGCCTCAATGGCCCCACCATGTGGTGCAATCACCGCGACACGGGAATCGCGCGGGACCGCTATAATCTCGTAATCTATCCCTCGCACCTGCGCGTTCGCGAGGTCCGAAAAGCTTCGATAGGATTTAGCGTCAGCAGTCTTGTTCATACGAGCTCTCTTATAGCTCCTGCCTGCTCGTTCAGGACTGCGGATACTTTGGTCATGTTGCAGTAAGGCAACGCAAATCCTTTTGATGCTTCTCTATATCTTCTTGCTGTCGCGCAATTGCGATGCGTTTGAGAGCAACCAAGTCTTCGCGCGACACAACACGCACCGAGAGGTCGTTTAGTGTCTGGCTCGAAATGAGTTGAGTGATTTCAGTTCGTTGTGATTCGGTGGTTGTGACGAGCAATCACGGAGGCACAACATGTGGACTGAAATCACTCGGGCGAAGTATGAGCGCGCCGGGCTGCGCTATGCAAGTGACATGACCGATGCGGAGTGGGCGCTGATCGCGCGGTTTTTGCCGCCGGCCAAGGCCCTGGGTCGGCCGCGCTCGACGGACCTGCGCGAGGTGGTCAACGCGCTGCTGTACCTGCTGCGCGGCGGTGGTCCGTGGCGCCTGCTGCCCAAGGACTTCCCGCCGCGCTCGACGGTGCAGCGCTACTTCTACGCTTGGCGCGCGGACGGCACGTGGGCGCGGATCAATCACGAGCTCCTGATGCGCGCCCGCGAGGCCGAGGGCCGGGAGGCCAGCCCGTCCGCCGGGGTGATCGACAGCCAATCGGTCAAGACCACGGAAAGCGGCGGCGTGCGTGGCTTCGATGCCGGCAAGAAGGTCAAGGGCCGCAAGCGGCATATCCTGACCGACACGGGCGGCTTGCTGGTCACCGCAGTCGTGCACAGCGCCGCCATCCAGGATCGCGACGGCGCGCCGAGCGTGCTCGCCTCGATCCGAACGGCTTTCCCGTGGCTGCGTCACGTCTTCGCCGATGGTGCCTACGCCGGCGACAAGCTCGCCCAGGCGCTCAAGCGGCTCGGACGCTGGAGCCTCGAGATCGTCAAGCGACCCGAGGGCGCGAAAGGCTTCGAGCTCCTGCCGCGGCGCTGGGTCGTCGAGCGCACCCTCGCCTGGCTTAACCGCAACCGCCGCCTGGCCAAGGACTTCGAGGCAAGCCTCGCAAGCGCCGAGACCTGGCTCTACCTTGCCAGCGTCCAACTCCTCATGCGCAGATTGGCAAGAGCTTGAAGACACTCAATTCATTTCGAGTCGGACTCT
>JBHJOF010000222.1:0-3389 GCA_050330055.1 Kiloniellales bacterium
CACTCTTCCTCGGCATCGACGTCGGCACCGGCGGCATCCGCGCCTGCGCGATCGACGGCGACGAGGCGATTCGCGCGTCCGCTCACGCCGCCATAACGCCGCCCGGGCGCGACGGCGCCAACGTGCGGCAGGACCCGCAGGTCTGGTGGCGGGCGCTGGAAGCGGTGCTGATCGAGCTGGGCGGCAAGGTCGATCTCGGCCGCGTCGCGGCGCTCGCGGTCGACGGCACCTCGGGTACGATTCTGCTGGCCGACGAGGTGGGCGAGCCGCTGGCCGCCGCCCGCATGTACAACGACCAGGGCGCGGCCGCGCAGGGTCAGCGGATCGATCAGGTGGCGCCGGACGACAGCATGGCACGCGGCACCGGCGGCTCGCTCGCCCGTATGCTGGCCTTGCTGGACGAGGTCGGGCCCGGCCGCGTGCACTACGCGCTGCACCAGGCCGACTGGATTGCCGGGCGCCTGACCGGCCGCTTCGGTCTCAGCGACTACAACAACTGCCTGAAGCTGGGCTTCGACGCGGCGGCTGAGGCCTGGCCCGGCTGGATGGCCGAGCTGGGCTTCGACCAGGCCTTGCTGCCGCAGGTCGCCGCGCCGGGCAGCGTGCTGGCGCCAGTGTCACAGGAAAGCGCGCGGCGCTTCGGCCTGGCGCTGGACTGCCTGGTGCTGCGCGGCACCACCGACGGCAACGCCGCCTTCCTGGCCGCCGGCGACTTCGCGCCGGGCGTGGCGGTCAGCTCGCTCGGCAGCACGCTGACGGTCAAGCTGGTGTCGGAGGCGGCAGTTTTCGCACCCGCCTTCGGCGTCTACAGCCACCGCCTGCTCGGCCACTGGCTGGCCGGCGGCGCCAGCAACAGCGGCGGCGCGGCGATCGCCCGCTTCTTCTCGCCACGGCGCATAGCGGCCCTCACGCCCGCGCTCGATCCGGAGCAGCCGACCGGGCTCGACTATTATCCGCTGCCCGCCCCCGGCGAGCGTTTCCCCGTAGCCGATCCGGCCAAGCAGCCGGTCTTCGAGCCGCGCCCGGCCGACGACGCGGTCTTCCTTCAGGCAATTCTCGAAGGCATTGCACGGATCGAGAAGGAGGCCTATGACCGGCTTGCCGCCCTCGGCGCGACGCCGGTCCGCCGGGTCAGCACCGTGGGCGGCGGCGCAGGCAATGCGGCCTGGACCAGGATCCGCGCCCGCGTGCTTCGCCTGCCCGTGACCACGGCGCCGGTCACGGAGGCCGCCTTCGGCGCCGCACGACTGGCCCGCCTGGGATTCGAGCATGGCTGACACCGTAGCGCCACAACTGGTGAGCGGGCTGCGCGAGCTGGTCGACCGCTACGACCTCTTCCTGCTCGACCAGTACGGCGTGCTGCACGACGGCGAGGCGCCCTATCCCGGCGTCGTCGAGGCGTTGGAAGCGCTGCGCCGCCACGGCAAGCGGATCTGCGTGCTGACCAACTCCGGGCGCTCGTCCGACTACAACGTCCTGCGGCTGGCCCAGCTCGGCCTCGACGAAGCGCTGTTCGACCGCGTGGCGACCTCGGGCGACATGGCGCTCGACTGGCTGCTGCTCAACCGGCCGGGGGCACGCTGCTTCCCTTTTGCCCCGGCCGCCGTGGCCCCGGCCCTGGAGGCCGCCGGACTGCCGCTGGCCGAGAGCCCGGACGAGGCCGACATCATCCTGCTCAACAGCCTGCCGCTGCCGCCCGAAGAGATGACCGAGGCCGCCATGGAACCGGTCTTCGAGGCCAGCCTTCGCCGCGGCCTGCTGCTGGTCTGCGCCAACCCGGACCTGGTCGGGCCGCGCGGCGACAGGCTGGTGATCTCGCCGGGCACCGTGGCCGGCTGGTACCGGGCGCGCGGCGGCGAGGTGCTGATGTTCGGCAAGCCGGAACCGGATTTCTTCCACTATGCCCTGTCGCTCTGCCCCGAAAGCCGGGTGGAGCGCAGCGTCATGATCGGCGACACGCCGGCCACGGACCTGGCCGGCGCGGGTGCTGTCGGTATCGACGGCGCCTTCGTTACCGGCGGCATCTACGCGGCGGCCTTCGCCGGTGCCGCGCCGGAGAAGCACCTCGAGATCGCCGAAAGACTGCTGCGCGAGGCCAAGGCCCAGGCCGCCTGGCTGCTGCCCCGTTTGGTTTGGTAGAGCGGCAAGGAAGGCTACATGCGCCAAGACCTCGACGAGCTGACCAGCCTATCCGCCCGCCTGGGCGCGGACACGAGCCTGGTGCAGGGCCCCGGCGGCAATACCTCGGTCAAGGGCGACGACGGCCTCATGTGGGTCAAGGCCTCGGGCACCTGGCTGTCGCAGGCGACGGAGACGGACATCTTCGTGCCGGTACGCCACGCCGTCATCCTGGCGACCATCGCGGCCGACCACGAAGCCCTGCCGCCCGACGCCGTCGCCGAGGGCGGCCCGGCCGGCCTGCGCCCCTCGGTCGAGACCACGCTGCACGCCCTGATGCCCCAGCGCGTGGTCGCGCACAGCCACGCGGTCAACGCCATCGCCACCGCCGTCCGCAAGGACGCCGAGGCGATCCTGGCCGCCAAGCTGGCCGGCCTGGACTGGGCCTTCGTGCCCTACTGCCGGCCCGGCCTGCCCTTGACGCAGATCGTGGCGCAGACGCTCAGCGAGCGGCCGGTGCAGCTGTTGCTGCTCGGCAACCACGGTCTTGTGGTGGGCGCCGACACGGCCGAGGACGCACTCGCCTTGACCTACGAGGTGGAAAAGCGCCTTGCCATAGCGCCGCGTCCGGCCCCGACGTCGCCAGCGAAAGGCGAGATCGACCCGGCGATCTCGAACGGCCACTGGCGCCGTCCGATCGACGCGGTGAGCCAAGCCGTCGCCTTCGACGAGAGGGCGCTGGCGGTGGCGCGGCGCGGCACGCTCTATCCCGATCACGTGGTCTTCCTTGGCCACGCCATTGCGCTGCGCGACGAGGCCGCCGACGATGTGCCGGCCTGCGTCGTGCCGGGCCGAGGCGTACTGGTCCGCCACGACCTGCCGCAAGCCGGCGACTGGATGATCCACGCGCTCTCCGAGGTGACGCTGCGCCTGACACCCGCCGACCCGATCCGCTACCTCAGCCTCGAGGAAGAGGCCGCCCTGCTCAACTGGGACGCCGAAAAGTACCGCCAGAGTTTGGCACGTTAGAAGTACTTCTCGCCGCAATCTCGCAACGCCTATACACACGCCACTGTCGTCCCGGGGCTTGTCCCCGGGACCCAATGGCGTAATACCAGCGGTGCTTATTCTTGACCCGTCATCCCGTGCGCACCGCAGCACGCAGTGATGCGGTGCAGACACGGGATCTGGCGCTATCGAAGCTCTCCATCTGGAAGATCCCGGATCAGCGAAGCAGCACTGCGTGCTGCATCGCATCCGGGATGACGAGG
>JBHJOF010000223.1:0-6409 GCA_050330055.1 Kiloniellales bacterium
CGATCCCCTGGGCGAGCAGCACGATTGGTATGCCCTGATCGAACTCTCGGCCGGCAAGGGCGCGGGCGGCCTGGGCGAAGCGCTGGAGTCGGTGCTGGCCGAGGCCTACGAGGACGGCCTGGTGCCCGACGCCACCATCGCCGCCAACGAGGCGCAGGAGGCCGGCTTCTGGCGCATCCGCGAGGCGATCGTCGAGGGGCAGAAGCCCGAGGGCGGCTCGATCAAGCACGATATCGCCGTGCCGGTCTCCGCCATCCCCGCCTTCGTCGCGCGCGCCACGGCGGCGGTCGAGGCCCTCATCCCCGGCATCCGCCCGGTGATCTTCGGCCACATCGGCGACGGCAACCTGCACTTCAACCTGAGCCAGCCCGAGGGCGCCAACCGCGAGGCCTATCTGGCGCGCTGGGCCGAGGTGAACCGCCTGGTGCACGACATCGTCACGGAGTTCGCCGGCTCGATCAGCGCCGAGCACGGCCTCGGCCGCCTCAAGGTAGCCGAGAACGCGCGCCTGAAGTCGCCGGTCGAGATCGCCCTGATGCGCCAGGTCAAGCAAGCGCTCGACCCGCACAACATCATGAACCCGGGCAAGGTGGTGGAGGTTTAGGATGCATCGCCATTACGGCCTAAAGCCCGATCGTCCACTTGATCAGCTCGGTGCACTCCACCGGTGTGGCGCGGCTGGTGTCGACTTCGAGGTAGTAGGTCATGTCCCTATGAACACAGTCGTATTGCCAGCGCGCCAGGCCGATCATGTGGTCACCGCGCTCGCGGAAATCCATCGCTGTGATGTTTGGAGAGTTCTTATATGAGGCTGGAACTTGACAAAGAGAAGGCAGCATCGCGGCAGTTAGATACCGCAATTGAGATGATGTTCCAAGGTGGCGATATCGTCTCAGTCCATACTCTTGCTTCAGCAGCATCTGCAATTTTCGCGGACCTATTACATGCTAGAGGCCACAAGGCATGGCGAGACGAAATTATCGCGTGTTTTCCAGACGAGGAAAGAGAGGTTGCTCGGGTCTTAAGGGAAGCTCAGAACTTCTTTAAGCACGCCGATAGGGATTCCGATGCCATGCTGACATTCCACGAATCAACAAACGATGAAACAATTATCGTCGCCACATTAGAGTACGGCGAACTTCTGCGTCTGAACAAGGGTTCTCGCAAGAAGCTAACTACTCCCATGTCAGTATTTCAGATGTGGTACTTTGCCAAGGCTCCAGATATCTTGCTGCTAGCACCTGAGAAAGCAGGAGAGCATATCGTTCAAGCAGCCCAGGAGCTCTTCCCAGGTCTAAAGGCGTATCCAAGATTTCACCAGCTCGCACTTGGTACGAAGGCACTAGCGGAATTCAGTGATCGGAAGCGGAAGAGTGGGTCAGTGTCGCAGGCTGAAGGCTAAAGTGCCCAACGCATTTTAAACTGAGCTCTGACTGCGGCTTCAGGGGATGAGTCACAGACCAATAGGCTGGCCGCACTGTCTGCGGATAGCCCCAGATCAGCTACAATCATGGGGCCTCACTCACACCGCTCTAGCAAAGCCGGCCTTCGAACCGTAGCACTCTAGCATGGCGGCCCGGTTGCCTCCCCTCTGCGCCTCGTCTAACGTCGTCGCAGAAAATGACCAACTTGAGGAAGCTTGGCGCGCGTTCCCCGGACGTCGCAGCCGCGGCATTCAGTGAGGAGATGTCTATCCATGAGCGATGACATACCGAGCATCATGAGTCACGTCTCGATCGGCACCAACGACTTCGCGCGCGCCGCGGCGTTCTATGATGCCGTCCTGGCGACGCTCGGGGCCCGGCGCATCATGGAGCATCCGGGCGCCGTCTCCTGGGGCAAGCAGTTCCCGGAGTTCTGGCTACACGCGCCCTTGGACGGCAAGCCGGCCAGCGTCGGAAACGGCACGCACATCGGCTTCATGGCGCCGTCCAAGGAAGCCGTGCGGGCCTTCTACGAGGCTGCGCTCGAAGCCGGCGCCAAGGACGACGGTGCCCCGGGGCCGCGGCCCGACTACGGCCCGCCCTACCACGGCTGCTTCGTCCGCGACCTGGACGGCCACAAGATCGAGGCGGCCTTCTGGGACTTCGCGCTGGCGCAGGAACTCGGCCTGGGCTGAGGCCGATCAGGCCGGCTTTGCTTCCTGGACTTCGCTAGTCCGGCGCCTGCGGGGCATCGGTGCCGACGCGGCTAATCAGGGTGAAGCGATCAGGGACGCGCCCGCGGATGTCCCGGAAGTGGCAATCGGCCCGTCTCGCCTCGCCGTTCGCCTTGAAGGTGCAGAACAGCGCGCCGAAATCCGCGCCCTGGTCTGAGGTATAGACGGCGGCCCACCAAGGGCCGCCGCGCTTCTGGTCCCTGATGCTCATGCCGCCGAGCCCTGAGACGAAGACGAAGCTTCGCCCCGCCTCGAGCACGAGCGTGTTGCCGGTCGAGGCCACGCTTTGCGTCTCGAATCGCTCCATCAGATGGCTGCGGGAGTAGACGTGCTCGTGCGCCGTGGCGACGATGGCGCCGGCCTCCCTGCAGGTCTCATAGGCCTGCCAGCCGACTTCGTCCATCTTGTCGCCTGTCTGCATGAGCCGTTGATTGGCATGCCAGGAGCAAATCCGCCAGACCGCGGTGGTTCGGGCCAGCTGCTCGCGCAGGTAGGAGACGTGAGCGGGATCGTCGGGCGAGTCCGCGGGCAGCGTCCCGATACCGGACAGCAGGAAGAACAGGTTCTTGTAGCGGCAGGCGGACCTGACGCCGAGGTCGCCGCTGCACTCGGCGCCCGGAATCCGGTTGAGGCGGGCCTGCAGCTTCGCCTGATAGCCGTCCGGTCCGCTCCAGCGCTTGCGGTCGTGATTGCCGACGGCGGCAAAGACCGGGAAATCGGCGCCCAGCACGCCGGTGAGAAGCGCGTCCCAGGCCTCCGGATCGTCGTCGTAGTCGAAATCACCCTGGTGCAGCACCATGTCGGCGCCCTGCGCCTTGATCAGCTCGAGCACGGCGCGCGCGTCGGGGCCCAGGCCCTGATCGCCGATGAAGGCGACCGTGACCGGCTCCGTCGGCTCGGCGGCGGCCGATCGTGTTTGCCACGGCAGGACGAGGGCGGCCGCGACGAGCAGGCCGGCCGCCGCGGCGATCGGAGATCGTCGTCGCCGCGCAACAAGGTGGAACCGGTCCGGCTGACGTTCCAAGATAGCCTCATCGCCGTCGGATGGCTGGAAGCCGCCGCCCGCACCGTCCGATCCGGCCACGCGAGCCTCCAGTCCTCAAGAGATGGTTTGGAACCGGACAAGCGCTGTCAACGCCGCCAACATGACGTTGCCGAGCCCGCACCCTGCCCGGTTGCCTCCCCCCGCCCCCTCGCCTAACGTCGCCCCAAGGGCAACAAGCGGCCCGACCAGGGACATATTTAGAGCCAGGGGCGACATGACCGGCTATCACGCACCTCTCACCGAGATGCGTTTCGTGCTCGAGGCGGTGGCGGGGCTTGGCGAGGTGGCGGCGCTGCCGGGCTATGAGGAGACCACGCCGGAGCTGGTCGAGGCGGTGCTGGGCGAGGCCGGGCGGCTGGCCGGCGAGGTGCTGGCGCCGCTCAACCAGACGGGCGACCGCGAGGGCAGCCGCTTCGAGAACGGCGTGGTGCGCACGCCCGCGGGCTGGGCCGAGGCTTACCGGCGCTACGTCGAGGGCGGTTGGAACGCCCTGCCCTTCGAGCCGGAGCACGGCGGCCAGGGCCTGCCCTGGACGCTGGCGGCGGCGGTGCAGGAGATGTGGCAGTCGGCCAACATGAGCTTCGCGCTCTGCCCGCTCTTGACCCAGGGCGCGGTCGAGCTGCTGCAGGTGCACGGCACGTCCGAGCAGAGGGCGAGCTACCTGCCCAAGCTGGTGTCCGGCGAATGGACCGGCACCATGAACCTGACCGAGCCGCAGGCCGGCTCCGACGTGGGCGCGCTCAAGACCAAGGCGGTGCGCGACGGCGACCGCTACCGCATCACCGGACAGAAGATCTTCATCACCTACGGCGAGCACGACATCGCGCCCAACATCGTCCACATGGTGCTGGCGCGCCTTCCCGACGCGCCCGCCGGCACCAAGGGCATCAGTCTCTTCCTGGTGCCGAAGTTCCTGGTCAGGGAAGACGGCAGCCTGGGGCCGCGCAACGACCTGCGCTGCGCCTCGCTGGAGCACAAGCTGGGCATCCACGCCTCGCCCACCGCGGTCATGGCCTATGGCGACAACGGTGGCGCAGTCGGCACCCTGGTCGGCGAGGAGAACCAGGGCATGGCCTGCATGTTCACCATGATGAACAACGCCCGCCTCTCGGTCGGGCTGCAGGGCCTGGCGATCGCCGAGCGCGCCTATCAGCAGGCGCTCGGCTATGCGCGCGAGCGCGTGCAGAGCGCTGCCCTCGACAAGCCGATGCACGGCCCGGTGCCGATCATCGCGCACCCTGACGTGCGCCGCATGCTGATGACCATGAAGGCGCAGGTCGAAGCCATGCGGGCGCTGGCCTACACCACCGCCGCCGCGCTCGATCGCGCCAAGCGCCATCCCGAGGCAGGTGAGCGCGCCGAAGCCCAGGCGCTGGTCGACCTCTTGATCCCGGTTGTCAAGGCCTGGCTCACCGACCTCGGCTGCGAGGTCGCCTCGCTCGGCGTGCAGGTGCACGGCGGCATGGGCTACATCGAGGAGACCGGCGCCGCGCAGCACTTCCGCGACGCCCGCATCGCGCCGATCTACGAGGGCACCAACGGCATCCAGGCGCTCGACCTGCTGCGCCGCAAGCTGGCGCGCGACGAGGGCGAGGCGGCGCGGCGCCTGTTCGCCGAGATGCAGCGCTCGCTCGACGAGCTCAGGAGCCTGCCTGGCGAGGACATCAAGGCGCTGCGTGACGGCTTGCTGCCGGGCCTGGCCAGCCTGGAGGACGCGACCGGCTGGCTCCTGGGCGCGCTCAAGGAGAAGCCGGTCCGGGCGGCGGCCGGGGCCAGCCCCTATCTCAGGCTGTTCGGCACCGTGGTCGGCGGCTGGCTGCTGGCCCGCGGCGCAGTGGCGGCGCTGAAGCGGCTCGGCGAGGACGGCGCAGGCGACCAGGCGGGCGGGGCGGCCTTCCTGCGCGCCAAGCCAGTGACGGCGCGCTTCTACGCCGAGAACCTTCTGCCCCAGGCCACGGCGCTGGCCGCCGCGGTCATGCACGGCGCCGATTCGACCTTGGCTTTGGAAGACGAACAGTTCTAAGGAACGCTGCTGCTGAGGCGCAAAAAAGAAGGGGGCCCGACACTAGCCTGGGAGGGATAGGTGCCGGGCCCCGGTTGAGGTCTCATCAACCTCTAGTCGGCGGATGGGAAACCGCGATGAAAGACTGCCGTTCGAGCGGTCCCGACGCATTGACATGAATCAATAGTGAGGCCTTGGAACGGGGGTCGGGGTGCCCTTGATCTTCGCACTGCTTGCTTCCAGAGTGGCGCGCAACAAGGACAAGAGCGAACAAGGGGAGGCGCGCCGGCATGAGCAGAACGGACAGCGTGCTGGCCATCGACCAGGGCACCACCAGCAGCCGCGCCATGGTGTTCGACCGCGGCGGGCGGCCGCTCGGCCGGGCGCAGAAGGAGCTGCCGCAGCACTTCCCGCAATCCGGCTGGGTCGAGCACGACGCCGAGGACATCTGGCGCGACACCCTGGCGACCGCGAAGGGCGCTCTGGAGAACGCCGGCCTAGGGGCGGCCGACGTCGCCGCGATCGGCATCACCAACCAGCGCGAGACCACCCTGCTGTGGGACCGCAAGACCGGCCAGGCGGTGCACCGCGCCATCGTCTGGCAGGACCGTCGCGGCGCGCCGCTCTGCGAACAGCTGCGCAAGGAGGGCTGCGAGCCCATGGTGCAGGAGCGCACCGGCCTGCTGCTCGATCCCTATTTCTCCGGCACCAAGCTCGCCTGGCTGCTCGACAACGTGCCCGGCGTGCGGGCGCGCGCCGAGCGCGGCGAGCTCGCCTTCGGCACCGTGGACAGCTTTCTCCTGTGGCGCCTGACCGAGGGCCGGGTGCACGCGACCGACGCGACCAACGCGGCGCGCACCCTGCTGTTCGACATCCGGCGCAAAGCGTGGGACGACGACTTGCTGAAGATGCTGAATGTGCCCGCGGCGATCCTGCCCGAGGTGCGCGACAACGACGCCGAGTTCGGCGCCACGCCAACCTCTATGCTGGGCGCGCCGCTGCCGATCACCGGCATGGCCGGCGACCAGCAGGCGGCGACCGTCGGCCAGGCCTGCTTCCAGCCGGGCATGATGAAGTCGACCTACGGCACCGGCTGCTTCGCGCTGATGAACACGGGACGCGAGGCCGTGACCTCGAAGCACCGGCTGCTCACCACCATCGCCTACAGCTTGTCGGGCGCGACGACCTACGCGCTGGAGGGCTC
>JBHJOF010000224.1:0-2269 GCA_050330055.1 Kiloniellales bacterium
AGACCACGCGCCCGCGCTCCCCGAACATCGAATTGCGACAGGGGATGGCCCGCCAAGCCGACGTCGCCGACCGGGACGGCACCTTCAGAGGCTAAACGGAACTTCCAACTTTCCCTGAGCGCAGCAGATTGATTTTACGGGAGAGACTTACCGAGCGGCCATCGTAAGTAGCCATGTAAATGCGATTAATACAATTGCTTTTGCTCGGTATTTATGCCATGGTCGCGGCCATGTATATCGAGGCCGTGCCGAACCGCAATTCTCCCCCTGCGATCCTGCTTCGGGAGTCCTACCGGGAAGGCGGCAAGGTCAAGAAGCGCACGCTCTGCAACCTGAGCGGCTGGCCGAAGGACTTGGTCGACGGGTTCAAGACCTTGCTCAAGGGCGGCACGGCGGTGCCGGCCGGGCCGGGGGCGTTCACCATCCGTCGGGCGCTGCCGCACGGCCATGTCGCCGCCGTGCTCGGCACGCTCAGACGGATCGGCCTCGACCGGATCCTGGGGCCGGCCGGCAACCGCTGCCGCGACTTGGTGGTGGCGATGGTGGTGTCACGGGTGACGGCGCCGACGTCCAAGCTCGCCACCGCCAAGGCGCTGTCACCGGACACCGCCGCCTCCAGCCTGGGCGAGGTTCTGGGCCTGGGCGCCGTCGGCGAGGACGACCTCTACACCGCCCTGGACTGGCTGCGGGAGCGTCAGCCGGCGGTGGAGGCGGCACTCGCCAAGCGCCACCTCGAGGGCGGCACGCTGGTGCTCTACGACGTCTCCTCGAGCTATGTCGAGGGCCGCTGCTGCGAGCTGGCCCGGCTCGGCTACAGCCGTGACGGCAAGAAGGGCAAGCTGCAGATCGTCTACGGCCTGTTGTGCGCCGCCGACGGTTGCCCGGTGGCCATCGAGGTGTTCGAGGGCAACACCGCCGATCCCATCACGCTCAGCGTCCAGATCAGCAAGCTGAAGGAGCGCTTCGACCTCGACCACGTGGTGCTGGTCGGCGACCGCGGCATGATCACCCAGGCCCGCATCGAGAAGGATCTGGGGCCGGCCCGCCTGGACTGGATCACCGCGCTGCGCGCCCCAGCGATCCGCGCTCTGGTCGAGGGCGGGGCGCTGCAACTGTCGCTGTTCGACCAGCGCGACATCGCCGCCATCCTCTCGCCCGACGATCCCGGCGAACGGCTGATCGTCTGCCGCAATCCCGAGCTTGCCCGCGAGCGGGCCCGCAAGCGCGAGGACCTGCTGCGGGCCACCGAGCGGGATCTGGCGGCGATCGAGAGCGCCGTCGGCCGCCGCCGCAGCCCGCTGCGCGGCAAGGCGGCGATCGGCATCCGGGTTGGCGCGGTGCTGGACCGCCACAAGATGGCCAAGCACTTCGAACTGGCCATCGGCGACGACCACTTCCGCTTCGCCCGCAAGGACGACGCCATCGCCGCCGAGGCGGCGCTCGATGGCATCTACGTCGTCCGCACCAGCCTTCCCGCCGCCGCCCTCGACGATCCCGGGACCGTCAGGGCCTACAAGGCGCTCGCCCAGGTCGAGCACGCCTTCCGCAGCCTCAAGACCGTCGACCTCCACATCCGGCCGCTCTTCCACTGGATCGAGCCCAGGGTCCGAGCCCATGTCTTCCTGTGCATGCTCGCCTACCATGTCGAGTGGCACATGCGCGCCCGCCTCGCCCCCATGCTCTACGACGACGACGACCGCCAGACCGCCGCGGCCCTGAGGGCCAGCATCGTCGCCAAGGCCCAGCGCTCGCCCTCCGCCATCGCCAAGCAGACCACCGGCCTCACCAGCGACGGCCTGCCGGTGCACAGCTTCCAGAGCCTGCTCGCCGACCTCGCGACGCTCACCCGCAACACCGTCGTCACCCCGCTCGACAACGACGACGAAATCACCGTCTACGCCAGACCAACCCCGATCCAGCAGAAGGCATTCGACCTGCTCGGCCTCAAGCCCGAGCGTACCCAGTAAAGCTCCCCGCTTCGCACACAAAATCGTGCGAAATCAATCCCTCCCACGTCGCGAAAGAAGGAAGTTCCGTCTAATCCACTTGAAACGTCGAGGAACCAGTTTTGGGGAAAGTCCTGTGATTGACAACTGGCCGTTGCTGCTGTACGGAGTAGCCGGCAGATCCGGCATGGCAATCGGGTCATTCACAGCCCCGGCAGTTCCTGGCATGCTCCGTTTCTCGCGTAATTCGGATAGCGCACCAAGGGGGAGTTACATGAGCGACAGACCCTTCAAAGTCCTCGGCGTACAGCAGGTCGCCATCG
>JBHJOF010000225.1:0-4749 GCA_050330055.1 Kiloniellales bacterium
GGAGAAGAGCCTGTTCAGCGCGTCCATCGAAAAGGCGAGCGCCGTCGAGTCGAACCGCCGCCATTGCTGGTAGCGGCGAAGGACTGCGAGATCGCCGATATCCTCCCCCCGCCGCGCCGCCTCCGCCAGCACCTCCGCCAGCGCCGCCGCGTCCCGAAGGCCGAGATTGAGGCCCTGCCCGGCGATCGGATGGATGCGATGCGCCGCGTCGCCGAGCAGCGCCAGGCGATGATCGACCACGCGCTGCGCGTAGGACAGGCTCAGCGGATAGGACCAGCGCCGGCCGATCAGGGCGAGGCGTCCCAGGCTGTCGCCGAAGCGCCGCGTCATCTCGGCGGCGAAGCAGTCGGCCTCGAGGCGCAGCATGGCAGCCGCGACATCCGGCCGCTCGGTCCAGACGATCGAGGAGCGATGCACGGAGCGCCCCGCGTCGTCGGGACCGTCGATGAGCGGCAGCATGGCGAAGGGACCGGAGGGCAGGAAATGCTCGTGCGCCACGCCGAGGTGCGGCTCGGCGTGCGCCACCGTGGCGACCAGGCCGACCTGCCTGTAATCCCAGGCGGTCACCGCGATGCCGGCGGTGCGGCGCAGCGGCGACGCGGGACCGTCGGCCGCCACCACCAGGCGGGCGCGCAGCCGCGCGCCGCCCTCCAACCGCGCTTGCGCCCAGACCGCGCCGCGCTCGACCTGCGCCACGCTCGCCGGGGCGACCAGCCGCAGCCGCGCCTGGCGCCCCACCGCGGCATAGAGCGCGCGGCGGATGTCGCGGTTCTCCAGCATGTAGCCGAGCGGCAGGCCGTCGACCTCGGCGCGGTCGTAGTGCAGGAACAGCGGCGAGGCGGGCCGGCCGACCTGGCCGTCGGAGACGCGGATCTCGAGGATCGGCTGCGCCCGCGCCGCCAGGTCGGGCCAGATGCCGAGCGCCGCCAAGGCCTGCTGCGGCCCGCGCGCGATCGCGGAGGCGCGGCCGTCGAAGGCCTCGCCCTGGGTCCGCGCCGGGTCCTCGCGGTCGACCACGACCGTCTCGATGCCGGCCGAAGCCAGCGCGACCCCCAGCGTCAGCCCGACCAGGCCGCCGCCGACGATCAGCACCTCGCAGTCCTCGGTGGCCTTCGTATTCGCCTCGTCTTCGGCGCTCACGAACCGGTCCGTCTCGCCTCTCATCGTCTGTCCGCCGCTGCGCGCTCCTCAGGCGCGAGCATCACCCGGCGCCGCGACTCTGTCCAGCCGCCTATGGCATTCACACATCTCAGGGAAAAGAGAGGCTCGCCCTTGCCCGACCCAAAGCTGTCGTCCCGGCACTCGTTGCCGGGACCCACTGCCCTAACCGTTCGAGGGGATGCAGATGTCGTAGAGACCCATCACGCGGTAGCGTCATTGGGTCCCGGGGACAAGCCCCGGGACGACAGGGGTGTGTGTAGTACCTCGTGAGTCTGCCGCACGAGATCCGTGAATCCAGCAGGTCCAGCCGCTTGCCGGATCGGCGTGGTGATGCCGTCTTCTGCCCACAAATTAGGCGGCTTCACTTACCTGCCTATCAAATAATCAGTTTTGCCTTGCGCCGGACGTGACGTACCCGCCGGGGGCCGGCGCAAGCTCTTGAATCCAAAGCCCCGCCGCATGGCAACCCGGGCTGGCACGGAACTTGAGACGCACGGGGCTGGACCCGCGCGCCGCCCGCGGCGGCGCGCCATGAAAGGCCCCGGGAGGGGCGCTGCAGGGGGATGTTACGCATGTCTCGACTGTCCGCTCGTGTCTTTCTCTTCATGGCGGCGCTGGCCGCTGTCGGCTTCGCCGGCCAGCCGGCCCTGGCGGAGGTTTCGCCGGAAACCCAGTACATACTCAACAGCTTCTCGTTCCTGATTCACGGCGCCCTGGTCATGTGGATGGCCGCCGGATTCGCCATGCTGGAATCGGGGCTGGTGCGCACCAAGAACACCGCCGCCATCTGTCTGAAGAACATCGCGCTCTATTCGGTGGCCGGCATCCTCTACTACCTGATCGGCTACAGCCTGATGTACGCCGACGTGGACGGCGGTTTCATCGGCAGCTTCAGCCTGCTCTACAACCCGAGCGAGGCCGAGCTGGCGCTGATCAATGCCGACGAGGCGACGCCGGAGATGATCGCGGCGGTCAGCGACGCCGGCTACTCCAGCATGTCGGACTGGTTCTTCCAGATGGTCTTCGTGGCCACCGCCGCCTCGATCGTCTCCGGCACGCTGGCGGAGCGCATCAAGGTCTGGCCCTTCCTGCTCTTCACCGTGTTCCTGACCGGCCTGATCTATCCGATCCAGGGCGCCTGGATCTGGGGCGGCGGCTGGCTCTCGGAGATGGGCTTCTCCGACTTCGCCGGCTCGACGGTAGTGCACTCGGTCGGCGGCTGGGCGGCGCTCAGCGGCGCCATCATCCTGGGCGCGCGCAAGGGCAAGTACGGCCCCGACGGCCGGGTCAATCCCATGCCCGGCGCCAACCTGCCGCTCTCCACGCTCGGCACCTTCATCCTCTGGCTCGGCTGGTTCGGCTTCAACGGCGGCTCGCAGCTGGCCCTGGGCTCGGCGCTCGACGCCGCGGCCATGGCGATCGTCTACGTCAACACCAACCTGGCCGCCGCAGCCGGCGTGGTCGCCGCCATGGCGTTGAACCAGATCCTCTACAAGAAGATCGACCTGACCATCGCGCTGAACGGCGCCATCGGCGGCCTGGTGGCGATCACCGCGGGGCCGGACCTGCAGAACCACCTGCTGTCGATCGTCATCGGCGGCATCGGCGGCCTGCTCGTGGTGATCACGGTGCCGCTGCTCGACCGCCTGAAGATCGACGACGTGGTCGGCGCCATCCCGGCCCACCTGGTGTGCGGCATCTGGGGCACGCTGGCGGTCGGCATCTTCGGCGGCGCCAGCTTCGGCGTGCAGCTTCTCGGCGTCGCCGCGGTCGGCGCCTTCGTGCTGGTCGCCTCGTCGATCCTCTGGCTGGCCATCAAGGTCTCGGTCGGCATCCGCGTCAGCGCCGAGGAAGAGGACATGGGCCTCGACAAGGCGGAGCTCGGCCTCGAGGCCTATCCGGAGTTCGGCCAGGGCGCCAAGTCGTTCTGATTTACCCTGCCCACCTGCGGCCCGGGCTCCCGTCTCGCCCGGGCCGAATTTTTTGCCCAAACTCCTGCGGAATCCGGCCCCGCGGCGACGGGCTTGCGCCTCGCGCCGGCCGCCCTGCCTGCCCCTGCTCCGCCGCCCGGCCGCTCCATGCCGCCTTGCCGGGCGGCGCGTCCATTGGGTAGACTCGTTTATGTTTTGTACCTTGTCCGAGTCGCGCGCGGCTAGTGATCTGCCGTGCCTTGGCCGCTAGGCCATGACCTTGATCGACCGCCGCAAGCTGCAGGCCGTTCACGCCTTCGCGCGGTTGGGCCGCCTCTTGGCCGACAAGGCGCCGGGGCGCTCGCCGCGGCCGGACGGCAAGCCCTTGGCGATGTCGGTCGGCGAGCCGCAGCGCTCGCCGCCGGACTTCGTGGCGGCCGAGCTGGCCGCCGCCGCGGCCGGCTGGGGCCGCTATCCGACGGCGCGGGCCGATCCGCGCCACCTGCAGGCGATCGCCGGCTGGCTGCAGCGGCGCTACGGCCTGGCCGAGGGCGCTATCGGGCCCGGCCGCCTGCTCGACCCCGAGCGCTGCCTGCTGCCCCTGCCGGGCAGCCGGGAAGGCCTGTTCTTCGCCGTGTTAGCAACCGTGCCAGCGACCACGCAAAACGGCGCGCCGCCGGTGGTTCTGATCCCCAATCCCTTCTATCACGTTTATGCCGGAGCGGCGGCCGCGGCCGGCGCCGAGCCGGTCTTCGTGCCGGCGACGCGCGAGACCGGCTTCCTGCCCGACTACGGCGCGCTCGACGAGGCGGTGCTGCGCCGTACCGCGCTCTGCTTCTGCAACTCGCCGTCCAACCCGCAGGGCGCGGTGGCCGAGCTGGCCTATCTCACCCGCCTGATCGAGCTGGCACGGCGCCACGACTTCGTCGTCGCCTTCGACGAGTGCTACTCCGAGATCTATACCGGCGCGCCGCCGCCAGGCGCCATGGAAGCGGCCGCGGCGCTGGGCGACGGGCTCGACAGCCTGCTGATCTTCAACTCGCTGTCCAAGCGCTCGAGCGCGCCCGGCCTGCGCTGCGGCTTCGCCGCCGGACCGCCGGACCTGATCGAATCGCTCGACGCCATCCTGCGCATGGGCGGCGCCGGCGTGTCGCAGCCGGTAATCGCCGCCGGCACCCGCCTGTGGCAGGAGGAGGATCACGTGCGCGAGGCGCGCGCCGCCTACCAGGCCAACTTAGCGGTGGCCGAGCGGGTGCTGGGCAACCGCTTCGGCTTCCGCAAGCCGGCGGGCGGCTTCTTCCTCTGGCTCGAGGTCGGCGACGGCGAAGAGACCGCGGTCGAGCTCTGGTGCCGCGCCGGCATCCGTGTCCTGCCGGGCGCCTATATGGCGGCAGAGGGGCCGGCCAATGGAGCAGGCGGCGCCGGCAACCCGGGCGCTGGATTCATCCGCGCCGCGCTGGTCGAGGACGCAGAGCTGACCGAGGCGGCGCTGGTCCGCCTGGTTGAAGTGCTATAAGAGCAAAGTCCGACTCGGGCCCGACTCGGAGCAGGACACGGGCCAGGAACTGGGGCCAGGAACTGAAGGGTGCGCCATCATGGCCGCTAGGACGAGCACGATGAACGCGGCGGGCCGCGACGCCGGGCAGGCGGGCGGCCATGGCGGGCGGCCGGGGCTGCT
>JBHJOF010000226.1:0-2221 GCA_050330055.1 Kiloniellales bacterium
GGTAAAACCGCCATGCTGGTCGCCATCGACGATCATCTGGCCGGCCTGGTCGCCGTGGCCGACACCGTAAAGGACGATTCGAAGGCCGCGATCGCTGCCCTGCACGACCTGCGCATCCGGGTGGTGATGATCACCGGCGACAACGAGCGCACGGCACGCCACGTCGCTTCCCAGGTCGGCATCGACGAGGTGCAGGCCGGCGTCCTGCCGGAAGGCAAGGTCGCCGCCATCCGCGACCTGCAGGCGCGCTACGGCGACCACGTCGCCATGGTCGGCGACGGCATCAACGACGCGCCGGCCCTGAAGCAGGCCAACGTCGGCATCGCCATCGGCGTCGGCGCCGACGTCGCCATCGAGGCGGCCGACGTCACCCTGGTGAAGGGCGAGCTGACCAAGGTGGTGGAGGCCATACGCCTCTCCAAGGCGACCTTCCGCAAGATCGTTCAGAACCTGTTCTGGGCCTGGTTCTACAACCTGGCCGCCGTGCCGATCGCCGCTCTCGGCCTGCTGCACCCCATGGTCGGCGTCATCGCCATGACCACCAGCTCGCTGTCGGTCATTGGCAACTCCCTGCTGCTGAAACGCGCCACCCTGGAGGTCCGCAAGCCATGAACCGCAACCGCCTTCCCGACCATCCGCGCCAGGATCGGCCCCAACAGGGTTCGCCGCGCGAACGCCGCTTCCTCGCCTCGCCCTTCGGCTGGGCGCTCTGCACCTTTCTGCTCGTTGCCGGCGTCTTGCTGTCAATCGAGCACCGCGCCCACATCCTGGGCGTACTGCCCCTGCTGCTGCCGCTGCTGATCTGTATCGGCATGCACTTCTTCATGCACCGGGGCCATGGCGGCCATGGAGGGAGAGGTCGCGATGACCGCTGACGTCCCCGCCTACGGCCTCTGGCTGGTGGCCGCCGTCAACGCGGCCATCTTCATTTTCTTCGCATTCAGCTTCTTCAAGCCGCGCACCGCGCGCGACTGGCGCAGCCTCGGTGCCTTCTCCGCCTTCATCGTGGCGCTCTTCGTGGAGATGTACGGCTTTCCCCTGACGCTCTACCTGCTGGCCGGCTGGCTGGGCAACCGCTTCCCGGCGCTCGACCCCCTCTCGCACGACGCTGGGCATCTCTGGCCGGTGCTGTTCGGCTGGACCATGGATCCGCACTGGAGCCCCTTCCACCTCCTGAGCTTCGGGCTGATCGGTGGCGGCTTCATCCTGATCGCTGTCGCCTGGCGCGTTCTCCATGCGGCGCAGCGCGATGGTGGCCTCGTGACCAAAGGGCCCTATGCGCACGTCCGGCATCCGCAGTACGCCGGCTTCGCGCTCATCATGGTCGGATTCTTCCTGCAGTGGCCGACGCTGGCCACCGGTCTGATGCTGCCGGTCCTGCTCGTCATGTACTGGCGCCTCGCCAGGCGCGAGGAGCGCGAGGTCGAGGCCGCCTTCGGCGAGCAATATCGCCAGTACGCCCGGCAGGTGCCGGCCTTCGTGCCGCGCCTATCCGGCTTCTTTCGCGCGCGGTCGGCATGACCGCATTCTCGACTTTCACAAAGGAATAAGACGATGAGAACTCCGGTACACGCCATCCTCTTCGCCGGCCTGCTGCTAGCCGCCGCGCCCCTCGCCGCCCAAACCGAAACGCAGGAGCACGACGCCCATCATCCCGAGCAGACGCAGGATGCGCCGCAGACGGCCGAGCCCGGCACCCCGTCCGCCCCGGGAATGCAGCCCGGCGGCCCCGGCATGATGGGCATGATGTCGCCCGAGATGATGCAGATGATGATGCGCATGATGATGGGGCAGCCTGGCGAAGGCGCCGGCCAGACCGGCATGATGGGTCGCAATATGATGGGCGGCGACATGATGGGTAATCGCATGTCGGGCGGCGACATGATGGCCGAGATGATGCGCGGCGGCATGATGATGCAGATGATGGGCGCGATGCAGAGCGGTGCTGCCATGCACGGCATGATGGGCGGCCATCACCTTGGCCTCGGCCTGCCGGTGGGCACGCCCGAAGAAATGACGCCCGAGCGCGTGCGCAGCTTCCTTGAGGATCGGCTGGCCCGGTTGGGGAACCCCCGCTTGACGCTCGGCGAGATCGCCACCGCAGAGGACGGCAGCATCACCGCAGAGATCGTCACGGTCGACGGCTCGCTTGTGCAGAAGCTCGCCTTCAATCGCTACCCCGGACTGGTGAGGCAGATCACGGAGTAGGACCGCGAAAGCG
>JBHJOF010000227.1:0-16789 GCA_050330055.1 Kiloniellales bacterium
GTACTCCAGCGGCTGCGGCACCTCGCGGCCGGCCCGCTTGGCGGCGCGGCGCGCCTTCTCGACCACCAGGTTGAGCTCGCTCTGGCTGCATAGGCCGAGCAGCACCGGGTCGCGCGGCCGGATGTTGGGCGAGTTCCAGTGGCTGCGCTCGCGCACCGCCTGGATGGTGTTCTTGGTGGTGCCGATCAGCTTGGCGATCTGCGAATCTTTCAGCTCCGGATGGTGGCGCAGCAGCCAGGCGATGCCGTCCGGCTTGTCCTGGCGCTTGGCCACCGGCGTGTAGCGCGGCCCCTTGGTGCGCTTGGCCGGCTGCGGCAGGTCCTGCACCGCCATGTTCAGGCGGGCGCTGGGATCGGCCTGGCAGCGCTCCAGCTCCTCGCGGGTCAGCTGGCCGTTGGCGATGGGGTCCTGGCCCTGGATGCCGATCGCCACCTCGCCATCGGCGATGCCCTGGACCTCGAGCGGGTGCAGGCCGCAGTACGCGGCGATCTGCTCGAAGCTGAGGGTGGTGTGATCGACCAGCCACACGGCGGTTGCCTTGGGCATGAGGGGATTGGGCATGTTACCTCCGTTTCGGCCCCGCCGGCTTCACGCCGGGGCCGTGCCGCCGCCTGGAGCAGCGCGATGGCACGTTGTCATCGAAGCACCTGATATATACGTCGTCCCGCGGCGAAGGAAAGCCTTGTTTCCCGCCAATGGCTAGATTTCGAGCACGATTTTCCCGATGTGCGCGCTCGATTCCATCAGCCGGTGGGCCTCCGCTGCCTCGGCCAGAGGAAAGGACTTGTAGAGCACGGGCTTGACCTTGCCGGCCTCGATCAGCGGCCAGACCTTGGCCTTGAGCGCCTGGGCGATAGCGCCCTTGAAGGCGACCGAGCGGGCCCTGAGGGTCGAGCCGGTGATGGTCAGGCGCTTCAGCATGACCGGCAGGAAGTTGACCTCGGCCTTGGGCCCGCCCAGGAAGGCGATGAAGACCAGCCGGCCGTCGGGGGCGAGCGCCGCGATGTCGCGGGCGATGTAGTCGCCGCCCACCATGTCGAGGATCACGTCGACGCCCTTGCCGCCGGTCGCCTCCTTGACCACGGTCACGAAGTCCTCGTCGCGGTAGTTGATCGCCCGCTCGGCGCCCAAATCCTCGCAGGCCTTGCACTTGTCGGCCGAGCCGGCGGTGGTGAAGACCCGCGCGCCGAAGGCCTTGGCGAGCTGGATCGCCGTGGTGCCGATGCCGGACGAGCCGCCGTGCACCAGGAAGGCCTCGCCTTCGGCCAGGCGGGCGCGGTCGAAGACGTTGCTCCAGACCGTGAAGAAGGTCTCGGGCAGGGCCGCCGCCGCGGCCATGTCGAGGCCCTTGGGCAGCGGCAAGCACTGCGGCGCCGGCGCCGCACAGTACTCGGCATAGCCGCCGCCGGCGACCAGCGCCGTCACCTCGTCGCCGACCTTCCAGTCGCCCACCCCCGGCCCCAGCGCGACCACTTCGCCGGCGATCTCCAGGCCCGGGATGTCGGAGGCGCCGGGCGGCGGCGCATAGCCGCCCTGGCGCTGCAGCACGTCGGGCCGGTTGACGCCGGCCGCCGCCACCTTGACCAGGACCTCGCCCTCGGCCGGCCGCGGCACCGGCCGGCTCCCCGGCACCAGCACCTCGGGCCCGCCGTACTCGCGGATCTCGATCGCGGTCATGCTGGCGGGGCTTTGCTCGGTCATGCTGGCGCTCCTCTATTACGGGAGTCTATTTCGGGGACAGTATACCTAATTTTATTACCGCAACCATGTATCGGTAATAAAATTAGGTATACTGTCCCCGAAATTATTGCTCCTTTGTTGCCGCGGCGCAGCGCCCGGGCCGGCCCTGTGAATGGCCGGAGTGGTCTAGTATGATCACTCCCGCCTGGCAAGCGATCGACGGAGAGGCGCGATGGACCCAGAAGACCTGGAGCCGCGCAAGCAGAAGCCCAAGCCCAAGGACCTGGACGCCCTCGGCGTCGACGAGCTGGAAGACTATCTGGCCGAGCTCGAGGCCGAGATCCTCCGGGTCAAGGACAAGATCAAGGGCAAGAAGGCCTACCTCTCCGGCGCCGACGCGCTCTTCAAGCGCTAGTCCGGCGGAGCCGGCGCAGCCGCGCGGCCATGTAGAGCAGCCAGCCAACGACGCCCAGCAGCAGCACCACGATGAGCCAGCCGCTGCGCGGCCCGAAGGGGCAGCGCGCCCCGGCCGGCGGCCGCCAGTGCCCGCCGGCCGGCGACAGCGCGACATGCGCCAGCGGCAGCAGATAGCCGAAGATCAGGATCAGCCAGGTGAGGGTCGTCGGGTCCATCGCCGCCATTCTGGCCCGCCCCGCCGCGGCGCGCAAAGCCGCTGGGCATTCAGGCCTGGCGCCACGGCGTCGTACCTTTCCGGCTCGCGTAGTATGTCGAGGTTTGAGATGAATTTGTTGCCAATAAAGGAATGCTTTTTCTTAGGAAATAGGGAGCCTATCGTCTAAAATTCCTATGTAATTGCAAGTATCTCTTAAGATCATCTTCACGGCCAAGGTGGATATTTGTAGCCGGCGCCTCCTGGTCCTAGCCGTAAGCCGGGGCCTGGCGTCAGGCGTCCAACGCGTCGCACCTGGCGCGGCGGGGCTCCGGCGGTCCAGGCCAGCATTCAGGCCGCGGGCCCGGGTCGGCCGTTCGGGCCGGCAGTGCAGATTTGAGGAGCAGGCTTTCATGTTAGTCGTTGCAATTGCCTCCCAGAAAGGCGGCTCGGGCAAGACCACGCTCGCCGGCCACCTGGCGGTCGAGGCGGACCGGCGCGGCGCCGGCCCGGTCGCGCTGATCGACACCGATCCGCAAGGCAGCCTGGCCGACTGGTGGAACGAGCGCGCCGCCAAGACGCCGCACTTCGCGCACACCACCCGCGAGA
This sequence comes from Kiloniellales bacterium, assembly GCA_050330055.1. Classification (GTDB taxonomy): domain Bacteria; phylum Pseudomonadota; class Alphaproteobacteria; order Kiloniellales; family JAKSDN01; genus JBHJOF01. The sequence continues at coordinate 2,900 of JBHJOF010000227.1, forward strand.
GCCTGGGCCGCGACATCCCGCGCCTGCGCCAGCTCGGCATGAAGCTGGTCTTCGTCGACACGCCGCCGGCGATCACCGCGGCGATCCGCGACGTCGTGCAGGTAGCCGACCTCGTCGTGATCCCGACCCGGCCGAGCCCGCACGACCTGCGCGCCGTGGGCGATACCGTCGACCTGGTGGAGTCCCTGGGCAAGCCGCTGGTCTTCGTGATCAACGCGGCCACGCGTGCGGCCAAGATCACCACCGAGGCGGCGATCTCGCTGTCGCAGCACGGCACGCTCGCGCCCTCGATCCTGCACCACCGGGTCGACTTCGCCTCCAGCATGATCGACGGGCGCACGGTGATGGAGCTGCCGGGCGAGTCGCGCTCGTCCGAGGAGATCGCGGCGCTCTGGTCCTATCTCGAGGGCCGCCTCGGCAAGCTGCCGCAAGGCGAGGCTGCCGCGCTGCCGGTCGTTGTCGAGCCGCTGCCCAAGGTCACGACCGCCGAGGTAGTCCCCGGGGCGGTTGGGGAGCTGGTCGGCAAATGAGCAAGCCCGCGGCAACCCTGACCAGCTCACTTTTGGCTCTCAAGGGGCGCGCCTCCACGGCCGGCTTCAGGCCGCCGCCGGAGCCCTCCGTTGCGCCGCCCGCAGCGGTGTCGGCAAGCGCAACGACCGGCGCGGCGGAGCCCCTGCTGAAGGCGCGGCCGCCGTCCCCGGAGGCGCGGCGCAAGGAGCCCAAGGCCGCCAAGGCGCCGCGCGCCGCTGCATCGGTTGGCGGCGGGAACGGCGCCAACGCGGCCGACACCGTACGACTGTCCTATCGCATGGCGCCGTCCGAGCATCGGCGTTTCGCGCTGCTCGCCGCCCACTTGGGGAAGTCCAAGCAGCAGCTTATCGACGAGGCCCTGGCGGCCTACATGGCACGCTGCGGCAGCGAGGTTGCCGGCGGCACCTGCGCCTGCCTCGCCGGTGCCGTGGCGGGCGAGGCGCAAGCCATGAGCCTTTCCGCGGCGCGGACCGGGCCGGCGAGCGCGGTGGCTGGTGTTCCGGAAAGCGGCGGCCCCGCCGCGATCGCCGCGGCAGGCGAGATGGAGTAGGTCAGATGGCGCTGCAGGACGCGCCCGCTGCCAACGGCAATGCGTCGCTGCCGCAGACCACTCCGGCGGCCGCGACAGCCGCGGTGACCCCCCGGGCGCAGGAGCTACCACCGCCGGCCTCGCTCGCCACGGTGCCGCTGCGCCGGCAGCGCCAGCGCCCGGTCACGCCGCCGGACGAGTCGCGGCCCGAGCGGGCAGCGGTCCCTGCAAGCGCGCGTGCCACGCCCGATCGGTCGGAGTGTAAGTCGGCGGCACAGGCAGCGCCCAAAGAGACCACGCCCGAGCCAGCGGCTCGGGCTGAGTCCCATCAGAGCGCCGAGGTGGACCCTGCGGAGACCTCAGGCGGCGATATCGTCGCCTTCTGGAAGGGGCTGCGCGGCGAACGGCGTTTCCCCTCCTGGACCGACCTGCGCTTCGAGCGCTGCGCGCTGCACTGGCCGAACAGCCTGCTGCTGCGCTTTCCCGCCGACGACGGCTCGGCGCTGCCGCGCATCGAGGCCTCGTTCAGCGAGGCCATGCGCGCCGCCCCTCTGCGCGATGCTGGGCGCAGCCGCATCGATCACACCCCGCTCATGACCGACTGGCTGATCGCGCTCAGCCAGGAGGCGGCGCGCGCCGGCCGGCCGATCAGCGACGAGCAGGTGCTGCCGTCGTGGCGCGGCCCGACCCGCTACCGCGCCGTCGCCCTGCCGTTCAGCGAGGACCAGGCCGAGATCGACCACGTGCTGTGCCACGTGGCGCACGCCTGAGCGCAGGCCGCGTCGCCAGGCAGATAGGGAGCCCGTCATGCCGGTCGAGATGCGCACATTGATCTTTTCCCGCGACGAGGTCGCCGAGGCGCTGACCGAGCACGCTGAGCAGGGCGGCGGCAGCCTGCCCAGGGGCCGCGTGATTTACTGCCAGGTCGGCTGCGGGCCCGACTTCAGCATGGTGGTAAAGCTGGGGGCGTCGGAGCGGACGGAGATTCAGACCGTGACGCTCGACGCCGAGGCGGTCGGCGCGGCGCTGATCGATTTCTGCCTGCGCCGCGCCATTCCCCTGCCGCGCAACGCCAGCCGCTCGCTGCAGGTGCTGGGCGAGGCGCTCGCCCTGTCGCTGGCGATCAACGAGGTGCGCGCGCCGCTGCCCGCCTTCGCCTGAGCCTTCCACAGCTTTGGTGCGCAGCAATCGTCGGGGCCGGAGTCGCGCGCCGCGGATCATGCTAGGCTGGAGGCCTGACCGCAGCCCGCTGGCGGCCGTCAAAGACGCCCGCGCTATGCCTGGAGTGCCGGTACGATGCCTGTTCTCGAGCGCGACCCCTGGCGCATGCAGTACTTCGAGGGGGTGCCCTGTCCCGAGGGGGTGGCGATCCCGACTGACGACGGCGATTCCTACGAGCTCTTCCCCAAGCATCGCTGGGTCTACAACAAGCTCCTGATCTGCGAGACCCAGGGCCTGGAGCACGCGCCGCACGGCCTGCCGCCGAGCCACTATCCGGTCTTCAGCAAGCCGATCTACAACATGCGCGGCATGGGCGCCGGCAGCAGGATCCTGCGCTCGCGCGAGGAATACGAGCGCGAGCAGGCGCCCGGCCACATGTGGATGGCGCTGCTCGAAGGCGAACACGTCAGCAGCGACGCCGCGGTGATCGACGGCGAGCCGGTCTGGTGGCGCCATTCGACCGGGCGGCCGCTCGACGGCGGCATGTTCGACTACTGGATCGTGCACGCCGAGGCGCGGCCCGGCGTCGAGAGCTATTGCGGCGACTGGCTGCGCCGCAACCTGCGCGGCTACAGCGGCATGGTCAACTTCGAGACCATCGGCGGCACCATCATCGAGACCCATCTGCGCTTCAGCGACCAGTGGCCCGATCTCTACGGCGGGCCGCCCTGGGTCGAGAGCGTGATCGAGCTCTACAGCCGCGGCAACTGGCCGTTCGAGGACAAGGACCGCCGCCCCGGCTACAGCGTCGTGCTGTTCGGCGCGCACGGCCTGCGCTACCGCAAGGTCGAACAGGCGATCATCGACGAGCTGCTGCAGCGGCCGTCGATCACCTCGATCCAGATGACCTTCCACGAGGACAAGCCGCCCAAGGCGCACTCCATGCCGCCCGGCGGCTTCCGCCTGGCGATCGCCAACTGCTGGGACCTGGAGGCCGGCTTCGCCGTGCGCGAACAGCTCGCGCTCGCCTTCTGGTCGACCCAGAAGCTGGGCAAGCGGCGGCGCCGCAAAGTCGCTTGAACAGGGTCTCCCGCTGCTTCAGCCTGCCCCTCGTTTGGGTCCCATGGCATTTATACATGCCAGTTAGGAGAGGCAGGCCCTTGCCACACCCACGGCTGTCGTCCCGGCACTTGTTGCCGGGACCCAACGGCCTATCCGTGGCGCGCTCTGGCGCCATTGGGTCCCGGGGACAAGCCCCGGGACGACAGTGGTGTGTGTATCTGCGTTGTGAGATCACCGCGCGTATGTGTGAATCCTTCAAATTTTGGGGCAGGGGAGGGCTGATATTGGCGCCTGGCTTGGGTGGCCAAGAGGGAGCGGCGGCGTGACCACCGTCGAGAGCTTCCCGCGCGAAGTGCGCGAGATCGAGAACCTCTGGATCCCGATGTCGGACGGCGGCCGGCTGGCCGCGCGGGTCTGGATGCCGGCCGATGCCGAGGCCCATCCGGTGCCGGCGCTGCTCGAGTTCCTGCCCTACCGCAAGCGCGACTTCATGCGCGCGCGCGACGAGCCGATGCATTCCTACTTCGCCGGGCACGGCTATGCCTCGGTCAGGGTCGACCTGCGCGGCACCGGCGATTCCGACGGCGTAATCTTCGACGAGTACTCGCAGCAGGAGCACGACGACGCGCTCGAGATCATCGCCTGGATCGCCGAGCAGTCCTGGTGCAGCGGCGCCGTCGGCATGATGGGAATCTCCTGGGGCGGCTTCAATTCGTTGCAGGTGGCGGCGCTGCGACCGCCGGCGCTCAAGGCCATCATCACGCTCTGTTCGACCGACGACCGCTATGCCGACGACGCGCACTACATGGGCGGCTGTCTCTTGAACGAGAACCTGCAGTGGGGCTCGATCCTGCTGACCTACAACGCGCTGCCGCCGGACCCCGAGCTCGTCGGCGAGCGCTGGCGCGAGCTCTGGCACGAGCGCCTGGAGAACGCCGTTCCCTTCCCGGCGCTCTGGATGCAGCACCAGCGCCGCGACGACTACTGGAAGCACGGCTCGGTCTGCGAGGACTTCACGGCCATCCAATGTCCGGTCTACGCGATCGGCGGCTGGGCCGACGGCTATTCCAACGCCGTGCCGCGCCTGCTCGCGGGCCTGTCGTGCCCGCGCAAAGGCTTGGTCGGGCCCTGGGCGCACAACTTCCCGCACAACGGCGTGCCCGGCCCGGCGATCGGCTTCCTGCAGGAAGCGCTGCGCTGGTGGGACCACTGGCTGAAGGACATCGACACGGGGATCATGGACGAGCCGCTCTACCGCGTCTGGATGCAGGACAGCGTCGAGCCGCTGCCGACCTACGAGGAACGTCCCGGCCGCTGGGTCGCGGAGGTCTCCTGGCCCTCGCCGCGCATAGCCGAGCAGCGCCTGTTCCTCAATCCCGGCCGGCTGGAGCGCGAGGCGACGCAGCCGACCGGCCTGGTCTTCTCCTCGCCGCAGGCCACCGGGCTCTCCGGCGGCGACTGGTGCGCCTTCGGCGGCGAGGGCGAGATGCCGCTCGACCAGCGCGGCGACGACGGCCGCTCGCTGACCTTCGATTCCGATCCGCTGCCCGAGCGCCTGGAGATCCTGGGTGCGCCGGTCGCGGAGTTGACGCTCGCCATCGACCGGCCCTGCGGTCTGGTCGCGGTGCGCTTGAACGACCTGGCGCCGGACGGCGCGGCGACGCGTGTGACCTACGGACTGCTCAACCTGACCCATCGCGACAGCCACGAACAGCCGGCGCCGCTGGCGCCCGGCCAGCGCTACCAGGTGCGCGTGCAGCTCAACGACATCGCTCACGCTTTCCCGGCCGGCAACCGCATCCGCCTGGCGGTCTCGACCGCCTACTGGCCGATCGCCTGGCCGTCGCCCGAGGCGGTGACGCTCACGCTCTTCTCCGGCGAGAGCGCGCTCAGCCTGCCGGTGCGCCCGCCGCGTGCCGAGGATGCGTCGCTCAGGCCCTTCGAGCCGCCGGAGCGCGGGCCGCGCAGCACCACGCGGACGGCGCTGAAGCCGGCGCCCCTCAAGCGCAGCATCGAGCGCGACCTGACCACGCACGAGACCATCTACACGCTGCACAGCGACGGCGGCGAGTTCGGCGGCGCTTCGCTCGCCCGCTTCGAGGACATCGACCTCGACATCGGCTACACCATCCTGAAGCGCTTCCGCATCGGCGAGACCGATCCGCTGTCGGCGCGCGCCGAGCTGGTGCAGAAGGCGCTGCTGCGCCGCGGCGCCTGGCAGGCCCGCGTCGAGACCCGCACCAGCCTGACCGCGAGCCTGGACGCCTTCCACTTCAACGCCGACCTGGCGGCCTACGAGGGCGACGACCAGGTCTTCACCCGCACCTGGGACCTCGCCATCCCGCGAAAATAAGGGGACAGTATACCTAATTTTATTATCAGCCGTCTCACGGCGGTAATAAAATTAGGTATACTGTCCCCTTATTTGGGCGGCTCGCCATCTATAGCCGGATCGCGCCAGTCAGCAGCAGCCAGGCGGCGGCGCCGGCGAAGGACAGCAGGGTCATGGGCACGCCGCAGCGCGCGTGCTCGAGGAAGCCGAGCCGCACCCCTTCCTGCGCGGCGCGCTCCACCACGATGATGTTGGCGAGGCTGCCGACCAGCAGCAGGTTGCCGGCCAGCGTGGAGAAGAGGGCGAGCGCGTAGTAGGTGCCGTCGCTCAGGCCCGGCGCGCTCGACAGCAGCAGCATGACCAGCGGCACGTTGCCGATCGAGTTGCTGCCGGCCAGGCTGATCGGCGCCAGCAGCGCCAGGCGGCCGAGCGCATCGGCGCCGCCGCCGAGCGCCTCCAGCGCCCGATCCGGCAGGCCGGTCGCCGCCAGGCAGGCGGTCACCACGAAGAGGCCGGCGAAGAGCACCAGCAGGTGCCAGTCGACCAGGCTCAGCATCTGGCGCGTCGCCAGGCGCCGGCTGATCAGCAGCAGCCCCGCCACCAGCAGCACGCTGCTCGCCGCTGGCAGCGGCGAGAGGAACAGGCCGAGCAGCAGCAGAGTGGCTAAGCCACCCTTGGCGACGCCGCCGCGGTCGAGCGGCGGGCTCTCGCCAGCTGCCGGCGGCACTGCAGTGGCGCTGCGCAGGCGGCCGCGCCAGATGACCCAGACGCTGACGTAGACGGCAAGCAGGGCGAAGAGTGCCGGCAGGCCGCAGACGACAAGAAAGGGCCAGAAGTCGAGCCCGCCGACCTGGCCGATCAGCACGTTCTGCGGGTTGCCGATCACGGTGGCGGCCGAGCCGGCGTTGGCGGCACCCGCCAGCGCGATCAGAAAGGGGCGCGGGTCCCAGCCGCGGGCGATCAGCCCGCGGCACAGCATCGGGGTCATGGCGAAAACCACGACGTCGTTGGCCAGCACCGCCGAGAGGCCGCCTGCCGTGACGACCACCAGCCCGAGTACCAGGCCCGGCGCGGCGGCCGACGATGCGACCCGCCCGGCCGCCCAGTCGTAGAAGCCGCTGGCGGCGAACTGCGCCGACAGCACCATCAGGCCGAACAGGATGGCGATGGTCGGGAAGTCGATCGCCGCCAGCACGCTGGCCTCGTCGATCGCGCCGCCACCGAAGAGCAGCAGCGCGCCCAACAGGGCGATGCCGGTGCGGTCGACCTTCAGGCCCGGCCAGCGGCCGAGCGCCATGCCGAGATAGACCGCCGCGAAGACGGCCAGCACGAAGAATGTCATGCCCCCTCCGCCCACCGCTTTGGACAGCGAACCGCCGTCCCTTTTCCCCTGGGGTCGTCATGGTCGGCGGATGCCGACCATCCACGAGTTTTTGCTCTCGGTGAGTTAGCTGCGCTGCGCTGCATCAGATTAGAGTGTTGTAGATGTCGGTCCAATTGCTGCCGCAACAAAGAAACACGTGGATGGTCGGCCTTCGCCGACCATGATGGTCAGTGTGAACGAGCCTTAGCCGGCGTGCCGCTCCCGCGCGCAGCGCTGCTGCGCCGCGTCCAGGATCATGCCCAGCATCTGCGGATAGGCGATGCCGCCGATCCCGGCCATGATCGCCAGCTTGCCGTCCCAGGCCCAGGCCGGGTTCGGGTTGGCCTCCATCAGCTTGATCGTGCCCTTGGCGTCGGCGCGGAAGTCGAAGCGGCCGTAGTCGCGCAGCTGCAGCCGCGCGAAGAGACGGCGCACCCGGCCGGCCAGGATCTCGCGCGTCGCCGCATCGAGCCGCGCCTCGCGGAACCTGATGTCAGTCCAGTAGGGCGAGTCCGGCTGGGTCTTGGACTCGAAGCCGAGGATCGGCGGCAGATCGGAACCGAGCGCGCTGAAATCGACCTCCAGCATGGGCAGCACGGTGAGTCCGCTCTCCGGGTTGCCGATCACGCCCATGCCGTACTCCGGCCCCGGCAGGTACTCCTGGATCAGCGCAGCGCGGCCCGGCAGCGCGTCCCACAGCCATGCGAGATAGCGCCGCGCTTCGGCCGCATCGGCCACCACCGCGTCCTTGGTGATGCCGACGCTGCCGTCGCCGTAGTTCGGCTTGATCAGCGCCGGATAGCTGAACCGTTCGACGGTGTCGCTGTCGCCCGGCTCGATGTAGAGCTCGTCCGGCACCGGCACGCCTTGGGCGGCGGCGACCTGGCGCACGATCGCCTTGTCGTAGGCCAGCACCATGGCAAAGGGCCCGGCGCCGCTGTAAGGCACGCCCAGCATCTCCAGGAAGGCCGGCAGATTGAGTTCGAGAAAGGCGTTGTTGCGATAACCGGTGTCGCAGAAGTTCAACACGAACTGCGGCGGTTTCGCCAGGAAGCGCTGCAGCAGACCTTCGTGGCGCGTGACCAGCTCGAAGCGATAGCCGGGCAGGCTCTCGAGCGCCGCCCGCATGCGCTCGATGCAGTCCAGGTCTTCCTGGTGATAGCGATTCTCGAACTTGGTGCTGTCCGGCAGGCTGGGGTCGCCCAGCAGCACGGTGACCTCGGGGAAGGGCGGGACGGAGACTGGAGCAGGGTCGGGATCGGCCATGGACTGAGTTCTCTCGGCTCTGCGCAACAAACGCCCCCTCACCCTCCCAAGCGCCCTACGGTCGCTTGGGCCCCTCCCTCTCCCCCGGAGGGGCGAGGGAGTTCGGCGCTCGACCTTTTCCCCTCGCCCCTTGGGGGAGAGGGAGGGGCCCATCGCGTCAGCGATGGGAGGGTGAGGGGTAAACTGCGACTACCTATAAAACAAAGCTGGCCTAACGCGATTCGATGCGGCGGATCAGCTCGCCGATGATGCGCTGGTAGAGCTGCTCCTTCAGCTCGCCGTCCTCGACGCCGGACTCGATGCTCGGATTGTCGTTCACCTCGATCACGAAGACGCCGTCCTTGTTCTCCTTGACGTCGACGCCGTAGAGGCCCTTGCCGATCAGGCGCGCCGCGCGCACCGCGACGTCGACCACCGCCGCCGGCGCCTCGGCCAGCGCCACCGAGGCGTAGCCGCCCTCGGAGAAGCGGCCGCTGCCGTGGTGCTTGACGATCTGCCAGTGGCCCTTGGACATGAAGTACTTGCTGACGTAGAGCGGCTCGCCGTTCAGGGTGCCGACGCGCCAGTCGAAGTCGGTGTACATGAACTCCTGCGCCAGCAGCACGTCGGAGTCGATAAAGATCTTCTCGGCGAAGGCCTTCAGCTCGGCCTCGTCCTTGGCCTTGAAGACGCCGCGCGAGAAGGAGCCGTCCGGTACTTTCAAGACCAGGGGGAAGTGCATGTTGAGGCCGGCAGCCAGCAGCGCCCGGCGGTCCAGGATGAGGGTGCGCGGCGTGGCGATCTTGTTGGCGCGCAGCAGCTCGGCCAGATAGACCTTGTTGGTGCACTTCAGGATCGACAGGGGGTCGTCGATCACCGGCATGCCCTCGGCGACCGCCCGCTTCGCGAAGCGGTAAGTGTGGTGGTCGAGCTGCGTGGTCTCGCGGATGAAGAGGGCGTCGTACTCGGCCAGCTTGCCGAAATCGCGCCGGGTGATCAGCTCGACGCTGGCGCCGAGCGCCCGGCCGGCCTCGATGAACTTGTCCAGGGCGCGCTTGTCCGACGGCGGCAGCTTCTCCTCCGGGTCGTACAGCATGGCGATGGTGTACTTGGCGGCGGCGCGCCGGGTCGGCTCGCGCCACTGCGCCTTGGTATAGCGGCCGAGGCCGTCGAGGAAGGCCTCGTCCAGCTCGGGCGGCAGGTCGCGCAGCGTCACGGTGCCGAGGTTGCGCACCTGCCAGCCGCGCCGGTAGCGCAGGTCGACTCCCAGGATCGGGCAGCGGAACAGCTCGAACAGGCGCCGCGCCACGTCCTTCAGTCGCTCGTCCTGGCTGCGCCCGAAGAAGAAGTGCAGGGTCTTGAACTCGCCTTCCTCGCCGGGCGCCAGCGCCTTGTTGAACAGCTCCTCCAGCTCCGGAACGGCCGACTTGTAGAGCCTCTTCCAGTTCAGCTCGAGCAGCACCTCGACCGACGGGATCACCTTCTGGCCGCGCGCCTCGGCGAGCAGCGAGCAATAGTAGCCGATGGCGAGATAGCTGAAGTCGCGACAGAGGTTGATGATGCGGACCCGGTTGGCCGCGATCTCCGGCTGGGTGATGTAGTCGCGCGCCGCGACCACCCGGTAGCCGGCGTCCGGCCACTTGAAGTCCTTCTCCCGGTCGACGACGACGATATGTTGCGGCATCAGCGATCTGTGGACTTGGTCAGCACCACGACGGCCTGCTGGCGCGCCTTGCCGTAGCGGGTCATGCGGTCGAAGTCGCGCAGCGGTACGGGGACGCGCACGCAGTCGGTGCGGCTCTTGTGGTGCAAGCGATCCACGAAGGGATCGTTCAGATAGACGAAACGGTCGTCGAAACCGGTCACGGTGACCCAGTGTGGCGCCCGCTTCCTGTCGAGACGATAGGTGCTGACCAGCACCAGGGGAATGCCGCCGCGTTCGAAGGCGGCGCGCAGCCCGGCAATCGAGAGCGGTTCCTTGTGCAGCGCCACGCCCATCTCGCGCAGCTCGTCGATGAAGTCCTGCTGCACCAGGCGGATCACGTCCTTCTTGCGTGCCTTGCGTACCGAATCGACGAAGAAGTCGGCGCCGTCGCCGGTGACGTGCACCTCGACCCGGAAGCCGCGCCGCGCCGCTGCCAGCGCCAGTCCGAAGGGACTGCAGCCGCCGTGTCCGGAGGTCATGAAGATGGTGGTGGCCTCGCGCCACAACCGCAGCTCGGCTCGCGGGCTGACCTCGATCTTCGACTCCAGCGTGCGCATGGCCATCAAGAGCGCCGCCGGACCGCAGGTGAACTCCAGGGTCTGCTCGTGGTAGGGCATCTTGACCAGCGTGCGTCCGCTTTCGCGGGTCAGCGCCTTCTCCATGCGGATCGCGTCGCCGTCGTCCTCGTAGTAGTGCTGGGCGATGGCGAAGGCGTGGTAGCCGGCCGCCTCGTAGAGCGTCTGGGCGTCACGGTTGTCCTGGTGCACCTCGAGGCGCATGTAGGCGGCATCGTGCTCGAGGGCCGCCTGCTCGGCGGCGGCCAGCAGGGCGGCGCCGATGCCCTTGCCGCGCTGCTGCGGGTCGACCGCCAGGGAATAGAGCCGGGCCAGCGAGGTGCCGCGGTGGAACAGCACGGCGGCATAGCCGCGGATGGCGCCGTCCGCTTCCTCCACCAGCGTGACGCCATTGGCCCGGGTCAGCAGGTGGCGGAAGCTGCGCCGCGACATGCGATCGATGGCAAAGCAGCGCTCCTCCAGGCTCAGCAGCGCCGGCAGGTCGTCCAGCCTCGCCGGCCGGATGCGGAGCGCCGCCCTGGCCCCAGCCGCCTTGCTCCCAACCGCTTTGCCCCCAGCAGACTTGCCCCCAGCGGACTTGCCCCCTGCGGACTTGCCGGGCACGGCAGCCGGGCGCGCTCCGGCCCTGGCCGGGGCGCTCGCGGCTGAGAGGCTCCTGGTGCGGCTCCTGGCCACCACTCAACTCCCGGCAAATGGCCGTCTCGCCGCGCCTATGTAAGGCCAGTGCGGCATTCTGGAAAGGGCTCTTTGCCTGCGTTGCCGATCGGCTGGTCCAGCCGGGCCCCCGGAACACACATAAAATGGCCAATGTCTGCGGCGTCGAGCCCGGGACGGTGGTGCCTGAAGAATGTTATGTCTCGGAGCATGTTCGGTGACTACCTCGCCCGCTGGCAGCTGACGCCCGACGGCGATCCCATAATTACCCGTAACAGCAGGCTTTTGCCCGTACGGCAGGAGGGTGTGCCTGCCATGCTCAAAGTGGCCAGCGACGCCGAGGAACGGCGTGGCGGCCTGCTGATGGCGTGGTGGGACGGCGACGGCGCGGCGCGCGTCCTGGCCCAAGAGGGCGATACCATCCTCTTGGAGCGTGCCACGGGTCCTGCCTCCTTAGCAGAGCTGGTCGGCAAGGGTCATGACGACGAGGCAAGCCGAATCATTTGCGCGGCGGCGGCCAGGCTCCACGTGCCGCGGCGCCGTCCGCCGCCGGACCTCATTCCCTTGCCGCAGCGGTTCAGCGAGCTGGAGCCCGCCGCCGCCAAGCACGGCGGCATCCTGGCGCTCTCCGCCTCGACAGCCCGGGCGTTGCTGGCAACGCCGCGCGAGGTGGCGGTGCTGCACGGCGACATCCATCACGGCAACATCCTCGACTTCGGCGAGCGTGGCTGGTTGGCGATCGACCCCAAGGGCCTCGTCGGCGAGCGCGGCTTCGACTACGCCAACATCTTCTGCAATCCCGACCACGTCACGGCGACGACTTCCGCCCGCTTCGCCCGGCGCCTGGATGTGGTTCGCGCGACGGCCGGGCTGGAACAGCGGCGACTGCTGCAGTGGATCCTGGCCTGGGCCGGCCTCTCGGCCGCCTGGGCCCTCGACGACGGCTTGCCTCCCGACACGGCCTTGGCCGTGGCGGAGATTGCGGCGGACGCGCTAGGCCGATGAGCCCGCCCCTGCCCGTTTCGCACGGCCGGCCTCCCGCGCGGGACTGGGCCAAGCAGGGCGCGGCCGCAAGACTCATGCATGTTTCTGGACAGCCGCCCCGAGCCGTGGCTCGATCACCGCACGATCCGGCAGCCGGGCCCAACAGCCGGGTGGGGCTGGCCGATGATCAGCCGAGGGTGCAGGAAGGCACTCCCGCCGATCGGCAATAGCGAAGAGGCGAGGCTATGGAGCATGACGCAAGGGGATACGATCCGAGGGGACACGACGCAGGCGACGGGGCCGCTCCCGGGACGCCATTTCCGCTGGAGATGACAGGGGGCGAGTTCCGGGCGCTCGGGCACGATCTCATCGACCGGATCGCGGACTTCCTGGAGACGATCGCGGAACGGCCGGCCGCACCGCACCTCACCCCGCAGCAGGCCCGGGCGCGGGTCGGGCAGGACGCGCTTCCGGATTCGGGCGCGGATGCCGGGGCGCTGCTCGAGCGGGCGGCGGCGCTGCTGTTCGACGGCTGCCGCATCAACGGCCATCCCCGCTCCTGGGGCTACATCATCGGCTCGCCCGCGCCGCTCGGTATGCTGGCCGACCTGCTGGCCTCGTCCGTCAATCCGAACCTGGCGGCCTGGAACTCGGCGCCCGTGCCGACCGAGATTGAGGCCCAGGCGGTGCGCTGGATCGCCGAGCTCCTGGGCTATCCGGGCGACTGCGGCGGGCTGCTGGTGAGCGGCGGCAACATGGCCAACTTCGTCGGGTTCCTCACCGCCCGGCGGGCCAAGGCGCCCTGGGACCTGCGCCGCGAGGGCCTGGCCGCGCCCGGACAGGGCCGGCTGCGTCTCTATACCTCGGCGGAGACCCATACCTGGGTCGAGAAGGCGGCCGATCTCTTCGGGCTCGGCAGCGAGGCGATCCGCTGGGTGCCGGCCGACCGCGAGCAGCGCATGGACGCGGCGGCGCTCGTCCGCCTCGTCGAGGCCGACAAGGCGGCAGGCGACCTGCCGTTCCTGCTCATCGGCACGGCGGGAACTGTGAGCACCGGCGCCGTCGATCCGCTCTTCCGCCTGGCCGAGATCGCGCGGGCGCACGACCTCTGGTTCCACGTCGACGGCGCCTATGGCGCGCCGGCCGTGCTTGCGCCGTCGGCGCCCGCGGAGCTGGCCGGGCTGCGGCTGGCCGATTCCATCGCCATCGACGCGCACAAATGGCTCTACCTTCCGCTCGAGGCCGGCTGCGCCCTGGTGCGCGACCGGCGCGCCCTGCGCAACACCTTCAGCTATCAGCCGCCCTACTACCACCACCATGTCGACGACAGGGAAGAGGTGCTGCACTATTTCGAGTACGGGCCGCAGAACTCGCGCTGTTTCCGGGCACTCAAGGTCTGGCTGGCCCTCCAGCGGGCCGGCCGCAGCGCCTATGCCGAAATGATCGCCGGCAACATCGCCTTGTCAGAGCGCCTGCACCGACGCATCGCCGCAACGCCGGAGCTGGAGGCCGCCACGCAGAACCTCAGCATCACGACCTTTCGCTTCGTGCCGCAGGATCTCGATCCCACGGCGGCAGAGGCCTACCTGAACGAGCTGAACGGGGCTCTGCTGACCGAGTTGCAGCGCAGCGGCGAGGCCTTCCTGTCGAACGCCGTAGTCGACGGCCGTTTTCTCCTCCGCGCCTGCATCACCAACTTTCGCTCGACCGAAGCGGACGTGGACGCGCTGCCGGAGATCGTGCTGCGGC
>JBHJOF010000228.1:0-18797 GCA_050330055.1 Kiloniellales bacterium
CATCAAGGGCGTGCAGCGCCTGCTGCGCGACAACGGCGGCAAGGCTACCGCCGAGGTCAAGGATGCGGGCCCGGCCGCGGCCCACGGCGGCGGCTCCAGGAGCGCGGCCTCCGGCGCCCGCGGCGGCGGGGCGCGCGAGCCGCTGCAGCGCCTGCTGCGCGAGCTCACGGAGCTGCGCGAGCTGCTGTGCCGCGCCGGCTTCTGAAGCGCTCGAAGCGCTGCCTTGGGCCGGGCTTGGCCGTTGCCACTGGAGGAGGCGGCTAGTATATAAGGCCGGCCTGTTACGGGCCATGGCAGCGCCCAGGGCCCGTAGTACGGCGGCAGGTCGGAGCGTGGCGCAGCCTGGTAGCGCACTTGACTGGGGGTCAAGGGGTCGTGGGTTCAAATCCCGCCGCTCCGACCATTTCTCCCTCAAAGGCTTAGTGAGATTTCCGGTGCCGGTCGGTCAGGCCGGCACTCTGAGCGCGCGGCGTGAGGCGGTGCCGGCGTGAGCGCTCTGGCGCGGCGATGGGATCTTCCGCCGACCCGCCTTTCCGGCAGTCTTGGCATCAGCCATTGGCTGTGCTGGAGTCGCTGTCTTCCTAGCAACGACTGCGGGGAAGCGAAAGCCCCAGGCCTGAGAATCTCAGATAAGAGATGCATTCAATCAATTGAAATAAAACAAATAAATTAGCAAGCCTCTGGGCTGGCCGACTTGCTTTCTGTGCAACTCTGGGAAAGTGCCGAGCTGTGCAACCGCCTGGCTCGACGAGCGCCCTGGAGGCCATCATGTCGGGTATTCTGCAAGCCAGCGTGGCTGTCGCAGCTCTGGCCGAGACGCTCGAGGGACTTGGCTTCGGCTTCGAAGAGGGTGACGACTTCGCGGCCTTCAAGGCGATTTACGAGCCGCTCGGCCGCGGGCCGGTGAACCCCGCCTTCGACGTGGCGCGCCAGCCGGTGACCGGCTTCTGGCTGGTACTGCGCGACAAGAGCGGCGGTGTGGCGGCGATCCAGGCCGTGCGCTACCTGGGTGACTGCGGGCCCGATCTCCATCTGCACCTGCTGGCCCGGCGCGACGACTACCTGCCGCTCGGCTCGCCCATCGATCCCGAGAAGTCCGAGATCGTCTCGGTGGCCGCGCACGCCATCGGCGGGGCCGGCTGCTACCACGGCGAATTCTACGTCGTGCCCGGGCAGCGCGGGCGGGGCCTGGCGGGTCTCCTCATCCGACTGGCTCAGCTCATGGCCTGGCTGCGCTGGCAGCCGGATTTCTTCTTCGGGCTGACCATCCCGGCGACCAGTAGCCAGCGCTTCGCCGACCGCATGGGCTACGGCGCTTTCGAGCCGCGCGGCGTCTTGTGGCGCGACGGTGACGGCCGTTTGCTGCGCGAGGAGGGCCTGGTCTGGTCCTCGGCGATGCAGTTGCGGCGCTTGGCGCGTCAGCCCTTCGCCGGCATCTCGCAGCGGATCGCTTTCGCGGTGACGGAGGTTGGCCGGCCGCGGCGCCTACACCGGCGCGCGACCGAACAGTGAGATGTCGATTCGCGGCGTCACCCGCGTGACCACGGCGACGCCGTCACTGGTCGGCAACACGACGCGCTGGTAAGGCAGCCAGATGTCGCGGGTGCCGAACGCCATGTGCGCCAGCACGTGATCGAAGATCGGCTCGCGGCTGTCGTGGGTCCGGTAGAAGGCCGTAGAGGTGCGTCTGTTGAAGTCGGCATCGTCGAAGGCGTCGTCGCAGCCGGTGCCGATAGCGCCGGCCCGCCAGGCGCTGCCGAGCAGACGGCGGCATTCGGACTGCGGCCCGACGTGGGTGAACTTCAGCTCGCCGTCCTCGGGCCGGAACAGCAGGCCGTGGCGGCCGGGCCGGGTCTCGGCCCAATCCCAGGCGTCGCGCTGCCGGTACCAGGCGGCGAAGGCCTCGCGGATCACCGGGTCGGCGTCCTTCAGGTCGCGCAGCCGCTGCGGCCGGATCAGGGTGCGCGGCGGCACGCTGACGCCGCGAAAGGCTTCGAGTGCCTGCATGCGGGCGATTGCGGCCGCCGGGTTGGCATGGTCCTCGCGTGACCAGCCGCTCTTGAAGTAGTGCAGGCGCACCCGACGCGGCTGGGCCAGGCGCGCCAGATTGTCCATGGCCACCGCCAGCGAGCGGTCGTCGCTGTAGTCGATGTGCCAGGCGACCACGACCCGGCCGGGCCGCACGCGCAGCCGCACGGCGCCGAAGAACTCGAAGGCCGAGAGCGTCTCGCTCGAGCCGAGCCACCAGGTCGGATAGGCCTCCCGATCGGCAATCCACCAGTCGCCGGAGCGCTCACGGTCGACCAGCTCGTTGGCGAGGCCGTGCATTACGATTGCCCCGTCATGATGGGCGCATCATGACTGCCGCCGCGCGACACTCTTCAGCAGCGCATGCAGGATGCGGCTGTGGTCCAGCGCGCGCTTGAAGTCGGGTCGCTCCTCGACGTTGCGGCAGAGCGTCGCCGGCGGCGTGTCGAGCGCCACCGCCAGGCGCAGGATCGTGCCGGCCGAGGGCAGGCACTGCCCGGCCTCCAGGCTGGTCAGCTCGGCCACCGGTACCTGGGCGGCGAGAGCCAGCTCGGCGATCGACAGGCGCTGGCTCTCGCGGGTCTCGCGGACCGCCTGGCCGAAGCGGCGGACGCTGGCGATGGGCGGTGGCAGGCGCATGGCAGTCACTCGGCTGGCCGGACGGGGAACGGCTCGGGCCTCCGCAGCGCAAGCGAAAAGCACCGTATAGAAATGACATCATTCCCGCTGATCGACCGCAAGGGTCAAAACGGGGCCCTGGCTGCAGTGGAGGGGGCGATTGAACAGGCCCGCAGGGCTGCGCCGGCGCGCGCCGCCCGGCTCTTGTGCCTAGCTTTCGCCGCGGCGAATCGAGCGGTGCACCTTGAGCCGCTCGACCTCGCTCTCCAGCCGGTTGGCCAGCCGCTCGGCCAGGCGATCCGCCTGCGCCCCGGCCTCGGCCTGCTGGCGGTTGGTCGCCAGCTCGGACACCAGCAGCGCATAGTCATCGATCTCCTGCGCCGTCATGTCGGACATCTGGTGCCGCACCAGGGCCTCCAGCACGTCGCGCGTGGTGCGATAGATGCGCGCTGCCTCGCCGGCTTCGACATCCGGGCGGAAGCCGGGATCGTCGGTGCTGCGCCGTAGGATCTCGTCGTAGGTCAAGCGGAGCAGGCGGCTGACCGCCGGCAGCTCGGACAGGCGCAGCTGACGCTCGCCCTTGAGCAGGCTGGTGATCGAGGCATTGGAAACGCCGAGGGCCGCGGCCAGGTCGCTCTTCTTCTTGCGGATGGCCGGGTCCTTCAGCCTCGTACCGATCCACGAGTTGTCGATGGCTGGTCGTTTCAACGCACGCTTTTCCACGAGATCACCTTAAAGGCCATCCGGGACTCTGGAAAATCATCCAAAAGGCATATATTATAAATTTCAGGAAAACAAAAAAATAGTAGCCCGCGAAGCTGCTGACAAGCAAACGCGCCGAACAGAAATGCAGCCCGCGCGCGCCTTCTGCAAGCCTCGTCACACCCACAGGAGGGCGCTCCCTGGCCTTGTCATTTCCTTGTCCCCGCGCCGTCTTCGCCCCGTTTTGGGCAGGTCGACAAGACAAGCTTGTCGAGGTCCTGCGCGCGGCCCGCGCATTGCAAACACAGCGCATTCTGTGCATGCTGTCGATAATGCTTCTGGTTAGGTAGGTGGCGCAGCTCCATGCCCACCGGCTCCAAGCTTTGTCGGGCGAGCAGGGCGCGCCGTGGCGCGGAGGTGCAACGGCGTCCGTCTGATCGTCCCTTCGTTGCAAGCCTCCTGCGGCACCGGCTGCCGGGATTGGCCCCCCGGGGACTGACCGCAGGGAAGGCTTGACGCAAAGCGCGCGCCGGATGACTTAGACGAGGGGACGAGCTGGACGGCAAGACCATTGAAGGCCGGGACCGGCGCCAGCCGGACGCCCAAAATAAACGGGAGAGAGAGGCAGTCTGCATGCGTTACGAGGCGCCAAACACGGTCGACGCAGCTGTGGCGCTGCTGGCTGGGGAAAGCGGCCTGGCCCGCGTCCTGGCCGGCGGCACCGATCTGCTGGTGCAGCTCCGCGCCGGCTTCGTCGAGCCCGACCTGATCGTCGACCTGAAGCGGATCGAGGCGCTGCGCCGGATCACCGCGGAGGCCGGCGGCTTCCGCATCGGCGCCGCGGTGCCGGCCGCCGAGCTCGGCGAGCACAAGGAGCTGCGCAAGCTCTGGCCCGGCGTGGTCGAGGCAGCCGAGCTGATCGGCTCGACCCAGATCCAGGGCCGCGCAACCATGACCGGCAATCTTTGCAACGCCTCGCCGGCCGCCGACAGCGTGCCCGCCCTGGTCGCGGCAGGCGCAGTCGCCACCCTGGCCGGCCCCAAGGGGCGGCGCGAGCTGCCGGTCGAAGAGGTTGCGTCCGGGCCCGGCAAGACCAACTTGGACAAGGGCGAGCTGGTCGAGTCGATCTATCTGCCGGCGCGTCCGGCCCGATCGGGCGACGCCTATCTGCGCTTCATCCCACGCACCGAGATGGATATCGCCGTGGTGGGCGCCGGGGTCAGCCTGAGTCTGGACGGCAACGGCACCTGCAACGCGGCGCGCGTCGCGCTTTGTGCCGTGGCGCCGCGTGTGCTGCTGGTCGAGGAGGCGGCCAAGGCGTTGATCGGCACGACGCTTGACGACAAGGCCCTGGCGAACCTGGACGAGGCCGCGCGGGCCGCCTGCCGGCCGATCGACGACAAGCGCGGCACCAGGGAGTTCCGCATCAAGGTCGCCGGCGTGCTGGCGCGGCGCGCCGCCGCGATCGCGCTGGATCGGGCAAGGAGCAAGTAAATGGCAGGATGTCACGTCACCACCAGCATCAACGGCGATGCGGTCGAGTTCGTCTGCGGGCCGGAGGAGACCCTGCTCGACGTGCTGCGCGACCGGCTCGGCCTGACCGGAAGCAAGGAAGGCTGCGGCTCCGGCGACTGCGGCGCCTGCAGCGTGCTGCTCGACGGTCGCCTGGTCTGCTCCTGCCTGGTGCTCGGCGCCGAAGCAGAGGGGCGCGACGTGCGCACCATAGAGGGCATGGCGCAGGGCGACGAGCTGCATCCCCTGCAGCGCAAGTTCATCGAGCACGCCGCCCTGCAGTGCGGCATCTGCACGCCCGGCTTCCTGGTCGCCGCCAAGGCGCTCTTGGACAAGAACCCGGATCCGAGCGAGACCGAGGTGCGCTACTGGCTTGCCGGCAACCTTTGCCGCTGCACCGGCTATGATAAGATCATTCACGCGGTGCTGGACGCCGCCGCCGAGATCAGGGAGAACGGCCATGCCGCTTGATGTCGACACTCGCTCCGAGCATGCCTTCAAGCAGGTGGGTCATCGGCCGCTGCGGCCCGACGGCCTCGACAAGGTAACCGGCCGCGCGCGCTTTGGCGCCGATGCGACGGCGCCGGGCATGCTGGTCGGCAAGGTGCTGCGCAGCCCGCATCCACACGCGCGCATCCGCTCCATTGACACCTCGCAGGCGGAAGCGTTGCCGGGCGTCAAGGCCGTGATCACGCACAAGGACTTCACACCGAGCGAAGGCGCGGATCGCGACGTGCTGATCAACGTCATGGCGCAGGACAAGGCGCTCTACGAGGGCCACGCGGTCGCCGCCCTCGCCGCGGTCAGCGCCGCGGTCGCGCGCAAGGCGCTGCGCCTGATCAAGGTCGACTACGAAGTGCTGCCGCACGTCACCGACGTCGACGCCGCCATGGCGCCCGACGCGCCGGTGCTGCACGACGACATGTTCACCATCGGTGTCGAGCCGGCGCCGGACAAGCCATCGAACGTGGCGCAGCGCTTCGAGGTCGGGCTGGGCGACGTCGACGGAGGCTTCGCCCAGGCCGACGTCATCGTCGAGCGCGAGTTCAAGACCGAGGCGGCGCACCAGGGCTATATCGAGCCGCATGCCTGCCTCGCCAGCATGGGATCGGACGGGCAGGGCGAGCTGTGGTGCTGCACGCAGGGCCACTACATGGTGCGCAACACCAGTGCGGCGCTGCTCGGCATGGATATCTCCAAGCTGCGCGTAACCGCCTCGGAGATCGGCGGCGGATTCGGCGGCAAGACCACGGTCTTCATAGAGCCGGTGGCGCTGGCGCTGTCACGCAAGGCAGGCCGGCCGGTCAAGCTGGTGATGACCCGCGAGGAAGTCTTCAAGGCCTCCGGCCCGACCTCGAGCGCCAGCATGTGGGTCAAGATCGGCGTCACCAAGGACGGCCGCATCACCGCCGGCGACTGTGTGCTCAAGTATCAGGGCGGCGCCTTCGCTGGCTCGCCGGTCGAGATGGGCGCGATGACCGCCTTTGCCTGCTACGATTTGAAAAACGTTCGCGTGATCGGCTACGACGTGGTCGCCAACCGGCCGAAGCAGGCGGCCTATCGCGCGCCCGGCGCGCCCATGTCGGCCTTCGCGGTCGAGAGCGTAGTCGAGGAGCTGGCCCGGAAGATCGGCATGGACCCGGTCGATCTGCGCCTCAAGAACGCCGCCAAGGAAGGCACCAAGGCGGCCTATGGGCCGACCTTCGGCCCGGTCGGCCTGGTCGAGACCCTGCAGGCGGTCCAGGCGCATCCGAACTACAAGGTGCCGCTCGGGCCGAACCAGGGACGCGGCGTGGCCAGCGGCTTCTGGTTCAACTTCGGCGGCCAGACCTGCGTGTCGCTCAACATCAACGTCGACGGCACCGTGGCGCTCGCGGTCGGCACGCCCGACATCGGCGGCTCGCGCGCCTCCATGTGCCTGATGGCCGCGGAAGAGCTCGGCATCGACTACGGCCAGGTGCGCGCCATCGTCGCCGACACCTCGTCGCTCGGCTACAACGACATCACCGAGGGCAGCCGCACCACCTTCTCGAGCGGCATGGCGACGATCCACGCCGCGCGCGACGCGGTGAAGAAGCTCTGCGCGCGGGCGGCGCTGATGTGGGGCATCCCGGAGGAGGCGGTGGTCTGGGAAGATGGCTGCGCCAAGCCGGCCGGGCCCAACGCCGGCGAGTTCGAGCCGCTCTCTCTGAAGGAAATCGCCGCCGTTTCCGGCAACACAGGCGGTCCGATTGCCGGCCATCACGAGTTCAATGCCGAGAACGCCGGGCCGTCCTTCGCCACGCACCTGGTCGACGTCGAGATCGATCCGGAAACCGGCCGTGCAACGGTGCTGCGCTATCTGGTGGCGCAGGACGCCGGCAAGGCGATTCACCCGAGCTACGTCGAGGGCCAGTACCAGGGCGGCGCCGCCCAGGGCGTCGGCTGGGCGCTCAACGAGGAGTACATCTACGGCCCCGACGGCAAGCTGCAGAATGCCGGCTTCCTCGACTATCGCATGCCGGTCGCCTCGGACCTGCCGGCGATCGATACCGTCATCGTCGAGGTGCCCAATCCCGGTCATCCCTACGGCGTGCGTGGCGTCGGCGAGAGCTCGATCGTGCCGCCGCTGGCGGCGGTCGCCAACGCGGTCGCCGCGGCTACGGGCGTGCGCCTGACGGAGATTCCCATGTCGCCGCCGCGCGTGCTCAAGGCCCTCGATGCAGCCAATGGAGCCAAAGGATAGAGGCTGAGAATGGTCCGCGTAGTGCTCGGTGGCGCGCTCAAGAACGCGGCCGGCGGCGAGACCGAGTTTGAGGTCGAGGCGGCCAACATCCGCCAGATGCTCACCAGGCTCGAGCGCGATCACCCACGTCTCAAGCCGGTGCTGGACCGCGGCGTGTCCGTGGCGATCGACGGCCAGATCTATCGCGATGCCTGGTTCCAGCCGATCCCGCCCGACAGCGAGGTCTACCTGTTGCCGCGTATGGCGGGCGGCTAGCGCTCCGGCGCGAAGGCCGGTTGCAGGCAGCGCTAGAGCATTTTCAGGCGAAGTGGAAGCCGGTTCGCCGTCCGAAAATGCGACCAATCAAGAAGTTATAGAGCATCATCCGATTCGATCGGATCGGATCATGCTCTAGGGGGCCGCAGCGCCCTCTACTTTCGCGCTCGGTTTAGTCCGATCGTTCGCCCTTCCATGAGCCTAGCCAGATCGGCACGCCGTCCCTCCATCGCCCTAGCGATGGCCTCGAGGGTTGCCAGGGTGTTGGGGGCGGCGGACTAGGCCTTGCCTGTACGTCGGTTCTAGCCAGTCCGTCTCTGCCTTCGGGCAAAGTGCGCGCCCTGTTTTTAGGTTTTCCGGGGCCCGCCGGCGTGCGGATGCCGGCACTGCTGCCTTTTGGGCAATCGCCTTTGCCGAGCCAGTTGAAGTTGTCGACAACGAAAGAAGTACCCGTAGATTCAGCAATTTGTAGTCAAATGAATACAGCCGTGACTCTGTTGCATCACCAGCCCCGGGTAGGACTCCCCGCGGCTTTTCGATGTTGCAGGACAAGAGCTTTTCGCTTTATAAGCAATCGGGCGCTCCATGGGAGCGATTTTTTTTTAGAATAAACGAGAACTGCTACAACTCAGAGGCGCAGGTAAATAGATGCGGGCGTTGATTGCGGATGATCACTGGGCCTATAGAGCGGGTATGATCCCGCTTCTGAAAAAAATTGACAGGGATATCTCTATAGTCGAGGCCAATAGCTTCCAGTCTGTTTTGGATATTCTGTCCAAGGACCGCGATTTCGACCTAGTCCTTATGGATTTGCACATGCCGGGCTACGAGCCCTTTGCCGGCCTTCGTGCGGTCCGCAGCGCAGCGCCCGAAGTTCCTATTCTGGTAATATCGATCAGCGAAAGCCGCCGTGACGTCCTGCGCTCGCTCGAGCTGGGCGCGGCCGGCTACGTGCCCAAGACCGCCGAGCCGGACCAGGTGACCAAGGCCATCAACCGGGTGCTGGGCGGCGAGGTCTCGATCCCGCGCGCGCTGCTCGAGCTGAGCGAGGACGAGGCGCAGAGCCGGCACGGCGTCAATGAGCGGGGACGCTCCAGCGAGGACCCCTTCGCCAATCTGACCAAGCGCCAGCGGCAGGTGTTGACGCGCCTGGCCCGGGGTCTGCCCAACACCGAGATTGCCCGCGAGCTCGGCCTGTCGGTCTTCACGGTCAAGCTGCACGTGTCGTCGATCTTCAAGGCCCTGAGCGTCTCGAACCGCACCGAGGCGGCGCGGCTCGTGCTCGATCGTGGCGGCCTGGCCGAGATCGGCGGCCAGGTGGGCGCCGTGGAGAAGTAAGCGGGGTGGAAATTAGGCGGGATGGAATATGTCTTTTTAGAGAGCGTGGGCGCGGCGTTAACGTCTCGTTAACCTTTATGCGCGAAGCTGAACCTGCATCTCCGGTGCTCCTCAAGGGGAGCTATCGAACCTAGAAGCCCCGCCTCTGGCGGGGCTTTTCTTGTGTGCGCCAGGTTTCGCCCCCTCGTGCCGGGCGGCTACCAGCGCAGGATCAGCGTATTGCCCTCGACCGCATAGCCGTCGAGTCGCTCCAGGAACGACATGCCGAGCAGGGAGATGCCCATCGGCGCCTCGTTGACCGAGGCCTCCAAGTCATAGACCTCGAGCTGCCCGATTTGCAGATCGCGCAGGGTCACCGGCGCGGCCCGGACGGTGCCATTGGCGGTCTGGTACTCCCGGCTGTAGTTCAGGTTGCGGCTGTTGAGGCGGAGGCGCTGGGCATCGTCGGGCGAGAGCACCACGTCGCTGGCTCCGGTATCGACCAGGAAGCGGATCGCCACGCCTTCGACCCTCGCCGTGAGCAGGAAGTGGCCGCTGACGTCCTTGCGAATCGTAATCTCTCTGCTCAGCGCCGCTTCGTCTCCTGCCTCTTCGTCATAGGCTTCGTCGTCATAGGGGGCTTCGCTCGGCTGCTCGCCATAGGCTTCGTCGCTCGCCTCGCCCTCTTGCTCGTAGGGCGGCAGCTCCTGCCCCGCGAGGTCCTCGTTCTGTGCCGCTCTCGGCACCTCGGGTAGGGCCTCGCGCAGCGCCTGCGAGACCTCGGCGCGGAAGCTGAGGGCCCAGGCGGCAAGCGCGCCGACGACGGCGACGATCAGGAAGTTGCGCAGCAGCGACCGAAGCCCGCCGCCATCCGGCGCAGATCCGGCCGACGATCCAGAACCGTGGTTCAGCATGCAGCGTCCCTCGAAACGGACCCGCAAGTCAGCGGGCCGGCTCGGCCCAGGAGTATCCGATCAGATCGATAAGGATTCACTAAGGGGTGCGACAGCCGGGACGCGCGGCAAGAGCGCAGATAAAATCAGGAAATAATAGTCACTTAGGAGGTATTATTGAACTTCGGCGAAAGCATTGGAGGGGGCCTGGGCCCGGGCCTTGCGCACGGCGGAGTAGCCCGCCCGAGTGAGGCGGCAGACGGTCCAGTCCGGTTTCAGCGAGTTCTTGAACCAGGCCTCGGCCCAGCCCTGCTCGATGCAGCTGCGGATCGTGCGGGTGCTGTACTTCTGGCCCTGCTCGTCGAACAGCGGCAGTTTCCAGCCCGGCTGGTTGACGCCACGCCTCAGATAGGCCCGTTGCGCAGCCGTCGGCCGCACGCGCCTGAAGGGCACTTGAACCTGCACTGACACCGCCTCCTCGTGTCAGGGCGCCGCGGCGGCCACATAACGTTCTCTTGCGTTTTCCAGACGCCGCGTTCCTGTGGATAATATCCTAGGTCGAACGGCCGCTCCTGCCAAGGCTTCGAGTCGCGCGCGGAGCGCGGGCTCAGGAGCCTTCGGGGGGCAACTGGCGGAGCAGGCGGGCGATCTCGCGGCGGTATTCCGGGTCCCAGACCAGGCGCTCCTGGTCGACCGCCACGGGCTCGGCTGGCTGGCCCTCGGCGGCGGCCGTTTGGCCCTGCTGCGCTGTCGCTTTGCCTTGGCGGCTTGTCGCTTGTCTCATGACAATAATCAGTCGTCTTCTAGCACCGGCTTTTTAGATGGGTAGCGATTCGGGCAGATTCTGGGCGCGTTCATGGCCTGCACATGGCATCCCGCATCCGAAGGGATGCAGGGCGTCCGAAGGAACGCAGGGCAGCCATGCGCGCTGGGCGCTTGCCGCCTGCGCGGCCCGGGGCTAGCAAGGACGCTCCGCAGCGATCGGGGTATCTCGCATGTCCGCCGGGTCCGCGCGCCTGTCATTGCTGTTCTCGTGCCTCGGGCACGGCTACATGCATCTCTTCACCTCGTTCTACTTCGTCATCGTGCTGGCGCTCGAGCAGGCCTGGCAGCTGCCCTATCACGAGCTGGTCGGGCTCTGGACCCTGGGCGCGGCGCTGGTCGGCATCGGCGCGCTGCCGGCCGGCTGGCTGGCCGACCGCTGGAGCGCGGCCGGCATGATGGTGGTCTTCTTCGTCGGTCTCGGCGCCTCGAGCATTCTCTGCGGCCTGGTCGACGGCAAGCTGGCGCTGCTGCTCGGGCTCTCGGCGATCGGCCTGTTCAGCGCCATCTACCATCCGGTCGGCATCGCCTGGCTGGTGCGCAACGCGAAAAGCCGCGGCAAGGCGCTCGGCGTCAATGGCGTCTTCGGCAGCATCGGCATCGCCGCCGCTGCGCTGGTGGCCGGCGCCCTGATCGATCTCTTCGGCTGGCGCGCCGCCTTCATCGTGCCGGGCGCGATCTGTCTTGCAACCGGACTCGCGCTGTGGTTCTGCCTGCGTATCGGCATCGTCACAGAGGGCGAACGCGACCGCCAGTCGGAGCCGTTGCAGAGCCGCTCCGACATGCTGCGGGTCTTCGCCATCCTGCTTTTCACCATGCTCTGCATGGGCCTGATCTTTCAGGGCACCCAGGCGGCGCTGCCCAAGCTCTTCGACCTGCGCCTGCGCGACATCGCCGGCGAAGGCGCCTTCGGCGTCGGCGCCCTGGTGGCCGCGGTCTATGCGATGGGCGGCGTCATGCAGGTGATCGGCGGCCATCTCGCCGACAACTATCCCCTGAAGCCGGTCTATCTCGGCGCCTTCCTGTTCCAGGTGCCGGTGCTGGCCGCAGTCGCGCACTTCGCCGGGCTGCCGCTGATCGCGGTCGCCATGCTGACCGTGACGCTCTCGACCGTGGCGCTGCCGGCCGAGAACATGCTGCTCGCCCGCTACACGCCCGCGCGGCACCACAGCCTGGCCTTCGGCGTCAAGTTCGTGCTGGCCTTCGGCACCGCGCCGCTGGCGCTTTACGTCGTCGCGCGGATCCAGGCGCTGACCGGCGAGTTCGTCTGGCTCTTTGCGCTGATGGCCGGTCTGGCGCTGTCCTGCACGCTGGCCGCGTTCCTGCTGCCCGGCAGGTGGCGGCGCGTGCCGGTCCCGGCGGAGTAGCGGGCTGCGCCGGACGCGTCTCGACACCCGCCCGCAGACGGAGGAACAGGCCATGGCAGACGAGACCCGCAAAGTCATCGTCACCGACATCCGCATGCCCTTCTGGTCGCTGGTGATCTTTCTGGTGAAGTTGGCGCTTGCCTCGATTCCCGCCTGGTTCATCCTCGCGCTTCTCTGGATGGCCATCGCCATGCTGTTCGGCAGCTTCGGCATGCACGGACGCTTCTAGGGGAGCGCGGCTAACGATGCCGCTTGTCCGGTCTTTCAGCCGGGTGTAGGGGAGAGCCGGGTGCGGCCATTTCCCACGAGGACCCTTCGATGCTCTCCCATCATGCGCGGCTGGCGGGCCTGGCGGCCCTGATGCTCGCTGTTGCGGCCTGCGAGGAGCCGGCCGTTTCTGACATTCCCTTCGCCCAGGTGCAGCAGGCGGCGGCCGGCGGCGACGCCGCCTTCAAGGACTACTTCCCCTCGATCAAGGGCAAGAAGATCGCCTGGCAGGGCCAGGTCGTCGAGGCGCGCCGCCAGGTCGAGGACGACTACATCACGACCGGCCTGCTGCTGGTCGACCTCGACGGCAGCGGTGAAGCCGGCGGCGAGGATGCCCAGATGAAGATCTCGGCTAACGACATCGAGAGCTTCAAGCCGGGCCAGCCGGTCAATCTGACCGCGATCGTCCGCGAGTACGAGCTGCGCGGCGGCCGCCTGCTGCTCAAGCTGGAGACCAAGGAGGTCAAGTAGGGCAGGCGCCTGCTGCCGCTTTGACTTCCGCTCGACCAGTCCCTATTGCTTGCTGTCGAGGGCAGGTGAGATGGTTGAAATTGTCAGCCGATTGACGTCGAGGGCGCGAACGACGATTCCCAAGGCGGTGAGGGATGCCTTGGCGCTGGAGCCGAACGACAGCATCCTCTATCGGATCGAAGGCGGCAGCGTCGTGTTGTGCAAGGCGACGACGCTGGATGTGGCCTTCTTGTCTCGCCTGCAAGCGTCAATGATCGAATGGAGTTCTCCGGAAGACGAAGAAGCCTACAGTGACCTGTGAGAGCCAACTGTTGCCGAACTATTTGACACGGATGAACACGGATGAACACGAATCGGGGAAGGACTGTCTGCGATTAGACCGTTCATCCCTTTTGTTATCCGTGTCCATTCGTGTTCATCCGTGTCAACAAACAGGTTTGTCATTGCCGGGCTTGCCCCGGCAATCTAATGCGCCGCCGCGACAAACCCTGGATGCCCGGGTCTTCGCCCGGGCATGACAGCGGGTAAATCACTTTGTGGCGCGTCGAGAATCCGCCTGAAGCAGCCTCGATCGCCGCAGTCACTCCCCACCGTCCGGTACCGCCACGAATGCGCCTCTGTCCGGCTCGTAGACCAGCAGGCGGCCGCTGCCGATGCTGAAGTAGGCGCCGTGCAGGGCCAGTCGGCCGTCGTCCACTCGCTCGGCGATGAAGGGGAAGCTCAGCAGGTTGTCCAGCGAGTTGAGGATCGACGCCTGCTCCAGTGCCTGTTGCCGTGCGGCTCTATCCCACTCGCTGGTGGCGGCGGCTAGGCGCTGCTCTGCGCCGGCGACGATCGACAGCCACTTGGCGATGAAGGCGGGCGCCTCCTGCGTGCCCTCGCGGTGATCGAGGAAGGCGCGGATGCCGCCGCAGCGAGCGTGGCCGAGCACGACGATGTTGCGCACGCCGAGCCCGGTTACCGCGAACTCGAGCGCCGCGCTGGTACCGTGATAGTGCCCGTCGAGTTCGCAGGGCGGCACCAGGTTGGCGACGTTGCGCACCACGAAGAGCTCGCCCGGGCGGGCGGCGAAGATCGAGGTCGGGTCGGCGCGCGAATCGCAGCAGGCGACGATCATGGTATCGGGGGCCTGGCCTTGCTCGAAGAGCTGCTGATAGAGCGCCTGGCGTTCGGCGTAGTCGCCGCGGCGGAAGCGCTGGTAGCCCTCGATCAGGTGCGTCAGCCTGCGCATGGCAGTGGCCCCTCCTTGCAATCCTGGCAACGTGGTGTAGACGGCGGCGACCGGATGGTACCGCGCGGCGATGACGGCGTCGTGCAGAAGCGTCAGGAGTGGTCGCGCTCGTGATGCTGGCGCAGCAGGTCGGCGCCGAAGAGGTTGCGCGGATCGTGCCAGACCGAGTGGACGTGATTGGCGTTGTTGCGGGTATTGTCATACTCGATCAGTGCTGACGGGCCGTGCAGGCGGTAGTAGTGCGGCCCGCCCGGCTCGGTAGCGCCGGCCCAGGCGAAGCGCAGCCGCTCGAGGCCGGCCTCCTTGAGCTTCTGCATCTCGCGCGCCGCGACTTCGGCCCGCATGTTGCCAAGATAGCTTTCGACCAGCTTGATCGCCAGGTCGCGCGGGCCCTGAGCCATGGCCGAAAGCGCCAGCCCCTGGGGCTCGCGCAGACTGTCCTCGCGGCCTGGCCCGGTCAGGATGTCGCCGAACGAGCGCGCGCGAATGGTCGCCGCCCCCCGGCCCATGTCGTCGAGCGCGGCCATCAGGGCGAAGGCCAGGCGGTGCTCCTCGCCGAGGATGCGCAGTCCCGCATGGGCATGGCCGGCCGGCACCTCGGCCGGATTGGCACCAAAGAAGGCCGGCGTGGCGGCGACGCCGATGCCCGGCGCCACGGTGAAGCTGAGCGACAGGTGGTGGCCCTCGAAGCGCCAGGCCCAGGGCCGCTCGCCGGCCGGGTCGCCGAAGACTACCACGGCATAATTTTCGGGGTCACGGAAGCTCGGATTGCCGCTCAGCTCGCCGAGGATCTGCTCGATCTGCAGCACGCCTTCGACCTTGCCCAGTCCCTGGGCGCTGAGGGCGCTGCGCAGCAGGTCGAAGACCAGCCTGCGCTGTTCGCCGGAAAGCTCCTTGAGGGCCAGGCCGGGACGGCTGCGCGGCGTGTAGTGCCAGTCGTGCCGCGCGCCGTCGTCGAAGGCGAGACGGGCGCGCGGCCGCTGCCCGGCGTCCAGGCTCTCGAGCAAGTCGAGCGCCGCCCGGGCCATGGGCTCCCGGTTCTTGGCGAGCAGCGGCATGGCAGGTCCTCCGGCTGCGGCCAAGGCCGCAGCGCCGGCGAGCAGGGCGCGACGCTCGATCATGACAGACGCCCCGGCCCGGGACGCCCGGCTCAGGACGAGGGCGAGACGTACTTCACGGTGCAGCCGTAGGGCCGGGTCACCGCCTCTGCCACCGGCCGGCCGGCGGCCAGGTCGGCGAGAGCGGCGCGCACGTAGTTGTTGGCGGTTTCGACGTCTGCCGGGCGGGTGGTCGGCTTGTCGTCGATGCCGCCCTTGTAGACCAGCCGGCCAGCGGGATCGATGATGTACATGTGCGGCGTGACGCGCGCATCGTAGGCTCGCCCGACCTCGCCCTTCGGGTCGAGCAGGACTGCGCTCGGCGCAGCGTCGCGCTCGGCCGTCAGGCGGTTGGCCTCGTCAGGCTCGGCATAGCCCTGGGTGCCTGGCGGCGAGGAGATTACCGAGAGCCAGACGATTCCGGCGTCGGTGGCGTCGCGCTGCAGCGCCTGCATGTTGTCCGTACCGTAGTGCTTCCGCACGTAGGGACAGCCGTCGTTGGTCCATTCCAGCACCACGGTCTTGCCGCGGTAGTCGGAGAGCCGGTGCGTCGTTCCGTAGCTGTCGACCGCAGTGAAGTCGGGCGCGGCGGCGCCGATCTCGGTTGCGGCCGCGTCGCCGGTCTGCAGTGAAACCGCGCCCGCAGCGGCGAGCAGGCTTGCGGCGCCGAGGCTGCGCAGACAGTGCGTTCCGAGCTTGGCCAGGATCATCACGATCTCCTTTCTGGGTTGAGAATGGTGGCGGTGCCGGCATGAGACGGCAGCGCCTCGAGGGTCTCGATCATCAGCGCTTCCGTGAGCAGTTGCGGCAGCACACGCGGCGCTCCTGGGCCGCGCGGATAGAGCAGGTAGAGCGGAACGCCGCTGCGCTGGAAGGAGTCCAGCAGCGCGGTGATCTCGGGATCGCGATTGGTCCAGTCGCCCTTCAGGTAGACGATGCCGCGGCGCTCGAACTCGTCGCGGATGCGGTCGGAGGACAGCGCGACTCGTTCGTTGACCAGGCAGGGGATGCACCAGGCTGCGGTGAAGTTGACGAAGACGGGCTGGCCCGCCGCGCGCAGTTCGGCGAGGCGCGCTGCGCTGAAGTCCTCGTAGGGCAGGCTCGCCTGGCGCTGCGTTGCCGCCTGGTCCGCAAGTCTGCCATTCGGCTGCAGACTGCCGGGCATGGCAGCGAGAGCGAGTGCCGCGACGAGGGCGACGAGCGAGCCGGCCCGGGCGCTCCAGCGCGCGGCACCGCCGCTTTGCCGCGTGGTGCGGTAGAGCCAGAGGGCGAAGGCGATCAGCAGGCCGCCACCCAGCACCGCAGCGACGCCGTCGGGACCGACCTGCTTGCCGAGCACCCAGACCAGCCAGGCGGCCGAGGCGTAGAGCGGGAAGGCAAGGAACTGCTTCAGCCGTTCCATCCAGGCGCCTGGCCTGGGCAGCAGGCGGGCCAGGCCGGGCACGAAGGTGAGCAGCAGGTAGGGCAGGGCCAAACCCAGGCCCAGGGCGAGGAAGACACCAAGCGCCACGCTCCAGGGCTGGGTCAGGGCAAAACCCATGGCGGCACCCATGAAGGGCGCAGTGCAGGGGGTCGCGACCAGCGCGGCCAGGATGCCGGTGAAGAATGATCCTGTGGGTCCGGATCGGCCGGCAAGGCCGCTGCCCAGCCCCATCAGCGAACTGCCGAAGGTCACCAGGCCCGACAGGCTGAGGCCGAGCAGGAACAGCAGATAGGCCATGAGGGCAACGAAGAGCGGCGACTGCAGCTGGAAGCCCCAGCCGATCTGCTGGCCTGCGGCCTTGAGGGCGATCAGCAGCGTGGCCAGGCCGGCGAAGCAGAGCAGGATGCCGGCCGTATAGGCGAGGCCGTGCAGGCGCCGCTCGCGCGGCGCCTCGTCGGCCTGGCGCACCAGCGCCAGGGCCTTCATCGAGAGCACCGGCAGCACGCAGGGCATGAGATTGAGGATCAGGCCGCCGAGCAGGGCGAAGAGCAGCGCCTCGATCAAACCGAGGCCAACGCCGGAGACCAGCTCCAGCCCAAAGGGCGCCGGTCCAGGGTTCGCGGGTGGCGCCGCACCCAGCGGCGCCGCGACGGCAAAGGCGCGGGTCACTGGCCCGTCGGCCAGCGCCTCGGTCAGCACCAGGACGCCCGAGACGGAGCCCTGCCCCGCATCGGACGCCGGGCCTGCCGTCATCGCGAGGCTGATGCCGGCGGGACTGGTCGTCAGGCGCTGCGGTGCCGCATGCTCCACCTGTCCCCAGGCGTCGGGAAAGAAATGTGCTTCGGCGATAGTGCCGGCTGTGGCGGCCGGTGTGTCCAGGCTGAGGACCAGGCGCTTCTCGTCCTGGGAAAAGCGGATCGGCCAGGGCATCGTAACCGGCAGGGCCTGGCGGGTCTCGGCGAAGAGTGCGGCGACGGCGGGGTCGGCCGGAGGTGGGCCCTGCGACGTCGGCAGCGTGAGCGCGAGGCTGCCGCTTTCCGGAATGCAGATCTCGGCGCAGACCAGCCAGGTCGCCTCGGCCCGCAGCGGCAGCGGTGTACCCGCCGGCCAGTTCTCCGGCACGGCGATCTCGACCAGATGTGCCGCCTCGCCCTCGTAGCCGTAGCTCATCAGGGGGCCCGTCGGCACGGCCCGCGGATAGGGCCAGTGGATCTCGGAAGCGGTGACCCCCTGCGGCAGGGTCCAGTCGAGCCGCGGCGGCTCGCCGGAGTCGCCGGGGTTGCGCCAATAGGTGTGCCAGCCCTCGCGAATCTCGAGGTGCAGCATGACCCACAGGCTTTCGCCCGGCCGCGCGCTCTGGCTCTCGGCCAGCAGCCGGGCCGTGACCTGTTCGGTGGTAACCGGGTTGCCCACCGGGTTGCCCAGGGCCGGAACGGTGGCCGCGACCAGGGCCACAAGCGCGATGAGCCAGGATCTCAGCCGCGTCACCAAGGACATGAGGCCCCCAAGGACACCAGAACGGACACAAACTTCCATGCTATCTGGGGCACGCTAGCATAGGATGGAAGCCGCTTTTCCCGCCTCCGGCGCCTGCTCGCGAAATTGTGTGCCGCAGTGCGGCGGGCGGACTACTCCGCCGCCTTGCCGCTCGCCGCCAGGGCGCGATGCAGCGCCTGGTCGAGGTCGGCGATGATGTCCGCCGCGGTCTCCAGGCCGACCGAGAGGCGCACCGTGTCGTCGCCGGCACCGGCGGCCGCGCGCTGCTCCTCGGTGAGCTGGCGGTGCGTGGTCGAGGCCGGGTGCAGGATCAGCGAGCGGGTGTCGCCGATGTTGGCCAGGTGGCTCCAGAGCTCGCAGCTCTCGACCACCTTCATGCCCATGGCATAGCCGCCGGTGACCCCGAAGGTGAAGAGCGAGCCGTAGCGCCCGCCGAGGTACTTGTCGGCGCGCGCGTGATAGGGGTCGTCTGGCAGGCCGGGGAAGGAAACCCAGGCGACGCCCGGATGCTTCGCCAGGAACTGCGCGACCTTCAGTGCATTGGCGCAATGCCGCTCCATGCGCAGCGCCAG
>JBHJOF010000229.1:0-22322 GCA_050330055.1 Kiloniellales bacterium
GCGCCGCCGGCGCTGCCGGCGCCGTCACCACGATCGAGCCGGACCCGGCTGCGCGGGCCGCATATGACGAAGCCTACGGACGCTATCGCCTGCTGTTCGACGCGCTGCGCCCGCTCTACGGCGGCGCTGGAGGGGGAGCGACATGAACCAGGGTCCCGTGCTGACGGCCAGCGACAGCATCGACCGCCTGATCGGCGGCGACTATCCCGATCCGGCGGGCGGCGCGCCGCTCGGGGTGCCGACCCGCGCCGTGGTAATCGCCGACAGCCTAGCCGGCGCCGAGGACAGCCTGGTGTCTGGCCTCGACCTGGGTGCACGGCTGGCGGTGGTCTGCGATCCGACGACGCGGGCCGTGCTGGGCGAGCGGGTCTGCCGCGCCCTCGCCAGCGTGGCGAAGCTCGATAGCATCACGCTGCCCGAGCGTCCGCACGCCGACATGCCGATGGTCGACGCGATCCGCGAGGCGAGCCGTTGCGCCGACGCGCTTATCGCCGTCGGCTCCGGCACCATCAACGACCTCTGCAAGTACGCCGCCTATCGCGACGGCAAGCCCTACGCCGTCTTCGCCACCGCTCCCTCGATGAACGGCTACACCTCGGTCAACGCGGCGATCACCGAGCGAGGGATGAAGAAGTCGCTGCCTGCCGTGGCGCCGGCCGGCGTGTTCATGGACCTGACGGTTCTGGCCGCCGCGCCGCCGCGCATGATCCGCTCCGGCCTCGGCGACAGCCTCTGCCGGCCGACGGCGCAGTTCGACTGGCTGCTCGCCCACCTGCTGTTCGACCAGCCCTACTCCGAGCTGCCCTTCGCCCTGCTGGCCGACGACGAGCCGGCGCTCTTCGCCGAGGCCGATTCGCTGATTGCCGGCGACCTGGCGGCCATGGCGCGGCTGGCGCGCAGCCTGGTGCTGTCCGGCTTCGGCATGACGCTCTGCGGCGGCAGCTATCCGGCGAGCCAGGGCGAGCACCTGATCAGCCACACCATCGACATGCTGGGCCGCGGCCTGCCGGAGAGCTTCCACGGCGAGCAGATCGGCGTCACCACGCTGACCATGGCGCGTCTGCACGAGGAACTGCTGGATCGGCGCTCGCTCAGGGTCGCCGCCTCGTCGGTTGGACGCGGCAGACTGCTCGAACATTTCGGCGCTTGCCTGGGCGAGGATTGCTGGACCGAGTTCGGCAGGAAGCGGCTCGATGGTGCGGCGGCCGAGCGCCTCAATGACCGCCTGGCGGGTTGGCCGCAAATCGCCGAGCGCCTGGCCTCCGTGGCGCTGCCGGCGAACCTCCTGCAGGGCGTGCTGGTGCGTGCCGGGGCGCCGCTCGGCCCGGAGCAGCTCGGCTGGCCCGACGCACTCTACGCGGACGCGGTCGCCCACGCCCGCTTCATCCGCAACCGCTACACCGCGCTCGATCTGGCGGGTGACGCCGGCCTGCTGGACGGCTTCGTCGCCAGGCTGTATCGATCTGACCCCGTGACGCAACAGGTGGCGGGCAATAGCGGGTAGGCGGCGGATAGGCGGAGAGACGGCAGCCGGATGAGCCAGCGCGGGGCCAGACTGCTGGGCGTCGATCTCGGCGCCGGAAGCCTCAAGGCATCGGTGGTGACGGGCGAGGGCCGCGTCGTCGGCGAGGCCGCGCAGCCGATCCGCACGGCAAGCCCAAGGCACGGCTGGGCCGAGCAGGACCCGGAGGACTGGTACGCCGCCTTCTGCCAAGCCGTTCCGGCGGCGCTCACCGCGGCCGGCGTGGCGTCCAAGGAGCTGGCGGCGATCGCGATCAGCGGCGGCGCGCACATCCAGGTGCTGCTCGACGGCGAGGGGCGGGTGATCCGCCCAGCCATCCTTTGGAGCGACCAGCGCAGCAGCGCCGAGGCGCGCGAGCTGCACGAGCGGGCCGGCGAGCGGATCATCGCGACCGGTCTAAACCGCATCAACCCGACCTGGACTCTGGCGCAGCTCTTCTGGCTGCAGCGCCACGAGCCGGTCGCGGCGGCCCGCGTGGCGCGCCTCTTTCTTTCCAAGGACTATCTGCGCTACCGCGTGACCGGGGACTGGCACAGCGACTTCAGCGACGCGGTCGGCGCCCTCATGGCCGACGGCACGACGCGCGACTGGTCGCCCGAGCTCTGCGGCCTCATCGGCTGGCCGATGGAGACGCTGCCGCCGCTGGCCGGGCCGACCGAGGTGGTCGGCGCGGTGACGGCGCAGGCCGCCGCCGACAGCGGCCTGGCCGCAGGCACGCCCGTGGTCTGCGGCAGCAACGACACCACGGTCGAGCTCTACGGCGTCGGCGCGATCGAGCCGGGGCAGGGGGCGATCAAGCTGGCCACCGCCGGCGTCGTCTATCTCGCCACCGACCACGCGGCCGTGCATCCGCCGATCTCCTGCTATCCGCACATCATGCCGGGCATGTACTACACCGCGACCGGCACCAACTCCTGCGCCTCGGCGCACCGCTGGCTGCGCGACGGCTTCTACGGGCCGCTGGAAGGCGGCGGCGAGGACGCCCCGGGAGACGGTGGCGCGCTGTTCGAGGCCATGGACCGCATGGCGGGCGCGGTGCCGACCGGCAGCGGGGGCCTGATCTTCCATCCCTACCTGCAGGGCGAGCGGGCGCCGCACTGGGACCCGTTGCTGCGCGCCGACTTCATCGGCCTTACGATGCGCCACGATCGGCGCCACATGGCCCGCGCGCTCTACGAGGGCATCGCCTTCTCGCTGCGCGACTGCCTCGACGCGGCGCGGGACAAGGGGCTGGTCTACGAGAACTTCCGCCTGATCGGTGGCGGCGCGCGCAGTGCGCTGTGGCGCCAGATCATTGCCGACGTGATCGGCATGGAGGTGATGCTGCCGGCCTGCGGCGACGCCTCCTTCGGGGCGGCGCTGGTCGCCGGCGTCGGCGTCGGCCTCTTCGAGACGCCGCGCGCCGCGGTCGAGCGCTGCGTCACCATCGTCGAGCAGACCCGGCCGGACCCGGCGCGCCACGCCTTCTATAGTGAGCTCTTCGAGGTCTACCGCGAGGCGCAGCGCGTGCTGGCGCCACTCGACCACCGCCTGCACGCGCTCACCAGCGCTGCGGAGTAAAGAGGAGGCCCGATGGACAAACGGCCGGGCAAGCAGGAGCGCCACCGCCGCATCATCGCCGAGCTGCGCGCCAACCCCACGGTGCGCATCTCGACCCTGGCCGAGGAGTTCCGCGTCTCGACCGAGACGGTGCGCCGCGACATCGACGAGCTGAGCGGCCGCGGCCTGGTCAACCGCACCTATGGCGGCGCCGCGGCCACCTCGATGGGGCGCGAGCCGGCGGTGCACGAGCGCGGCAGCGCCATGGTCGAGGAGCGCGAGCGTATCGCGCGCTGCGCCGCCGCCCTGATCGAGCCGGACGAGGTGCTGATGGTCGATTCCGGCTCGACCACCACCCACTTCGCCCGCCGTCTGGCGGTCGAGGGCACCACCGCCACCGTCATCACCAACAGCCTCGGCGTCGCCACGGCGCTGGGCGCCAGCGAGGCGGCGCGAGTGATTCTCTGCCCCGGCACCTACAGCGGCCGCGAGCACGGCGTCTATGGCCCGGAGGTGACCGACTTTCTCGAGCGCTATCACGCCAACCGGGCGATCATCGGCGCCGGCGGCCTGACCGCCAAGGAGGTCATGGACGTCGATTCAGCGGCCACCTGGGTCAAGCGCAAGATGATCGAGCGCGCCGAGCGCCGCATGCTGCTGATCGACCACGGCAAGTTCGACCTGCGCCTGCTCGAGGTAGTCTGCCCGCTCGGCCACGTCGACGAGATCGTCACCGACGCCCGCCCGCCCGCGACGATCGCCAACGGACTCAAGAAGGCGGGGGTGACGCTGCACGTGGCTTAGGGGGGCGGCGGTTGGATTGGCACCGCATTCCTCATCCTTCGACAGGCTCAGGATGAGGTCGAAGGCAGCGCGGTATCACAACCTCATGCTGAGCTTGTCGAAGCATGAGGAGCGCGACGACGGTGCCGCTTCGTCGCCCCACGGCGCGCCCAGGCCAGCGCAGGCCGACTTTGCGATGGCCCTTGCCGGCCGGCTGACGAAGAATGGCGGTCTCTGCAGGATACCGCGCATGACCCAGCCCAAAGCCGCCGCCACGCCCAACCAGCCGCGCCAGCACGGCGCCATGGAGTACAGCGAGCCGCCGGTCGATCTCGACCGGGTGCGGCTCTATCGCCTGGGGCGGCTGCGCCAGGAATTGAAGCGGCGCGACGTAGCCGGCCTGTTGCTGTTCGATCAGGTCAACTGCCGCTACGCCACCGACGCCACCAACATGCAGATCTGGTGCGCCCACTACGAGACGCGCTGCGTCTTTATCGCCACCGAGGGGCCGGTGGTGCTGTTCGACTACGCCAGGCTGCCGCACCTGGCCGAGGGCCTGCCGACGGTCGACGACTACCGGGTCATGCCGTCCTTCTACTACTTCACCGCCGGCCCGCACGCCGAGGATCGCGCCAGGCAGTTCGGGGATCAGATCGGCGCGCTGATGCGGCAGCACGGCGGCGGCAACAAGCGCCTGGCAGTCGATCGCCTGTCGCACCTGGGCTGCGACGCGATCCGCGCCCACGGCATCGAGCTGCTCGACGGCCTTGCGGTCACCGAGCATGCCCGCGCCGTCAAGTCGCCGGAGGAGCTGGTGCTGATGCGCCAGGCGATCGCCGTCTGCGAAGCCGGCATGCGGGCGATGCAGGAGGCGCTGGCGCCCGGCATCACCGAGAACGCGCTCTGGGCCAGGCTGCACGAGGCCAACATCCGGCTCGGCGGCGAGTGGATCGAGACCCGCCTGCTGTCGTCCGGGCCGCGCACCAATCCCTGGTTCCGCGAATGCTCCATGCGGCCGATCGAGCGCGGCGATATGGTGTCCTTCGACACCGACCTGATCGGCCCCTACGGCTACTGCGCCGACATCTCGCGCTCCTGGATCTGCGGCGACAGGCCGGGCGACGCCCAGCGCCGGCTCTATGCCGTCGCCTACGAGCAGATCCAGCACAACCGCGCGATCCTCAAGGCCGGCAAGTCCTTCCGCGAGGTCTCCGAGCAGGCCTGGCCGATCCCCGAGCAATACCTCTCGAACCGTTATCCGAGCCTGATCCATGGCGTCGGCCTGGCCGACGAGTATCCCTCGCTCAAGCACGCCGCCGACTTCCCGGCCAAGGGCTACGATGGCGTCCTCGAGGAGGGCATGACGCTCTGCGTCGAATCCTTCATCGGCGAAGCCGGCGGGCGCGAGGGCGTCAAGCTGGAGGAGCAGGTCCTGATCACCAGGGACGGCGCCGAGCTGCTGTCGAGCTATCCGCTGGAAGAGGGCTGGCTGTAGCGCGTGCCACACGCTCGGCTGTCGTCCCGGCACTTGGTGCCGGGACCCAATGACCTATCCGTTCAAACGGTCTCAAAAATCGTCCGACTCAGGATTTTCGCACTCGATCGGCTGCACCTTCCAGGCTATTAGCCAAGTAGGAAACCGCCCTGAGCTAGCGCCATTGGGTCCCGGGGACAAGCCCCGGGACGACAGTGGTGTGTGCATGTGCGTTGTGAAACTACCTGCCTATGCTGTCGGCTGTGGCGCCGACGCCCCCCCTCAATAGACCTCCATGTACTCGTTGTGCTCCCACTCGGTGACGGCGTCGTGGAAGCGGGCGAGCTCGTAGCGCTTGACCGTGGTGAAGACGTGCACGAAGTCCTTGCCCAGCATGTCGCGCATGGCCTTGTCGGCGACCAGGCCGTCGAGCGCCTCGTCCAAGGTCCGCGGCAGCTTGGGCAGGTCGGGGTTGTCCTCGCTCGGGCCCTCGACTGGCGGCTGCAGCTTGCTCTTGGCCCTGATGCCGAGCAGGCCGGCGGCCAGCACCGCCGCGGCCGAGATGTAGGGATTGCTCAGGCCCGAGCCGGCGCGCATCTCGATGTGGGCTCCCGGCGCGCCCAGGTGCTTCATGCGCACGAAGGCGCTGCGGTCCTCCTTGCCCCAGGAGATGTTCGAGGGCGCGAAGGTGTGCGGCTTGAGCCGGCGGTAGCAGTTCGGCGTCGGCCCGATCAGCGGCGCCATGGCCCGCGCGTGGTCGAGCTGGCCTTGCGTGAAGGATCGCAGCAGGTCGGGCATGGCGTCCTTGGCCATGGTGTCGGCGAAGGCGTTCCGGCCGCTCTTCCTGTCGATCAGGCTCATGTGCACGTGGCAGCCGCAGCCGGCCATGTCGTTCGCCGGCTTCGACATGAAGGTGGCCAGATAGCCGGCCCGGTGCGCCAGCTCCTTCATCGCGTTCTTGAAGGTGAAGGCCTTGTCGGCGCCGGCCAGGCCGACGGCCGGGCCGAAGTTGGTCTCGAACTGCGACGGCGAGTACTCGCAGTTGTGGGTGATCACGTCGACGCCGATGTCCCGCAGGTCGTCGAGCACGCCGTCCAGGAAGGGGACGTACTGATTGCGCAGGTGGTTGAAGATGTGTACGCCGCCGAACAGCGGCTTGCGGGTCTCCGGGTCGAGCAGATAGAACTCGAACTCGTGCCCCATCATGACCTCGAAACCCATGTCGGCGGCCTCGTCGAGCAGCCGGCGCAGCACGGCCCGCGGCGCCGCCGCGATCGGCTTTCCCGGCGCCCATTGGCCGTCGCAGATCACCTTCGCGGTGTTGGGTAGCCAGGGCACGACCTGCAGCGTGTCGAGATCGGGGATCAGCTGCTGGTCCGAGTAGGCCACCTCCTCGTTGAGGCCGGTGCCGGGCACCACCGACGAGGCCGTGTCGAGCGCCAGCACGCCGCCGTACATGTTGAGGCCGTTGCGCGCGTAGCCCTCGACCTTGTCGACCGGCACCACCTTCAGCCGGCTCACGCCGTGCAGGTCGGGCAGCTCGAAGCGGACATAGCGGATGTCCTTGGCCTTCAGGTCCTTGACGAAGTTGCTGATGCGGTCGTTCGCCGCCATGCCTCTGTCTCCCTGTCCCAGTCTCCCCGATCCTGCCCCATTTTGGGCGGCACCTCGGCGCCCGCCCATTGTGTGCGCTTGCGCTGTTTGGCAAAGGGTAGGGATTCCCCTATGGTCCTTGCAACATCAATTGTTAGACTTGCCAAGTTGACGGGCCAGTTCGTGCCAAGGCCGGGCAAGTTGCAAGGGACTCAGGCATGCGGCGGCGATGCAAGGAGGCAAGGATCATCTGTGCGCTCTTCAGCGCCCCTGCGGCGCGCCCTGCGGTGGAGCACGTTTGAGCCGCGCCATGCAGCCGCTTTCCGCCTTTCCGCGCGCCGCCCTGGCCGGGCTGCGCGGCGTCTTCGCCGACATTGACGACACGCTCACTACCGAGGGCAGGCTGACCGCCGAGGCCTACGGCGCGCTCGAGCGCCTGCAGCGGGCCGGTTTGCTGGTGGTGCCGATCACCGGCCGCCCGGCCGGCTGGTGCGATCACATCGCGCGCATGTGGCCGGTCGACGCGGTGGTGGGCGAGAACGGCGCCTTCTATTTCCGCTACGACCCGGTCGCGCGCAAGCTGCTGCGCCGCTTCATGGTGGACGACGCCGAGCGCGCGCTGCATCGCCAGCGCCTCGAGGCGCTGCGCGCCGAGATCCTGGCAGCCGTGCCCGGCACCGCCGTCGCCTCGGATCAGCACTACCGCGAGGCCGACTTGGCGATCGACTTTTGCGAGGACGTGCCGCGCCTGCCCGACGCCGCGGTCGACCGCATCGTGGCGCTCTTCGAGGCGGCCGGGGCCACTGCCAAGGTCAGCTCGATCCACGTCAACGGCTGGTTCGGTCACTATGACAAGCTGAGCATGACCCGCATCATGCTCGGCGAATGCTTCGGCATCGATCTCGACGCCGCGCGCGAATCCTTCGTCTTCGCCGGCGATTCGCCGAACGACGCGCCGATGTTCGCCTTCTTTCCGCATGCGGTCGGGGTGGCCAACGTGCGCGACTTCGCCAACCGACTAACCGCTGCGCCGGCCTACGTCACCGAGGCGCGCGCCGGGGCCGGCTTCGCCGAGCTGGCCGCGGCTCTGCTGGCCGCCCGCGCCTGAGCCGCGGGTTACCCTGCTTCTTTGTCGGGCCCCATTGGTCGGGCCCCATTGGTTGGGCTGGGACGGTCATGCGGCGGGCGACGGGCTGCCCTGCGGAATGGGAATTGGGATCGGCACCCCGGAAGGCATATGTTTACTAAGGAATTGGCCCGATGGTGGGCGTTTCCCGTCGCGAGGAGCGCAGTGCAATGAGCGCCTTCAACAAGCTGGGCATGGCCTTCGTGGCCTCAGCCGTACTCTTCTCCCTGGTCATCACCCTCATCTGAGGGCTGCGCGTAAAAGCGCCCTGACCCCCCTTTAGCCTTCATCGCCTCCTTGGTCGGGCGGCCCCGAGCGGCCGGCCGCGTTCGGCTGTGTGCGAATGGGCCTCCTGCCTTCTCGCCTCTGATCGCTGCGAACCAGCGCCGCAACCAGCCAATATCGCGGAAGGAGCGGTGGCTTGTGCGCGCCGATGGCTGGTTCCTGGCCAGGAAAAGGCCAACTAGTCGGGGCCCGAGTCGTAATTTCAATTTTTATTTTATTTGATTTCTTCTAGGCGGAGATGGTATATCGTTCGCTCGGGTGGGATATGCAGAAGTAAGGGGGCTAGTATGGTTAAGCGAGCAACGGCGGGAAATGGCGCGGACAACGGGACTGTCCCTGCGGAGCTGGGTGAGATGGCCGGTCACGACTTGATGCAGAACACGACCAAGGTGGTCTCGAGCTTCGTGGCCAACAACTCGGTGTCTGCGAACGATCTGCCGGTACTGATCCGCTCGGTGGCGGATACCTTCCGCTCCATCAATGCGCCGCAGCCTGCTTCGCCCGGCAACCGCAAGCCCGCGGTCGCCATCCGCAAGTCCGTGACGCCCGAGTATCTGGTTTGCCTGGAGGACGGCAAGAAGCTGAAGATGCTGAAGCGCCACCTGCGCACGGCCTACAACCTCTCGCCGTCCGACTACCGGGAGCGCTGGGGCCTGCCGGCCGACTATCCCATGGTGGCGCCGAACTACGCCAAGCAGCGGTCCCGGCTGGCCAAGAAGATCGGTCTCGGCCGCCGCTGAGCCGGCCAACGCGGTTTCCAGGCGCCATGCGGCCGCAGGCGCGGCGCGTCAGGCGCCACGGCCGATGTGACTCTGCGGAAACAGGGCCGGCAGTGGATCGACCCAGGGTTGATCCGGCCGATTCTGCGGTGCTTGTGACACTCGTCACTCCTAACGGCGGCTTTACGCGCTATATCTGATCGTGCCCCCCGCTCAAGTCCCTCGACGGATCCGAGCCACCGTATCGGGAATGGGTCCGGATTTCGCCGAGCGATCTTGAGGATTCAGCCCCGTCGCCCTTCCAGGTCGGCGGGGCTGGTCGTTTAGGGCTGGCCGCTCCGGCCTGCGATGCCGCGGCCGGGGGACAGGCTCAGTCCTTCGGCTCGGAAAGGCGCTGGTGGCGTAGCGTGCAGCTCGTGCAGCTCGTGCTGCCCGGCTGTCCGTCGGGCTCGCTCGTGGAGGCGGATGCCGCCGGTTCGAGCGTCGCGCGGTCCGCCCAGAAGGCGAAGGCGGCGATCGCGACCAGCAGCAGCACGGCCGTAACGGCGATGAGGGCTCTCCGCATGGCCGCCAGACTGCCAGATTCCGCCGGCAAGGGAAGCGCCAACTGGCGCCGCGGCGGGGCCGGGCCTTCAGGGACTTGTGATCTGCCCCTGCTATCGCCCATAAGGAGCGGCTCGGCGAGGACCTTCGCCGGACGGTTCTTGCCAGGCCTGGAGTAGTGACAATGAAGCGCGAGGACTACGTCGCCGCCAACCGCGCGGCCTGGGAGGAGGTGGCGCCGCTGCACCGCAGCCAGAACCAGGCGCGGCTGCTGGAGGCCTTCCGCCGGCCCGGCCACAGCTGGTTCGGCGAGATCGAGACCGCGGTCCTGAACGAGATTGGCGTCGCCGGCAAGGCCATGGCCCAGCTCTGCTGCAACAACGGGCGCGAGCTGCTG
Source organism: Kiloniellales bacterium (assembly GCA_050330055.1). Taxonomy (GTDB): domain Bacteria; phylum Pseudomonadota; class Alphaproteobacteria; order Kiloniellales; family JAKSDN01; genus JBHJOF01. The sequence continues at coordinate 9,982 of JBHJOF010000229.1, forward strand.
TCGGTCAAGAACATGGGCGCCGGACGCTGCGTCGGGTTCGAGCAGGCCGAGGGCTTCATCGCCCAGGCGCGCGAGCTGGCGGCGGCGGGCGGCATCGACTGCGATTTCGTCTGCGGCGACGTGCACGCCATCCCGGCCGAGTACGACGGGGCCTTCGACCTGGTCTTCATCACCATCGGCGTGCTGTCCTGGATGCCCGACCTCGGCGCCTTCATGGCGGTGCCGGCGCGTCTGCTGGCCCCCGGCGGCCAGTTCCTCATCTACGAGGAGCATCCGATCGTGCAGATGATTGCACCCGGCAAGGCCGACGATCCGGTGGTCTGGGAGAGCTCCTACTTCCGCGAGGCGCCCTTCGTCGACAGCGACGGGCTGGACTACTACGGGCACGGCGCCTACGAGGCCAAGCCCAACTACTGCTTCCTGCACAAGCTGTCGGACATCGTCACCGCCTGCCTCGACAGCGGGCTGGCGATCGAGCACTTCGTCGAGCGGCCCGAGCACATCTCCAACACTTACTACAACGTCGAGACGCAGGGCCCGCGCCTGCCGATGAGCTATACCCTGATCGCCCGCAAGGCGGCCTGAGGCGGGCTCGTTGGGGCCGTCACCGCCCGCTCACAGCGTCCAGCCCAGCTTGAGCGCCTTGATCACCGCCTCGGTGCGGCTGCTGACCTCGATCTTCTTGAACACGTTCTTCAGGTAGAAGGCGGCCGTCGAGTCCTTGAGGCCGAGCGCGCGGGCGATCTCCTTGTTCGGGAAGCCCTTGACCAGCAGGCCGAGCACCTCGCTCTCGCGCGGGGTGAGCTGGCTCAAGGGATTGTCGGGCGGGAAGCCGCCCGGCGGTGGCGAGGCGCGGCCCCCCTGTCCCGCGCTGCCTTGGCCCGACTGCTCCCGGTCCGCTTCGTCCGGCGCCATGGAAGGCACGAAGACCTCGCCGGACAGCACCAGCTCCAGTGCCTTCAGCATGGTCCTGCCGCTCAGCCCCTTGGGAATGAAACCGGCGGCCCCCTGGTCCAAAGCAGCGCGCACCTGGGCGGCATCGGCCACGCCCGACAGCATCACGACCGGCAGTGTCGGGAAGCGGCGCTTCATGGTGGCCAGTCCCTCCAGGCCATTCATGCCGGGCATCTGCAGGTCGAGCAGAACCAGGTCGACGTCGTCGGCCGCCTCCAGCTTGCGCAAGGCCTCGTCGAGGCTGGTCGCCTCGCTCACCATGATGTCGCTGCGCAGCTTGGTCAGGTACAGCTTCAGCGCGTCGAGGACGAGGCGGTGATCGTCGGCTACGACCAAATGCATAGGGTGTCTCCTGCTCGCGCTTTTAACCATTCGAGACAGGCCGACTTGTTCATAGTCGATGACTTTCGAGTGTGACCACGATCACTCTCTCGCGCGGCGGACCGCGAGAACCATTGCTTGCTCGACACTCGCCTTCCATGTGGCTAGCCCACATTATTACTCTATGGCATTTTGCTCATCGCAAAAGGGTTATAACTGAAGCGGCGCTCGGGCTGCGAGGATTAGGTACAATCCGGCCAGGCTGCCCGGCCGGAGGGAGGGCCGCGGCGGCGCGGCGGCGCAGCGGCGTGAGCGGCCGGCGACGTGAGTGGTAGGCGAGCCAGGACAGCAGGCGGCATTGACCCCGATGGCAAGATCCAAAGGCAGGCTGAAGAGAGAGCAGGACCCCGGCCGGGGCGAGCTGCGGGCGCTGCGCGCCAGGATCAAGGCGCTGGAGACCGAGTGCCAGCGGCTGCGGGACGAGCGCGACCGCCTGCGCCGAGGCGCGGCCGCCGCGGCTGGCGGCGCAACAGCCCGCCTGGGCGTCCTGGGCGACGGCCCGGCCGTGCTGCAGGCCTTAATGGACGATGTGCCGACGAAAATCGGCATGAAGGACCTGAACGGCCGCTATCTGCTGTTCAATCGCTTTGCGGAGGAGCTTTGTGGCCTGCCGCCCGGCGGAGCGCTGGGTAAAACCGCCTGCGACATCTACGATCCGGAGATCGCCGCGGCGGTCGAGGCCCATGATCGCGCGGTCATCGAAAGCGGCAGCATGCTGACGCGCGAGATCGCGTGCTCTGGCGGCAGGGACGAGGCGGTGCTCGTGCTCAAGTTCCCGGTGCGCGATGCCGCCGGCGAGATCATCGGCGTTGGCGGCTTCGCCACCGACATCTCGGCGCTGAAGCGGGCCGAATCCGCGCTGCGCAAGGCCGACAGCCTGTACCGGCGAACCGAGGCCCTGGCGCTGCTCGGACACTGGGAATGGGACGAGGTCGAGGACCGCTGCCTCTACTGCTCGGGCGAGCTCGCCCGGCTGCACGGCGTCTCGCCGGCGCAGTACCTGGCGGTTGCGGGTTCGATTGAGGGCGACCTCAGCTTCGTGCACCCCGATGATCGGGCGCGCTACCGCAAGGCCGCAGATGCCGCGCGCGCCGGCGAGACCGAGCGCTTCGATCTCGAGTACCGCCTGCTCGGTCGCGACGGCGTCTTGCGGGAGGTGCGCGAAGCCGCGGAATACATCCGTGACGAGAGGGGCCGCGGCCTGCGCTCGATCGGCTTTGTGCAGGACATCACCGAGCGCAAGAACGCAGAGCGTGCACTCCGCGAGAGCCAGGAAGCACTGGCCCGAGCTCAGCGCCAGGCGACGATCGGCAACTGGCGCTGGTCGGTGGAGCGCCGGGCCTTGATCTCCTGCTCCGAGGAATACGCCCGGATCCACGGCGTCGACATGGACTCGATCGCCGAGCTGCTCGCCAACGACTCCAACGACTGCGTCCATCCCGACGAGCGTGAGCGCGTGGCCGCGGCCTTCAAGCGCTTTGAACGGGAGGCGATCCCCTTCGAGATCGAGTACCGCATCGTGCGGCCGGACGGCAACGTGCGCCACGTGCTGGAGATCGGCGAGCCGCTGTTCGACGAGGCCGGCCGTGTGGTCGAGCAGACCGGCACGCTGCAGGACATCACGGAACGGAAACGGGCCGAGGAAGCGCTGCGCCAGGCTCGCGACGAGCTCGAGCAACGCGTCCAGGAGCGCACCGCTGCGCTGCGCGCCGCGAACCAGGCCCTGCGCGACGAGATCGCCGAGCGCAAGCGTACGGAAGAGGCACTGCGCCAGAGCGAGGCGCAGATCCGCCTGATTGCCGACAACCTGCCGGTGCTGATCGTCGAGGTCGGTCGCGACCTGTGCTACCGCTTCGTCAACAAGACCTTCGAGGATTGGTACGGCCGCCCGCCATCCGAGGCGGTCGGCCGGCACGCCGCCGACGTTCTGGGCACCTCCGGCTTCCGCCTGGTCGAACCGCGGCTGCGCCAGGCCCTTTCCGGGCAGGCCACCAGCTTCGAGGTGCCGCTGGTCACCGGCGACGGCCGGCTGCGTCACCTGGCCAACAGCTATGTGCCCTTCTTCGGCGAGGACGGCGAGGTCGAGGCGGTTTTCGGCATTATCGTCGACCTCAGCGACCGGGTCCGCGCCGAGGCGGAGGCGGAGCGCAACCGGGTGATCCTGGCCAGTGCCATCGAGGCCCTGGCGGACGGCTTCGTCATCTTCGACGCGCACGACCGCATGGTGCTGTGCAACAGCCGCTATCGGGAAGATCTGGCGCCGATCGCCGACATGCTGGTGCCCGGCGTCAAGCTCGAGGAGGTGGTGCTGGCGATCGGCCAGTACTGCGTCGACCTGGGCCCCGATCAGACGGCCGAGGACTGGGTGGCGCGGCGTTTGCGGATCTCGCAAAGCCCGGAGGCGTCCTTCGAGGTACGCCTGCGTTGCGGCCGCTGGAATCGCGTGCACGAGCATCGTCTGGTCAACGGCTGGAAAGTCGTGACCGCGACCGACATCTCCGAGCTCAAGGCCCGCGAAGAGGCGCTGAAAGAGCGCCAGGCCCTGCTGCGCCAGGCCCAGTCCATGGTCCGCATCGGCGTCTTCATCTGGGACGAGGTCGAAGAGCGTTATCTCTACCTGTCGGAGGAAGCGGCCAAGCTGCGCGACATGACCGTCGACGAGGTGCTGGCGCAGCAGGGTTCCTACGAGCTGCTGCTGGAATCGTTCCACCCTGACGACCGCGAGCGCTTCGACAGGGTCACGACGGAGGCCGTGCAGGCCGGGCGGTCCTACACGATCGAGTACCGCGTGGCCGACAAGCTCGGGCATTACTGGCACTGGCGGGAAGTGGGCGAGCCCGAGTTCGACGACCGCGGACGCCTGGTCCGGACCCTGGGGACGGTCCAGGACATCACCGAGCTGAAGCAGCGCGAAGAGGCCTTGCGGGAGAGCGAAGCCCATCTGCGTCATGCCCAGGTCATGGCGCGCGTCGGGGTCTTCATCTGGGACGAGATCGAGGAGCGTTGCGCCTACTGCTCGGAGGAACTGGCCCAGCTTCTCGACCTGTCGGTCGAGGAGTTCATGCACTCGCGCGCCACCCAGGAAGGCGTCCTGAAGCACCTTCATCCCGATGATCGGGCGGCCTACGACGCCATCATCGGCGATGCCGTGAAAGCCGGGAAACCCTATGTGGTCGACTACCGGGTGGCGGACAGCCACGGCCGCTACTGGCACTGGCGGGAGATGGGAGAGCCGGAGCTCGACGAGCAGGGACGCTTGGTACGCACCTTCGGCACCGTCCAGGACATCACGCCGATCCGCGAGGCCGAGCAGGCACTGCGAGAGAGCGAGCAGCGCTATCGCGAGGTGGTGGAGCGGGCGCCGGAGGCGATTCTCGTGGTCAGCAACGGCGAGATCGTGTTCGCCAATCCGCAGGCGCAGCTGACCTTCGGCGCGAGCGACCCTTCGCAGATCCGGGGCAAGGCGGCGTCCGTCCTGCTGTCGTCCGACTTCCAGAAGGTCTCCGAAGGCCGCGGCGCGCCGCCAGCTCCCTGGATGACGCCCGTCGAGCTCGACGAGATCGCCTGCTTCCGCCTCGACGGTACGGTCTTTACGGCCGAGTTCACCTCGTCGCAGATCGACTGGCAGGGCCGTGTCGCCTATCAGCTCTTCATCCGCGACATCAGCGAGCGCAAGGCGCTCGAGCAGCAGCTCTACCAGGCGCAGAAGATGACGGCGATCGGCGACCTGACGGGCGGCATCGCGCACGACTTCAACAATCTGCTCTTCGTGGTCCGCGGCAACCTCGAACTGATCGAAGAGGACCTGGGCGAGGACAGCCCGGTGGCGGCCATGCTCGAGTCCGTCAAGGCCGCCGCTGCCGCCGGTGCCGAGCTGACCGGCCGGCTGCTCGCCTTTTCGCGCCAGCAACCGCTGCAGCCGCAGGCGGTCGACATGGCGGCCCTGGTCACCGACTGGATCCGCTTCATCGAACGCACCCTGGGTGCGGACATCGAGATCAAGACTGCCTTCGGGTCAAATCTGCAGCCCGCGCTGATCGATCCGCACCAGCTCCAGAACGCCATTCTCAATCTGGCCGTCAATGCGCGCGACGCCATGCCGCAGGGCGGCGTGCTGTCGATCACGGTGCAGAACGCGCGCCTCGACTGCCGCCATGCCCGGCACCGTCCCGACCTGCAGCCGGGCCGCTACGTGAAGCTGGTGGTCGAGGATAGCGGCGTCGGCATGTCGGAGGACGTCGCCAAGCGGGCCTTCGATCCCTTCTTCACTACCAAGGAGGCGGGGGCGGGCACCGGACTCGGCCTCAGCATGGTCTACGGCTTCATCAACCAGTCGGGCGGCCACGTCGAGCTCGACAGCAGGCCCGGCAGGGGCACCAGGATCACCATCTATCTGCCGCGCGCGGACGCGCCTCAGGAGCGCCGCCCAGCTCCCACGCAAGCTGCGCGCCGGGCGCAATGCGACGGCCGCGTAATCCTGGTGACCGAGGACGAAGGGGCGGTCCGGCGGGTCGCCGTAAGCATGCTGCGGCGGCTTGGTTTCCGTACCCTGGAGGCCAAGGACGGCCCGGAATCGCTCGCCATTCTCGATGCCGAGCCTGACATCGACCTGCTGTTCACCGACATCGTCATACCCGGCGGGCTGAACGGCCGCGATCTGGCACGTACGGCGCGCGAGCGCCATCCCGGGCTCAAGGTGCTCTTCGCCTCCGCGTACGCCCAGCCGGTCGGCCCGGGCGGTCGTGCCGCCAAGGCCAACGGCGCGGGGACGAACGGCGCCGAGGACGACGCGTTGGCCCAGGAGATCCGCCTGATCCGCAAGCCCTATACGGCCGAGGAGCTGGCGAAGGCCATCCACTCCGTGCTCGGTGACGAGAAGCTCGCTCCGTAAGTGTCTTGCCAGCGACAGGGCCTCGCTGTGGCGCTGCTGGCCCTGGTGCGCTGCTGATCGAGAGCTGTTTCAGCCAATCCTTAGCCAGGGCTTGCGCCGCGCTCCATCGCGTCCGCGATGGGCCCCGTTGCCACCCTCACCCTCCCACGCGCCCTTCGGTCGCGCGGGCCCCTCCCTCTCCCCTCGAGGGCGAGGGGAATAAACCCGCGCGCTTGAATTCCCTCTCCCTTGAGGGGAGAGGGAGGGGCCCAACGCGAAGCGTTGGGAGGGTGAGGGTGAAACGGGCCCGCGCGTCGGCGTGGGCGGGAATGAATCTGCACCCGGTCGCCTGGGAGACGCTCTAGCCGGGCCTGCACGCGCGGTAGAAGCCGGGACGCAGCTCGCCCTTCTCCAGCACCGCCAGCATGACGCGCCAGTTCTCGAGGAAATGGGCTTCCTTGTCGGACCCCAGCAGCTCGCGCATGCGCGCCCGCAGCGGCCCTTGCATGCGCTCGTATTCGGCCCGGCAGCAGTCGCGGTACCAGCCGCCGTCGTCGCTCAGCGCGTTCTCGATGAAGCCGGCCTCGCGCAGGAGCCGGCCGTGGTTCTCCAGGGTATCCATGGCATAGGTCAGGCCCTCGACCTCGAACCAGCGCCGCATGTCGGCGCTGTAGGGGCCCGGTCCCTTCATCCAGTCGTAGACGCGGAAGGCGCCGCCGGGCCGCAGCACGCGGAACACCTCGGCGAACATGCCGGCCTTGTCCTCGACCTGGGTGAAGCAGCCGCTGCTGTAGACCACATCGACGCTGGCATCGGGGAAGGCGAGGGGTCCGGGCTCGACCTGGCGGAACTCGATGCGGCCTACGAGCCCGGCGGCTTCGGCGTAGCGCCGCGCGCGGGCGAGCAGCGGTGCTTCCAGGTCGGTACCGATGACCCGGGCGCCCAGCTCGCCGGCCAGCACCAGGTCGCCACCGCCGATGCCGCAGCCGATGTCGAGCACCAGCTTGTCCTTCAGATCGAGTCCGGCGACCGTCTGGCGCACGGTGTCGGCGCCGCCGGGTGCCAGAAAGCCCTCGCCCCAGACCAGCTCCAACATGGCCACCATGGCCTCGTCGTACTCGTCCTGATGCGGGCCTGTCGTCTCGCCGCTCTCGCTCACAGCGTTGATCTCTCCGGATGCTTGAACAAGTCCATCGCAAGTCGCTCAACCGCTTCGCCGTCTGCAGTCTAAGCCCCTCAGATGGCGGTTCAAATGACTTTGACGGCACTGGGGGGCGAGGGCTAGGCTTGCATGAAGCGCGGACGGCCAAGCGCCGGCAAGGCGCGAGCGTCCGCAAGCGAGGATCACACGGGGAGACGAGCGATGCGGAGCAATCATCTACCTTTCACAACCACAGCGCGGCGGCCGTCACGCCGGCGTATGCTGCAAGGCCTGGGCGCGGTCGGACTGTCCGCGGTCGCCCTGCCGCTGCTGCGCCGCCCGGCCGGCGCGTCACAGGCGAGCTACTTCACCTGGGGCGGCTACGACATTCCGGAGCTGTTTGGCCCCTATATCGACAAGCACGGCGCGCCGCCGGAGTTCCCGGTCTTCGCCGACGCCGAGGAGGCCTTTCAGAAGCTTCGCGCCGGCTTCATCGTCGACGTGATACATCCCTGCAGCGGCGAGATCCCACGCTGGCGCGACGCCGGACTGATTCAGCCGATCGACACCAGCAGGCTGAAGTTCTGGGGTGGGGTCTTTCCGAAGCTCAAAGAGCTGGCGGGCACGCAAGCCGACGGCAAGCAGTGGTTCGTGCCGTTCGACTGGGGCCAGACATCGATCACCTATCGCACCGACCTGGTCGACCTGCAAGGCCAGGAGGAGTCCTGGGGCCTGCTCTGGGACGAGCGCTATGCCGGAAAGATCGCAATGATCGGCGCCGCAGAGGACGCCTGGTGGTGCGCCGCCATCTATGCCGGCGTCGATTTCGAGAATGTGACCGAGGCTGATATCAAGAAGGTCGGTGACCTGCTGCGCCAGCAGCGGCCGCTGGTCCGGCTCTACAGCAGCGATCTCACCTCGGTCGAGCAGGCGCTCGCGTCCGGCGAGATCGTCGCCGCCATGACCTGGAACGAGTCGCCGATCAATCTCATGGGGCAGGGCGTGTCGGTGAAGTTCGCCAATCCCAAGGAAGGGGCGCTCACCTGGTGCTGCGGCGCCGCCATTCACAAGGATGCCCCCAACCCGGACCTGGCCTACGAGATCATCGATTCGCTGATCGCCCCGGCCACCGGCGAGTACCTCATTACCGAGTTCGGCTATGGCCATTCGAACCTGCTGTCCTTCGACCGGGTCAGCGAGGAGCAGCTGGCCGAGCTCGGCCTGTCGAAGGAGCCGATGGAGGTCATCAACCGCGGCATTTTCTACATTCCCCAGACGGACGAGATCACCACTGCGATCAATCGCGACTGGGAGGAGATCATCGCCGGCTTCTAGACGCGGCGGCCCGGGCGCTCCGACGTCGCCGCGGCGCGCGGAAGCCCGGTTGACGGGGCCGCGACCCTGGTCACGCCGTGGCCGGGGCCGGCGGAGGTTTTTCGGCCTATGCGTGTGGGGGCCCTCGAATTTCACGTCGTTCCGGGTTACTAAATAGTCGTTTAAGTCCTTTTGGGCCGGCATTTAACGGTGCTAGGCTCAGCGCGAGCCATGGGAGGGCCTTGCCAGGCAACAGCAAGACAAAGCGAGGCCAAACGTTCGAGGAGACAGTCATGCGGAGCAGGAATTCGTCGGGAGAGCTTACCAAGCGCCGCCTGTCGCGGCGCCAGATGTTGGAGCTGGCCGGTGCCGCCGGCCTCACCGTCGCCATGATGCCGGTCATCAAGCGCCCGGCCCAGGCGGCGGGGCAGGCGCTCTATTTCACCTGGGGCGGCTATGACATTCCAGAGCTCTTCGGCCCCTATACCGCCAAGCACGGCGAGCCGCCGGAATTCGCCACCTACGGCGACTCGGAAGAGGGACTGACCAAGATGCGGGCCGGCTATGTGGTCGACGTGGCCCACCCCTGCAACCAGAGCATCCCGCGCTGGGTCGATACCGGGCTGTTCCAGCCGATCGACACCAGCAAGCTGTCGAACTGGAACGACGTGGTGCCGAGCCTGAAGGTGCTCGATTCCGCGCAGAAAGACGGCAAGCAGTATTTCGTGCCCTTCGAGTGGGGCCAGACCTCGATCACCTATCGCACCGACCTCTTCGACCTGCAGGGCCAGGAAGAGTCCTGGGACATGCTGTGGGACGAGCGTTACAAGGGCAAGCTGATGGTCATCGGCTCGGCCGGCGACGCCTGGTGGTGCGCGGCGATCCTGGCCGGCGTCGACTTCGACAGCATCAGCGACGACGACGTCGAGACGGTCAATGCCCTGCTGCGCAAGCAGCAGCCGCTGGTGCGTCTCTACACCAGCGACGTGACGACCATGCAGCAGGCGCTCGCCTCCGGCGAGGTGGTGGCCGGCATGACCTGGAACGACACCGCGACCGCACTGAAGGCCGAGGGCGTTCCGGTCAAGTTCGCCAACCCGAAGGAAGGCGCGCTCACTTGGGCCTGCGGCGTCATGCTGCACAAGGATGCGCCGAACTACGACAAGGCGCACGACGTGATCGATTCGATGATCTCGCCCGAAGTGGGTGAGTACGTCATCACCGAGTTCGGCTACGGCCACAGCAACGCCAAGTCGTTCGACCTGGTGGACGAAGCGACGCTCGCCGAGCTGGGTCTGACGCGCAGTCCGAACGATATCCTCGATCGCGGCGTGTTCCAGACGACGCAGAGTGACGATTTGCTCACGCGGATCAATCGTGACTTCGAGGAGATCATGGCGGGCTTCTAGCAGAAGCCGCCGATACGATCATAGGCATCGTGACGGGCGCCGGGCCGGCCGGCGCCCGGGCGGTGCAGGGGAGCCTGCTCAAGCCAGGGGACGCGCGCCATGGCGGGCCCGCTGACGCGTGATCAGCCGCTCGACCCGGGCGGCTCCGAAAGAGCCGGCCCCGGGAAGGCTGCTCGAGAGAACAGCGTGCCGCGCGGCGAGCGCCGCCGGCAGCTCGTCGAGGCGACCATCGCCTCGATCGCCAAGTTCGGCCTCTCCAACACCACGCTGTCCAAGGTTACCCAGATCGCCGGCCTGTCGCCCGGCATCGTCAGCTTCTATTTCAACAGCAAGGACGCCCTGTTGCTCGCCACCCTGCGCTACGTCGCGGAGGAGTACGAGCAGGCTTGGAATGGAGCCCTGATCGAGGCAGGCCCCGACCCGGCGGCCCAGCTTCTGGCCGCGGTCGAGGTCAACTTCGATCCGCAGCTCTCCGATCCCCATCGCATCGCGGTCTGGCACGCCTTCTGGAGCGAGGCGCGGGCGCGCGAGGAATACCTCAAGCTCTGCGGCGATCGCGACGCCGCCTACTACGAGCAGACCCTGGCGCTCTGCCAGCGCATCATCGACGACGGCAGCTACCGCCATCTCGACGCCGAGGCGATCGCCCACGCGGTCGAGGGCATGATCGACAGCGCCTGGCAGTCGATGCTGTTCACGCCGGAGAACTACGACCGCTCGGCCGCGCTGCGCTCCTGCCGCGCCTTCCTCGCCAGCATCTTCCCGCATCATTTCGCCATGCCGGCGAAGCCCGGCGAGTCAGCGCTGGATCTTGTCGGCACAGCGGCCGCGACCGAGCCGCAGCCCGCGGGCTCGAGCGAAACCCCGGGCGCCACCCTGGGCCCCACCCCGGGCGCCACCCCTGGCGCCACTGGGGCGGCACCTTGGACCGGCCTGCCGGCCTGGACCTACGACAACGCCGCCCTGCATGCCCTCGAGCGCGAGCGGCTGTTCCAGCCGAGCTGGCAGCTCGTCTGTCACGTCAGCAACCTGCCGCGGCCCGGCGACTACGCGACGCTCGACCTGCTGGACGAGCGCGTCATCGTGGTGCGCGGTGAGGATGACGCGGTGCGTGCCTTCCACAACGTCTGCCGGCACCGCGCCCATGCCCTGGCCGAGGAGGCTTTCGGCAGTTGCCCCGGCGTGCTGCGCTGCACCTATCACGGCTGGAGCTATCACCTCGACGGCCGGCTGAAGGCCGTGCCCGCGCCCGAGACATTTCCCGGCCTGGACTTCGAGACCCATGGGCTGGTGCCGATCGAGCTCGAGGTCTTCCTCGGCTTCGTCCATGTCCGCCTGCGCGGCGGCGGGCCGTCGCTCGCCGAGATCATGGCGCCGCTCGCCGCCGAGCTGGCGCCCTACCGCTTCGAGGAGCTGCAGCCTTACGAGAGACTCTGGCAGCGCGAGCTGGCGGCCGACTGGAAGATCGTCTGGGACAACTACCTGGAGAGCTATCACTTCACCACCAGCCATCCGGGCCTTTACGATCTGATCGGCGCCGATACCGCGATCGTGCCGCTCGACGGCGGGCTGACGCGGCTCAGCAACCCGATCCGGGACAAGCCGGCGCGGCACTGGAGCGCCCGCGCCTATCAGCGCCTGCTGCCCGAGGTCGAGCACCTGCCGCCCGCGCTGCGGCGGCGCTGGAGCGTCTTCCCGCAGTTCCCGGGCGTCTCCTTCGGCGTCTATCCCGACCGCGTGGACTATCTGCAGATCCTGCCGCTCGGCCCCGGCCGCACGCTGCTGCGTAGCCACAGCTACGCCCTGCCCGACGATCGACGCGCCATGCGCGCGGCGCGCTATCTCGGCTTGCGCCTGGTCGACCGGGTCCAGGCCGAGGACGAGGCGCTGATTCTCTCGGTGCAGCGCGGCCTTCGCTCGGCCGTCCACGGCAGCGGCCTGCTGTCGGAGCAGGAGGTCATGCTGCGCGCCTTCCACGACTGGATCCGCGAACGCCTGCCGGTCACCTGCCTGGCCGAGCCGCCGTCGCCCGCCAGCCTTGCCACCCGCAACGCCGCGATGTTGGGCTGAATCTGCGTTTGCGACCTGAACGCTATAGCCGTCATTGTCGGGCTCGACGCACGGCTGTCTGGGTGGCGCTCGTTCACACCGATCGTCATGGTCGGCGAAGGCCACTGCTGTCCGGTTTAATTTCATGACCATTGTAGCGCCAACTGGTTGAGGTTTGGCGGGAGGGTTGGCTCGGGTTCGAGCAATCGGTCGATGCGCTTTC